>JASHPL010000028.1 GCA_030038125.1 Candidatus Sulfotelmatobacter sp.
CGGGCGCTTGCGCACAAAGCTTCTGCCGATCAGGCAAGCATCGCAGCTGCTGTACAACGTCCCATTGCAGTCCAATGCATTCAAGAGCCGGCTCCAAAACCGGCGTGGAAGACAAAACCGACGTGGTATCTGGTCGCGGAAGAAGACTGCATGATCAACCCGAAGACGCAGCGTTTCATGGCCGAGCGTATGGGCGCAAAACTTCGGCCACATCCGGTCGATCACACTCCGATGTACGCGGATCCGAAGGTCGTGGTCGATGTGATCCTGGAAGCGGCGCACAAAAGCCTCTCGCGATAAGACCCTTCGCCCAAAAAGGCTGAGTGAAGAAGTCGGGAACTATGAACACTAAGAAAACGGTTGCGGTCGTAACTGGCGCAAGTCAAGGCATCGGACGCGCCACGGCCCTACGGCTAGCACGTGACTTCTCCACCCTTGTGCTGGTGGCGAGAGATAAAGATAAGTTGGAAGCTGCAGCCGCCGATGTCAGATCCGCTGGTGCCCAGACGATGAACTTCGATCTCGACCTGCGCCAATCTCAATCACCGGAAACTGTGATCCAAGGAACACTCAATCACTACGGCAGGATCGATGCGTTGCTCAATATCGCGGGCGCAGTCCCGCAGATTGATTTATTTGAGATGACGGATGCGCAATGGGATGACGGAATGGCTCTCAAGTTTCACGGCGCGCGCCGCTTGACGATGCGGGCCTGGGACGCATTGAAGGTTTCGAACGGATCTGTCGTGTTTATGTCGGGAAGCGCAGCTTTCGGTCCAAAGCCAGCATTCGCGGCGGTCGCGGCGATCAACGCCGCCATCAACGCACTCGCCAAGGCATTCGCCGAACAAGGAATCAAAGACAGAGTGCAGGTCAACAGCGTATCGCCGGGAGCGGTAATGACCGGACGCCGGCAGGCATTCTTCGAGAAGTGGGCACCTGCTCACAATCTCAGCGTGGAGGAAGCCATTCGAAGGTTTCCAGAGCAGGCGGGCATCACTCGCTTGGGAAAGCCAGAAGAAATTGCGGATCTTATGGCGTACCTCGTGTCCCCCGCCGCGAAGTGGATGACCGGCGCGGCTGTACGTATAGACGGTGGAGAGATTAAGGGCATTTAACGCATGATGCGGGAGGGAACAATGCAGCGTCGCCAGTTTCTCGGAGGTCTCACTGCCACATCTTTCGGTGCTCTCCTGCAAAACACCTTCGCCGAACCAGCACGAACACAGAACTCAAACCAAACGGGGGGAAGTATGGCCGATCAGGGTTCTTTCGAGACCTCTCGTGTAGAGGTTTCAGGAAACACAATTTTCGTACGCCGTTACGGAAAGGGACCAGCGATTTTGCTGGTGCACGGGTTTCCGCGCTCAAGCTTGATGTGGCGATTCCTGGCGCCCAAGCTTGCCGAAAATCACACGGTCGTTTGCGTCGACCTGCGTGCGTACGGCCGCAGCGGCGTACCGGCTTCCACAGACGACCACTTCCCTTATTCCAAACGCGCCATGGCAAAAGAGCTTGTCGAGGTGATGGACAAACTCGGCTTTGCGACCTTCACTCTGATTGGTCACGACCGCGGAGGGCGCGTTAGCTATCGTATGGCTCTGGATCATCCGAAGAGTGTGGAGCGCCTCGCTGTCTTCGATGTCATTCCGATTTACGAAGCGTGGAACCGCTCGGACGCGCGCTTCGCGCGGACTTACTGGCCCTGGATTTTGTTGTCACAAAAAGATCCGCTCCCGGAAAGCTATCTGCTGGGGGCGCCCGAAGCCGTCTTTCACAATCCTTTTGGCGAAGGTTCGTTCGGCCCAGGGGTTCTCGAGGAATACGTTTCCACCTATCGCGATCGGGAGCGCGTGCATGGCATCTGCGAGGAATACCGAGCGGCGGCGACGATTGACGTCGAACACGATCATGCGGACAAGGATGCGTCGAAAAAGATCCAATGCCTGATGCTGCACTTATGGGCCGAGGGCGGGCCACTCGATACCTTCTACGCCAAAGACGGGGGGCCACTAGAAATCTGGCGTCAGTGGGCGCCGGAAGTCTGTGGGCAGGCAGTCAAGGGAGGTCACTTCTTTCCGGAAGAGAATCCTGACGAAACTGAGGTTCTCATCAAGCAGTATTTGTCGATCTGAGAAACCTCTTCGTTCGAAGCGAGCGTAGTTGCCACGGTCGAAATGACAAGGGACAGAACCGGAGGAAAAAACCATGGTGCAATGGGATCGCGTGACCCGGGGTGACGTTTTACGCGCCATACGCGAGTACGATCGGCTGGGCCCGGAACAGTTTTTCTCTAAGCATGGTTTTGCTCCCACGACCACTTATGAGCTGATCTCCGGTCGCCACCGTTATCCGCCGAAGGCAATCTTGGGTACAGCTTATGAGTTCGCGACGGGGAAACAGCTTCGCTCTGCTGACTTTGAGGGCGGAAAGACGGGCGCGGTAAGCGTGCTCGGAAGGCTGGGATTCACAATCAAGAAGAAGTAACCGCCAGCCAAATGAAGCTGACGAGTATTCCTTGTGCATCGACTGTTTTGCGACCGATTTAGGGGGAAGTCTTATGTCTGATTTGAAGGAACGACTCGAACCTCTGATGTGCAACGAGGTTTGGGGTGGGAATCGAAAAATCGTTCGGGCGGTGCAACTTTCCAGTTTAACCGCGTGGGTGGCCTCGCTTCCGCTCAATGAACACGAGGGCGGCGGAGATCTCTATTACATGTCCGTCTGCGGGAATGACGTTATCTCACGCGTGGCCTTGGCTGATGTGAGCGGCCATGGACAAATGGTGAGTGCGACCACCGAGGTACTGCACCGGCTCTTCCGCGAAAACATCGACACATGGGATCAATCTGATTTCATGCGGGGGCTGAACGAGACCTTCTTGCTCAGCGGACAAAATAAGTACGCCACAGCCATTATCCTTAGTTTTCATCGAGTGACTGGCCAGTTGGCTTTCTGCAATGCGGGACAATTGCCTCCACTCTGGTATCACGCTCGCGCCAAAACATGGGGATGGCTTAACGAAGATGACGGTCTTGCTGTCACCGAAGCCTTCGGGCTGCCGATTGGATTGATTCCCGGTACCGACTATCGCCAGACGGTGGTGACGCTTGAGCCATCCGATCTTCTGGTTCTCTACACGGACGGTATCACCGAGGCGGAAAACGATGCTGGTCAGAGTCTCGACCGGGAACAATTGTTGAACTGGGCCCGCGAGGCCGCGATTGATTCACCGGAGGCATTGGGACGGGCCTTGCTCGAGCGACATAAGTCTTTTCAGGGCAAATGTCGTAGTGATGATGAGACGTTGCTCGTGCTGCAACGCGAAAAGGCGGCTCTCGTCTCCTCTCTTGGTGATGTTGTCGGGAACGACCAGATGCTGGCGGCAAGATGAGCGAAAAGTGAAGATCCAGATTCATCCACAGAAAGTGGAGAGAAGAGACCATGTCGAACCTCAACGACCGCTTGCAACAGTTTAAAAAGAACTTCGAGTCCGGGGCTGCGCCCTACAACGTAACGCCTGAAAGGGTCGCCATGATGCATCGGGCGACAGCCGAGCTCAAGGCCTCCGGAATTGAAGCCCGCGCCCTCAAAATCGGGGATCACGCCCCGGATTTCGCACTACTCAATCAGGATCAGATCGAGGTGCGATCCAGGGATCTGCTGCGACAAGGCCCCATGTTGGTCAGTTTCTTTCGCGGGCACTGGTGACCCTATTGCAATATGGAGCTGGAGGCTCTTAAAGAAATTGATCCCGCGGTGCGCGAACTGGGGGCGCGAATTGTGGTGCTCGCGCCGGAACTGGAGCGGTACACCCGCGCGCTTCATAAAAAGCTCGGTCTGCCCTTTGACATTCTCACGGATCTTCACCTCAAGATCGCCGAGCAGTTCGGACTGGTCTTCACCTTTCCGGATTACTTGCGCGACCTCTACAAATCTTTCGGGAGCACTCTCGATCGGTTTCATGACGAATCGGAGTACCGCTTGCCCGTGCCCGCTCGTTACATCGTTGATGCAAGCGGTGAGATCAGGGCAGCGGATGTGAACGCCGATTACACGATTCGCCCCGAGCCTTCAGAAACGTTGCGACTCCTGAAAGAACTGGTGCGAACGGAGCGGGATCCCTAGTTGCGATCGGGGAATGTGCGCGGATCGTCGTTGTGCTAACGGGCGAGGAGGACTCAACGGTGGCGCGGCTGGTGTCGCTGAATGTCGGTCTGCCACGCGAAGTCTCGTGGAACGGCAGGACTGTGCGCACCGCGATCTGGAAGCTTCCAGTTGAGGGTCGGCGCATGGCGCGGAAGCTGAATATCGATGGTGACGGGCAGGCAGACCTCGCCGGCCACGGCGGGGAGCAGCGTGCGGTGTTTGCCTACCAGATGGACTCCTACGATTACTGGCAACGTTTTCTAATGCGCAAGGATTTCACTTTCGGTCAGTTCGGCGAAAATTTCACGATTGAAGGACTTGCCGATAGTGAGGTCTACATCGGCGATCGATACCGGATTGGCGGCGCGATATTTGAAGTGTCACAGCCTCGGGTCACCTGTTACCGCCTGGGTATCCGCATGAACGAGCCTCGGATGCCGGCCTTGGTTGTGGCGCATCGCAGACCCGGGTTTTACTTTCGCGTGTTGCAGGAAGGAGAAGTGGGCGCAGGCGATGACATTATTAAAGTGGCGGAGGGCCCGGAAGGAATGACGGTAGCGGAAATTGATGGCCTGCTCTATTTGCCAGGACATTCTCGCGCTCAATTGGAGCGAGCCCTGCGCATCCCAGCGCTGAGTATGGGTTGGCAATCATCTTTTGAGGCACTGCTTAATCGAGATTCGAGCGACAAGACTGGGGTCGGGAATTCGGGACTCGCCAACGAGGAGCGAGCACCGGCATGGCCCGGATTTCGCGAGATGAGAGTCACTAGTGTCCGGAAGGAAAACGATCGTGTAACCTCCTTCGTTCTGACATCCAGAGATGGAAAACGTCTCCCCATCGCGCGGCCTGGCCAGTTTATTGTTTTCCGCCTGCAAGTGAATCCGGATGAACCACCCCTAATTCGCAGCTATTCGTTATCCGATCTTCCGTCGGCCGATCACTTCCGCATCAGCGTAAAGACCGAATCGAATGGAATCGCGAGCTCATTTCTGTGCCAGAAGGTTCAAGAAGGTGATTTGTTGGAGGTCAGCGCCCCACGGGGCAGTTTTACCCTTCGGTCCGGCAACAACCCTGTTGTCTTGTTGAGCGCCGGCATCGGGGTGACGCCGGTAATGTCGATGCTGCATGCGCTTGCTGCAGAAAGGTCAGATCGGGAAGTCTGGTGGATTTATGGCGCGCGCAATCGCGCCAACCACCCATTCGCCCAAGAATCATTTTCCTTAATCAGTCAGCTCCTTCGAGGACGACGCTACATCCTATATAGCAAGCCAGATCGAGGCGACCGGTTGGGCGCGGACTTTGATGCTGCGGGACACGTCGACGTAGGTCTCCTTGACAAGCTAGGCGTCCCATACGCCGCCGACTTTTATTTGTGCGGTCCGTCTTCATTCTTACAGAACCTAAGGGATGCGCTCAGAAACCGGGGCATACCCGCCGAGCGGGTTCACACCGAAACCTTCGGTGCTCTTAATGGTCTTGCCCCAGGTGCGTCGCGAGTTGACCATGCTCCTCACCTTCCAGCAGGGCCCGGCTCAGGCCCATCCGTTTCGTTTACGCGCAGCGGGATCGCCGTCGCATGGAACCCGAAATTCAGCAGCCTGCTCGAGTTGGCGGAAGCCTGCGATGTTCCAGTGCGGTGGTCGTGCCGGACCGGCGTGTGTCACATGTGCATGACGGGTCTGATAGGCGGCTCAATTCATTATTCACCGGAGCCGCTGGAGAGGCCCACTACCGGGAATGCGCTCATCTGCTGCTCACAGCCAGATGCGAACGTCATTCTCGATCTTTGAAAACCCTTTATAAGGAGGTAGTCCCATGGGACTCTCATGGCAGCAAGGTCCTTTATCCACGGGCGCAATCGGACGATTTCTCGTATCCGAACCGCTGCCCAAAAAGCTGTTATACGCTGAGCCGTTACGACGTCGCATGCGGGTACGCTTCGGTGGCGTCTGGATCGCCGACAGCGAAAATGTTGTCCTTCTCTTTGAACCCGCTCACTACCCGATGGCGTACTTCCCGAGGAGCGATATTTCTGCAGACGTCCTGGAGCGTTCCGAGTACAAGACACAACATGCGGAACTTGGGCCCACCACGTGGTATGCCGTGCGAGCAGGAGGGCGAAGCGCTGGGCGCGGAGCGTGGCAGCACACCAGTTTGCCTGATTACGCAAGCGAGTTAAGGGAACGCGTGGCCTTCGCCTGGCCGACCATGGATGCCTTCTACGAAGAAGACGAACGAATCGTGGGTCATGCAGCCGACAGCTACCATCGCATCGACATCCGCCAAAGCTCTCGCAACCTCGTGGTCCGTCACCACGACCGGGTCGTAGCCGATACCAAGCGCCCATTGGTTCTTTACGAGTCCGGCTTCGCGCCACGTTGGTACGTGCCCCCAGGCGACGTCGACCAGTCCATGTTGACTCCGGTGGAACACCAGACTTTCTGTCCCTACAAGGGGTTGTGCAGCTATTACGACATTGCTGACGCGCATCTTGCGGTCTGGTCATACCCTGAGGCGTATTCAGAGGTCGGCCGCATCTCTAACTTCTTGTCATTCGAGCCGGAAATTGTCTCGGTACAGCTCGAAGGCAAGCAGCTGCGGCTGGCGCCGGGTCAAACTGTAATCCCGCATGGCCCCGATCGCGAGCTCACAGTCGCAGAAGTATCGCCCCGCGGCAATTCGATATGAACGAGCCGTTCTAGTCGACCGAAAGGAGACCTGACCGTGAGAACAGCATCATTCTCGATCGAGGTGATTACCCTGCCGGTGAGTAATGTCGAGCGGGCAGTGCGTTTTTATGTCGATCAGGTCGGTTTCACACTCGACGTCGACTATTCGCCGAACAATGCTTTCCGCGTCGTACAACTCACCCCGCCTGGTTCAGGCTGTTCGATCCAGATCGGCAAGGGACTTACCGACGCCCTGCCGGTTCCCTGCGTAAGGTCTATCTCGTCGTAACGGACCTCGATGCCGTGCGAAACCGTCTGCTCGAACACGGGGTTGAAGTCGGCGAAATCCGGCACAAAACGCCGATTGGAGCCTGGGACGGCGGTTTCGCACCTGGGCTCGACCCGGCGCGGGGCGACTACGCCAGTCTTGCCAACTTCTCCGACCCAGACGGAAACATCTGGGTGCTGCAGGAGCGTGGCT
>JASHPL010000276.1 GCA_030038125.1 Candidatus Sulfotelmatobacter sp.
AGCGCGGAGATGGCCGAGACATATCGTTTCCAGGGACCAAAAGGAATTCTTGAAGTCACCGAGTTTGGCTTAAGCTTCACGCCACAGACGGGACAGGACTCCAGCCCCAGTTACTACGACGCGAGCTTTCCCCATACCATGCGGGAAGCCTATGAGAAGCAATGGCACCAGGAGAATGATCCCAAATTAGGGCAGGAGCCGATGCCGGAGATGATATCCTTCCGCGGTCCTGACTACGACGACATGCATCCGCATTTGTGGGTTTTCTTTGAAGCGGTTCGTTCCCGGCAATCGGTGGTGGAGGATGCGGTCTTTGGACACCATGCGGCGCTGGCATGCCATATGGCCAACGAATCGTATTTCCGCAGGTCGGCGGTGGTTTGGGATGAAGCTTCGCAAACGATCAAAGGCTAACCGGGAATCGTTTCAACCTTGACCATCAAGTTCGATCATGAGCGGATCCACCTCGGCGCCATCTACGACAAGCTCAAGCGCAGTTCGGCTGCGCCGCACGCTCACGCTTTCGGATCTGATCTTTTATGGAATTGTTCTCATCCAGCCGATCGCTCCCGTCCCGCTGTATGGCGTGGCGCAGAAGCTCTCTGACGGTCACTTCGTCACCATCATTCTGATTGCGCTGTTTGCCATGCTGATCACAGCCGTCAGCTATGGGCGCATGGGCGCTCTTTATCCGACCGCAGGATCGGCGTACACCTATGTTGGGAAGGGACTCAACCCCCATCTGGGTTTTCTCGCAGGTTGGGCGATGATTTTGGATTATCTGCTACAGCCTTTGATTAATACCGTGTGGATTTCCACGGCTTTGCACGAACGTTACTTCACGCACATCCCTTACATTGCGTGGGCCGCGATTATCGCCGGAATCATGACCGCGCTCAACCTGGCGGGGGTGCGATCGTCAGCAGAATCTAACAAGATCCTGCTGTTCGTCATGTTCATTGTCGTCGGCTTCTTCGTGTTTTTGGCGATTCGATTTCTTTATGGAACGCAAGGTTGGACGGGATTATTTTCAATCCAGCCAATCTACGATCCGCGGCACTTCGACTTGCATCGCATCTGGACCGCCACTTCATTCGCGGCGCTGACTTACATTGGCTTTGATGGGGTTACAACGTTGGCGGAAGACGTTGAGAATCCCAAGCGCAACGTCTTGCTCGCGGTCGTACTGACCTGCGTTTTTGCGGGCTTGTGCAGCGGATTTGAGTCTTACCTGGGAGCGCGTATTTGGCCGGATTGGCGCTCGTTTCCGAATCTTGAGACGGCCTTCATGGACATATGCAGTCGTGTGGGGGGTAGGCTTTTGTTCAATGCGATGGGCGTCACGCTGATTGTGGCGGCCTTCGGCAGTGGCCTGACTGGTACCCTGGGAGCAGCCCGCTTGCTTTTTGGTATGGGCCGAGATGGCGTTCTGCCACGAAGAGTGTTCGGCCATCTCAGTCCCGGAACCAGCACTCCCACCTACAACATTCTTTTGATCGGAGTATTAGCATTCGTTGGCGCCGTTGCGCTCGACAGAATCGGCAGCGCCTACGAGCACGCCGCAGAGTTGCTGAATTTCGGCGCCTTTCTTGCCTTTATGGGCGTCAATTTTGCGGCGTTCTGGCAGTTCTGGGTGAGAAACCAGCAGAAATACAAGCGGAATTGGCTGCGGGACGCAACCCTGCCCCTGATTGGCTTCGTTTTTTGCAGCGTCATCTGGTGGAATCTGAACCACCTGGCGAAAATCGTGGGCGGCCTGTGGTTCGCGGTCGGAGTAATTTATGTTGGCATCAAAACTCGTGGTTTTCGTTCCGCGCCCGTGATGATTGACTTCAGAGATTCCTGATTCATCTCTGGTGTTCGGCTGAGTAAACACGAATCTGGATCCAGTTGATCAAGGTCTTAAGGACAGAAAGATTTTTGGGTCTCGCTCTTAGCGTCGTCCGCGCTGGTAGACTCGCACATAATCCACTAGCATCTCTTGCGGAAAAACGGTAGTCGCGTCAGGATTTCCGGGCCAGTCTCCCCCCACCGCAAGATTCAGCACCAAAAAAAAGGGATGGTCAAATACCCAGTTCCACCCCGGATGCAGGTCTGCACGTGTCCGAGTTGCGTATAGGTCCTCGTCCACATAAAAACGGATTACATTCGGTTCCCACTCAACCGCGAAAAGATGAAAGCCGTCAGCGAACCTGCGTTTGCCGGGTAGTGTATAGGGAGCCTCAATACCAACGTCCCCGATAAATCCGGGTCCATGAATCGACCCGTGGATCGTCGACGGTTCTTTCCCAATATTCTCCATGATGTCGATTTCCCCGCAGGCTGGCCACCCTGCTTTGTTGATATCGTCGCCTAACATCCAAAATGCCGGCCACATTCCTTGACCAGCCGGAAGCTTTATGCGCGCTTCGAATCGGCCATATGCCTGTGAGAATTTACCCGCAGTCTTCAGGCGCGCGGAAGTGTAGTCCTCGGCTACACCGTCGCGGCCCACGTAGTTCTCCCTTCGGGCACGGATCACCAGAACTCCGTCTCGCATGAATGCATTCTCTGTGCGATCCGTGTAGTACTCCAGTTCATGATTGCCCCAGATTCCTGCGCCGACTTCAGACACCCAGTTGGAATCATCGACGGCAGAACCGTTCGCACCGTTGAATTCGTCGCTCCAAACCAACTTCCACTTCTGCTCGTGCATTCTTGCTAAAGCCGCCTGCTGCCCTCCGATGAAAGGTGATAAAAAAAGCCCGGCGGCGACCAGGACATGAACAGTAACCAGTTTCGACTTCGGAATTTGCTTCATCGAGAAAAAATACCTGCCCTACCCATTGCGGAAAATTCAAGTTTGCTTCTCTTTTACTCCAGGGAACTCAACATACTCGCTGGTGTTTGCCGTCGCAAGGGCCGGCCCAAGAGTTAGTTGCCCACTGATTGCCGCGGTGAGCCCCAACGAATTACCAGTTTGCTCGGGGACCATCGAATCCAAATTCAAATCCCGTCTGCCACAAGATATTTTTCATTATGCTGGTAACGCCGTGCGCATGAAGTCGACTAGGAAACGACTGAACTACGGCGCTGAGGTTGGCGGATTCTTGGAAATCAACTGCTGCTGAGACGGGATCTGCTTCGTATCCCAGCCGCCGCCTAACGCTTCGATCAGCTGGACGCTCGAGGTCATTTGTTGCATCCGCAGATTTACCGCCGTTTGTTGATTGCTCAATAACGCGGTTTGCGCCGTGATCACATTGAGGTAAGGATCGAGCCCCAGCTTGTACCGGTCTGTCGCGACCCTCAGGTTTCTCTCCGCCGACTTCACCGCGGCGTCCTGTTGCTGAATTTCCTTGGACAAAATTCGCAGGGCTGCGAGATTGTCTTCCACCTGCTGAAATGCCGTCAACACGGCTTGCCGATAGTTCGCTACAGTTTGGTCGAAGGCGGCTTGATACTGCTGAACCGTGGCCCTGCGCAGACCGGCGTCGAAAAGCGTTTCTGCCAGGGAAGGGCCGGCTGACCAGAAGCGGGCCGGCCAGGTAAACCAGCTGGCGATTGCAACGCTTTCGAATCCTGCTGTCCCACTCAGCGTCACGGTTGGGAAATAGGCAACTTTTGCGATTCCAATCTGAGCGTTGGCTTGGGCCATGAGCCGTTCATTGGCAGCAATATCGGGTCGCCTCTCCAGTAATTGCGAGGGAACGCCGAAGGGAATTGCCGGAGGGTTTGCCTTCAGGGGAGCCACTGGAATCGAGAACGTCGAGGCCGGTTGGCCCACGAGGAGAGCGATTGCATGCTCATACTGCGCCCGCAAAATACCCAGATTCGTGTCCTGGGCTTCGGTAGATTCCAGTTGAGTTTCGGCTTGCGCCACCGCTTCGTCGGTGTCAATGCCGGTCTCGTAGAGAGCTTGCGTAAGTTGCAGCGACTGTTGATAAGCCACTACCGTCGAGTCGAGCAGTTGCTTGAGAGCGTCTTGCGTGCGGAGCTCGTAGTAATCGACTGCCACTTCCGCCTGGGCAGTCAATCGGGTATTTTCCACGTCCGCGGCGCTGGCTTGAGCCGAGGCGACGTTGCTTCTGACTGTGTTCCGAACACGACCGAAAAGATCTGGCGTCCATGAGGCGTCGAACGGCAGCGAATATTCCGGATACTCCACAGCAGATGGGCTGGAAGAATTTGATGAAGAAGACGAGGACGCGCTGAACGTACGGTTCGTAGTGATGCTGGGGTTGGTAGTCACGGTCGGGAAGTATTGCGACCGGGCCTCCCGCACCAAGGCACGAGCTTGCAGAAAGCTTGCGAAGGACGCCGCGATATTCTGATTCGAGATGTTGACTTGTTCTTCCAGCGCGTTCAGTTCTGGATCGCCAAAGATCTCCCACCACTTGCCGTGCAGAACAGAATCTTGTGGCTGAGCTTCTTTCCAGCCCTCGGTTTGTTTGAGGTCTTCCGGGGTCATTTCCTTGTAGGCGGGAGGTGCCGGGGTCGAAGGCACGTGATACTTTGGCCCAACTGTGCATCCGCACATCAGAATCAGAAGAAGAATTGCAGCAGGTTTTGATCTCATGTTGTTCGCGGCCCTGGATTAGCTCCCTTTGAGATGATCGCGTTCATATGCTCCTGGTGTTGTCATCCCAAGCTCTCCTGCGGAAGGCTGACCGAGTCTTTCTGATTTGATTGCTCCCACCAGATCCGCAATCGATCGAGATAGAGATACACTACGGGCGTCGTATAGAGCGTCAGCATTTGACTCATAATCAGCCCACCAATAATGGTGATTCCAAGTGGTCGTCTCAGCTCCGACCCAGTTCCGGTTCCGAAAGCAAGTGGCACAGCTCCCAACAGGGCCGCCATCGTGGTCATGAGGATTGGACGGAACCGAAGCAAGCAGGCCTGGAAAATAGCATCTCGCGGGCTCTTTCCTTCCGT
>JASHPL010000277.1 GCA_030038125.1 Candidatus Sulfotelmatobacter sp.
AAGCAGGATCAGGAATGCAGGTTTAGGCCTCAACAGAACTCCCCCTATGAATTGTCTTTGGCGTGGGAGCTAACCGAGGGAACTCCAGCCAAAGACACCCCATAGAAACGATAGTTCACGAGTCCGCCGGCAGTTAAGGTTACTAAGGTACCACTGTGGCGATCATCTGAGCGTAGAAGGCCTGGCTGCTAGGGCAACAGATTTTGGGGTTCCAAACTCGAATCTCGCTGCCCGCTTCGCGGAGAGTGTGATTTAGATCACAAGCCGGCGTGCAGATATTCACCGCAAAGAATCGACAGGGAAAATAAAGATAGTTGCAGCTGCCCGACGAGTATGGCTGGGGGCCCTGTTTGACTTCCCCGAAGCCCTCTCGTAGGCTATAGATGGTGGCTTGGAGGCTCCGATGTTTGAAGGTTTGTTTCAGCCGATGCACCTGCTGATCATTTTTTTTATTGCTTTGCTGGTGTTCGGACCGAAAAAACTGCCTGAACTCGGAAAAGGCTTGGGGGAGGGGATCCGCGCCCTGAAAGAAGGCATGAAAGATCAGCCTCCGACACAAGCTTCAAACGAGCAGAACAAGACTAACGAAACCAAGAGCTAACCCGCAGCTGAAACCCGTGGGGGATCTTCGGTTCTGAGCGCGTCGCTCTGTCTACAGCTTTCTGTTCCGTTCCGACTGTAGTTCCTGGGACCCAATTTTAGCTTCTGGAATCATTTAAATCTCTGCTCTCTGGAGGAGTGTAGTCGTGCGCAAGTTTGAACTACTCACCGTCTTAGTGTGCCTTGCAGTGTCGTTGTCCTTCGCCGATCAGATCACCTTTAAGAATGGAGATCGGCTCACCGGAACCGTCGTCAAAGGAGACGACAAAACCGTCGTGCTGCACACCGACGCCGCCGGCGACGTCACGATTCAGTTTTCTGCCATCCAGGAAATCAAGACCGAGAAGGAGTTGCACGTTGGCCTCAAGGGCGGCAAGACTGTCGTGGGCCCCGTCGCCACGACGGATGGCAAACTTGAGATTGCGACCAAAAATGCCGGAACCGTGGAAGCTCCGACCACCGACGTGACCGTGCTCCGCAATGACGCCGAACAGCACACGTATGAACAGTCACAACACCCCGGATTGCTTCACGGTTGGACCGGCGGTGCGAACGTGGGTTTCTCCGTGGCACGCGGAAACAGCGAAACCGAAAACCTGGCGCTGGCTTTCAATGCGGTTCACACCAGCGTCAACGATAAAGTCACGCTCTACGCGACGTCCGTTGATACCAAGAACGATCTCGCCACTCCGACCACGGTTGCGAGCCTGGAAACCGGCGGACTCCGATTCGACCATAACCTGGATCCGCGAATCTTCGTCTTCGCCGCTGCTGATTACATGAGCAATGCCTTGCAGTTTTTGGATCTGCGCAGCATCTATAGCGGCGGTCTGGGCGTTCACGCCATCAAAACCGCCAATACCGCGTTGGATGTCTTCGGCGGTCTCGCCTACACCCATCAAACCTATTCCAACGGCCCTGTGGTTCCAGACACCAGCCCTGTGATCTATGCCTCTTATGGTATGACTCAGCGGTTCGCAGCTATAACGCTGGGTGATACTCTGACCCAGAAGCTCGGCAAGAGCACCGTGCTGAACCAGGGTCTGACGTTCTTACCTGATTTGCAGCAAACCGGGGAATATCAGTGGACGCTGAATATTGGCACGGTGACGAAATTGAGCAAATGGCTGGGCTGGCAAAATCAATTTAACGACATCTACGTTTCCAATCCGCCAATCGGCACCAAGAAGAATGACGTCGTCTTCACGACCGGATTGAATGTCGCGTTCACTCGTTGACAACATCAAAGACATATCCGTTTCCCCAACGCCGCCCATCATGGGCGGCTTTTTCGTTGGCCGGAGCGAATCCAAAACAGGCTTTCGGGCATTCCTGCGGTAAAAGCCCCGCTCACGTTTGATTCCCGTCCTTGAGGCGAGTAGATTGGTTTGTCTCACAACACGCCCAAGAAAAATTGCAGGAGTTCCCCAATGCTGAAACGATTCATTATTGTCATTCTTCTGAATGCCGGACTGGTTACGTTCTGCTTGGCCTCCGATGAAAGTCAAAATGTCTGCAAGGGCAGCCCCGATAAATGGCAGGAGCTTTTTAACGGCAAAGACCTGACTGGGTGGAAACACGTCGGTCCGGGTGGCGATACCGTGGAAGACGGTCTCATCCGCACGCACGGCGGCATGGGTCTGCTGTATTGGACGGGGGGCAAAATCGGCAATTGCGTGATTCATGTGGTCTACAAGATGCGCGACGAAAACGATAATTCCGGAGTTTTTATCCGCATCCCCATCGAACCGCGAGAGGAATGGATGCCCGTTCACTACGGCTTTGAAGTGCAGATCGACAATCATCCCGAGCGATCTGGAGAGGATGAATATCACCAGACCGCCATGCTTTATTCCTTAACCAAGCCGTTGGTGAACAATGCGTGGAAGCCGGGGCCGGAGTGGAACACGATGGACATCACGCTGGACGGCCCGCGCACCATTGTTGTGCTGAACGGAATCAAGGTCACCGATTACAAAGACGGCGATGCCGTTCCTCCACGCAAGTTTGATTTCGAGCCGCAGCGTGGTCCCCGCCCGAATTTCGGTTATTTCGGACTGCAGAACCACAGCGACGATGACATTGTGTTTTTCAAGGAAGTGGCGATCAAACCGCTGAAGAAATGAGCAGGATGTCGTCGGAACAGTTCGTGTCAGGGCGGTTCGTATTAGGGCATCGCTTCAGCGGTGCCGGTAACGGATTTGAACGGTGAGCGGCCTTAGCCGCCCCAATAAGCGGCAATAAATTCCATTCGGAGGCTATTGATGAAAGGCAATTTTTCACGGCGTACATTTTTGCAGGGAAGCGCGGCGACTGCCGGCGGTTTGCTCGCCTCCAAAAACATATTCCTGGAGGCGCAACCAATGCCAAAGGCGGTAGCTCCCAGTGATCAGGTTCGCTTCGGCATGATCGGAATCGGGATGCAAGGTTCTGGGCTTCTGGGAGGAGCCATCACGATTCCCGGCGTGGAGTGCGTTGCGGCGGCCGATTTGTATGACGGGCGTCATACCTTAGCGAAAGAAATCACGGCGAACCCGAATCTGCCGACCACGCGCCATTATCAGGAACTTCTCGAGCGCAAGGATATCGACTGCATCGTCGCCGCGGTACCCGATCACTGGCACAAGCGCGTTGTGGTCGACGCCTGCAATGCGGGCAAGGACATCTATTGCGAAAAGCCGATGTCGCACACCATTGCCGACGGTTTTGCCATGGTGGACGCGTCCCAGAAAAATAATCGCATTGTGCAAATCGGCTCGCAGCGCGTGAGCTCGGTGCTCTGCGCTCAGGCTCGCGAGCTATATCAGGGCGGAGCCATCGGCGATGTCGAAATGGTCGAACTCACGCTCGGCCGCAACGATCCCACCGGGGCGTGGGAATATCCGCCGCCGCTGGATCTCTCGCCCGAAACGCTCGATTGGGATACGTGGCTCAACGATGCTCCCAAGATTCCGTTCAACAAATATCATTTCGCGCGCTGGCGTTGCTGGAGAGCTTACGGCACCGGCGTGGCCGGCGATCTGATGGTGCACCTGATCAGTGGCATGCTGGTCACGCTGGGCTGGAATGAAGTTCCGCGTTCGGCCACAGCCATGGGCGGCATCTTCCGCTTCAACGACGGCCGCGACATGCCCGATTTTCATGCCGTGCTCTTCGACTATCACGGCACCCCAGTCTACGTTCGTCTCGACCTGGGCTGCGAAACTCCGGAACTGGCGCGCTTTATGGGACCAAAGGGAATTCTGGATGCAGGCGAGCTCGAGTTGCGCCATTCGACTCAACTCGGCGTCGACACCGATCCCAGCTACTACAGCTTCAGCTTTCCCGCCAAGATGCGGGCGGAGTATGTGAAGCAGTGGCACGCGGAGAACGATCCGCCGCTCGGCAAAGAACCTATGCACGAAGACACTGTTTATCACGGCCACGACTGGGACGATGTGCGCCCGCATCTGAACGTTTTCTTTGAGGCGGTGAGATCCCGTAAACCGGTGACCGAGGATGCGGTGTTCGGCAATCACGCGGCCGTCGCCTGCCACATGGCCAACGAATCATATTTCCGCAAAAGGCCGGTCACGTGGGACGAAGCGAGTAAGACGATCAAGTCGTAAAAGTTTTGGGTGGAGACGGGCGCCTCGCAAGCCTCCCCCGAACCCAGTCGTGCGTTCACGCCGAGCGCAGCTCGCCGGGCGCCTTCACCGGTCGTAAAGAATAACCATTTCCTTGAGCCGGGCCGCGATCTCATCGGTCGCCGCGCCCGGCTTCATGCGCCATCTCCAGTAGCCACTGGATTTGCCCGGAAGATTCATTCGCGCTTCGCTGCCTAATCCGAGTGCGTCCTGCATCTGCGTAATCGCTATATTGGCAACAGAGGACATAATGCCGCGAATCAACACCCAGTTGATCGGCTCATCCTTGAATCCCAGGTAGGCGCGCGCGTACGCGTGTTCCTTGGTCACGTCTTCGCGAGTGCGCGTGCTGTCGGCGCTGCCGCCGCTCGACCACCAACCCACCACCGTATCGTTGTCGTGCGTGCCGCTGTAGGCGACCAGATCGCGCACATAATTGTGGGGCTTGAACGTGGGCGCCTGAGGATCCTTGCCGAAGGCGAATTGCAAAATTGCCATACCCGGTAAACCGAACTCATGGCGAATCGCCTCGACTTCGGGTGTGATGACTCCAAGATTCTCGGCAATGACTGGAAGGTGGCCGAGCTCTCGAAGCAGCACAGCAAACAATTCCCGGCCCGGACCTTTGACCCAGCGGCCGTTCATGGCTGTCGTTTCATGAGCCGGAACTTCCCAGTGAGCCTCGAATCCGCGAAAGTGATCGATGCGAATGAAATCGTAAAGCCTTAGCGCCGAACGCATCCGTTCGACCCACCACTGGTATTGCGTCTCTTTCAGCCGCGGCCAGTTGTAAATGGGATTGCCCCAGAGTTGTCCGGTGGCGCTGAAGTAATCCGGAGGCACGCCGGAAACTTTCTCCGGCCTGCCCTGCTCATCGAGAAGAAAGAATTGCCGATTGGACCACACATCGGCGCTGTCGTGGGCCAGGTAAATGGGAACGTCGCCGATGATGCGCACATTGCGCTCTTGCCCGTACATTCGCAGCGCCTGCCATTGCTGGAAAAATTCGTACTGGAAAAATTTCTGCGCCGCGATCTCGGAAGCCAATTTTTCGGACCATCGCGACAAGGTTTCCGGCTTGCGGCTTGCGATATCGGCAGGCCAATCGGTCCACGCTGCCATGCGCTGGGCTTCTTTGACCGACATGAATAGCGCGAAATCATCGAGCCAAGGCGCGTTCGCCTGAGTGAAGTTTTCGAACTCGCGGCGATCCCGAGCTGCGGCATCGGCCTGAAAATTGGCGGCCGCAGTCCGCAGCAAAGGAGTTTTGAATCGAATGACGGCACCGTAATCCACCGCGTCTGGCGCGAGACTCGGAGCAGCATGCAATTCGCTCCTGCGCACAAGTCCGCCATCGGCGAGGCGATCCAGACTGATGAGTAGTGGATTTCCAGCGCTCGCGGAAAAGCATTGAAAAGGAGAATCGGCATAGCCGGTCGGATTCAGGGGTAACACCTGCCACAACTTCTGACCCGCCGATTCGAGAAAATCGACAAAACGATAAGCCTCAGGTCCGAAATCGCCAACACCGTGTCCTGCCGGCAAAGAAGTCGGGTGAAGCAGGATTCCGCTGCCTCGCTGAAAGCGCATGCCAGAACCATAAATACTCGCCACGTACACGTGCAAGCGTTGTTAAGCACAGTTTAGCGTCTACCCGATGGTCGCCCGATCATCAGATCTCCAGGGTGTCGGCAGTTCTGTAAGTCCTTTACTTATGTGCTTATTTAGGTTCCCCTTATGAATTCATTACACGATTTTTATGTCGTTCTTGATGCAATAGGTTGACTCTCGTCCGAGGGTGTGGGGAAAGTATGCTCATAACTCCGACGGCCCTCCCCAACAATGGTTTCTGAATTGTGGAAAGGATTGCTCCATGACGAGCACGAAGATAACCGCGAAGAACCTTCTCGCGAACACGCGCTTATCGAACATTTCAACCCTGCTGATCTCCCTCTTCATTCTTATATTGTTGGTCGGGTTTTCCTCTGCGGCGCAGGCGCAATCGCACGAAATCGCGTCAACGAGTATCGCGGAGAACCACATCGCGGCGAAAGCCGGGACCGTCAGCGCTGCCGCCTCTGATCCAGTTCCTCCGAGTTCAGGGCCAGCCCCGGCGGCCGCCTCTGGTGCAGCAGGCGTGCCCGATCCCGAAATTCCCCCAGCGATTGCAAGAGAGCTGGCCGCGATGAAGGCGGAGATCGAAGAACTCAAAGCGGAACTACGCGCACGTCTGCCCGCGCCAGTCGCAACAACCCCCTCCACATCGAGCGCTTCAGTCTCTGCCTCGCCGAAGATAAATGAATCTGGGGCACCATTGCCTGCGTCTTCCGTTGCGGTTTCCGTGCCATCTTCGCCCCTGGTTGCGTCTACGCCGTCGGCTTCGCTCGCGACATCCAGCTCGAGCCCGCAGACCGACCCGGCCGAAGCGGCGGCATTCACTTCTGCCTCAGCTCCCGCGCCCAAGCCAATGATGCCTGACGCCAGCACGGCCATCGAACAGCCGGCGCAAGTTACTGCGGCTCAGTCTGGCACGCCGGGCGCGAGCAAACCTTCGAAGCCCGATCCGTTTTCTCTTTATGACTACACGTGGCTGACGGGCAATCCGCGAATCAAAGAGGTTCCTCTCGACACCAAATTCTTCACGCCCGAAGTCCGTTTCGATGTGCCCTATACCTACGACTTCAACCATCCGGCCGACGACACGATTGGCGGGTCCAGCGAGGTTTTCCGCGCGCAGGAATTTCAAGTTACGCAGGCTGGCGTCGGCGGCGACTTCCATTGGGACAACGTGCAGGGCCGCTTCATGACGCAGTTCGGGATGTACTCGGAAACAACTCCGCGCAACGACGCCAGCCCCGGTCGCGGCGGCTGGGATCTCGACACTGCCTACCGTTATATTTCGGAAGCTTATGGCGGGTATCACATCAACGCGCTCGACGGCATCAACGTGCAGGCCGGCATTTTCATGTCGTACATCGGACTGTTCAGTTATTACCAGTTCGACAACTGGGCCTATCAGCCGTCTTACGTTTCTTCGAACACTCCGTGGTTCTTTAACGGCATGCGCGTGCAGGTCTTTGTCACTCCCAAGCTGAAAATCGAGCCCTGGCTGATCAACGGCTGGCAGTCCTATGGCAGGTTCAACAACCGTCCGGGAGTTGGCGGGCAGATTTTGTGGCGTCCGAATGGATGGTTCTCATTCGTGGGCAATCAGTACGGCCTCGGCGCTGACACTTTGGGTGTTGCCGGCAGGATTCGCTATCACACCGACGACAGCATCCAGGTCAAGTACTATGACCGTCCCGGCGAGTTTCTCGACAAGATGGCTTTCACCCTTACTGGCGACGCAGGTTGCGAGCACGGCGGCGATCCGGTCGCCGGAACCGCCGTAAGCTGCGACACCAACGGATCGAAAATCGTGGATGGCGTACGCTACATCACGCCGAAACAGGACTTCCTCGGCTTCATGGCCTACAACCGCTGGTGGTTCAAAAAAGATTTGTACGCGGTCACGATCGGAGGCGGAAAGATCAATAACCCGGGACGCTACCTGGTTCTGCTGCCGCCGATTAACGGCGCCACGGCGATTACAGGCACACCGTACTTCACAGAGAATCCCGGCAATCCCTTCAAAGCCTGGGATACTTCCTTCACGTTCGATTACATGCCCAGCCAGTACATCACATTCCGCTCTGAATTTAACCACCGCGCGGCGAACGTGCCGTACTTCACCGGCCGTGGTGGCATTACTCCGCCGGGTGGCGACAACGGAAACCCGGCAGCGATCGTGCCCGGCTGGACGCCGGATCTTGTCCGCGACGAGAACCGCATGACCTTTGCGATTCTGGTGATGTTCTAAGACGGGTTGAAAATCGCACAAAGCTACGTGGCTTCGCTGACCGCCGGTCTGAGTTCCTGTCCGCGAAGCCACTCGGTTTCCTTCAGCTGTCCGACCAGCAGCACCCAGCAAATCCCGCCGAAAATTTCGACTGCGGCGCACACGGAAAAAGCCGTATCGAAATGTCCGCTGCGATCGGCAATCCAGCCCGTAAGCGGCCCCACCACGACGCCGGCAACGTTACCCACGCAGGTCTGCAGTCCCGCCCACTTTCCCGCCATGGAAGGTCCGGCGAGAGTTTGGGCAAAGACGTAAATGTTCGGCCCCACAAATGCGGAACCGACCGCCATCAACATCAGGCCGGCGAAGGAGATTCTCGCGTCCCCGGCGCTGCACCCCAGAACTCCACCGGCCACCAGAACGTGCCCCAGACCCATTCCGGCCTTGCGGACGAAGGTTACGTCAGCTCCGTGACGAATAAAATCATCCGACGCCCACCCGACGAGCGGCGCGAGAGCTGCGTAGACTATGTAGTAGAGCGAGGCTTCCTCTGCCATTTTCTGCATCGTGAAATGCCGCTCGTGAACGAGGTACAGGGGCAGCCACACAATCAGAAAATAGAACGGATAATTGCAGCAGAACTGCCCGACCGCCGTCGCCCAGAAATTCCGCTCGCGAAGCACTCTCAGCGTGGACTCGCCCGATGCCCTGCCCGCTCGAGCCGTGGTACGCTTCGGCATAAAGAACATCCACGGCGGAAGCCAAATCAGGCTGGCCAGGCCAATGACGATAAATATCGGCCTCCAGCCGTAGTGCGCCATCGAAATGCCGCAAGCATAGGTTCCGATCGCTGGCCCCAGGCTCATCCCGCTGATGATCATGGCATTGGCAATGCCCCGGTGCTGTTGTGGCACGTTTAATGCGATCATCTTGCTGTATGAGGGAAACGCCACCGATTCTCCCAAGCCCAGCAGCATGCGGCAAACCAGCAGCAGCGCGAAACCTTGAACTAGTCCCGTCGCAGCTGTAGCCAGCGACCATACCGCAAATCCGGCGGCCAGCACCCAATTGACGTTAAAGCTATCGACGATCCACCCGCTCACGGCCAGCACTGCCGTGTAAGTCCAGAAGAACGCAGTGACCAACACCCCGAGTTGCGTGTTCGTCACGTGAAGTTCGCCTTTGAGCAGCGGCGCCGCAACCGCGAGGTTTCCCCGGTCAATGTAGTTGATAAGGATGGAAACCGTCAGCAGCACCAGCCACAAAGGCAGCGCTTTGCCCGTTTGAAGTTCGGACTGCATTTCCATCCTCAACTCCGATCAAGCCTGGCGAGCTCTGATTTCTCCGAAATCACCCGGGCGAATGTTCAGCTATCACAAGAAAATCGCGGCTCTTCAGAGTGAGAATCTACCTTCCATGATTTCAACCGCGTGTCCGCCGACCCGCACGTTCTTTACCGTGTCGCCCTCTTTGCTGGCGCGCACGAAGATGTGGCTGGGCCGTTTGACTTCGACGCCCTGTAGGACGTGAACGGTCTCTTCTGGCTTCGCGAGTCCGTAGTGCACCATCCAGGCCGCCGTGCATCCTGCGGCAGAGCCAGTCGCTGGATCTTCGCTGGTCGAGAAAATCCCTCTCGAGCGCAACCCGATCGCGGGATCGCCGGTGTCGCGTGTGACGTAGTAAAAATCGGCGAAGTCAGGCAACTTCTGGCTCTTGAGGTAGTCATACGCTTTTTTCGGAGCTACGGTTAAATGCTGAAGCGTCGCCAGATTCTTAATCGGGACAATAACGAAGTAGAGGCCTGTCCAAAGCGTTTGGATCGGTGCATCGCTGGAAATATCTTCGCGCGACAAATCGAGCAGGCCGGCGATCACTTCTCGATCATGCACCGGCCCGAACTTCGGATCTACCTGGCGCATTTCCCCGAAGATCTCGCCTGATGGATCTTTTCGAAATTCAATTGGAACCTTGCCGACTTGCAGATCCAGGGTAATTTCGGCAATGGCACTACTCTCGGACGCGATTGATTTTTGCGACGCAAGACGGAGGTTGCGCAACACCATCGCTGTGCCAAGAGTCGGATGCCCACCGAACGGAATCTCCTCATTAGGAACGAAAATCCTGACCTTAACTCCCTTTTCGCGCTCGGTGGCGACACCGCGCGGAAAGACAAATGTAGTCTCCTGAAGATTGGTCTCGCGCGCCAGATTTTGCATTTCTGAGTCGCTCAAACCGCGCGCATCGGTGAACACAGCAAGCGGGTTGCCCTCTAAGCGCCGAGAAGTGAACACATCAATTTGGACACAACGGAAGCGACGCATAGTGTGGTCGAGACTCGCGTGCGCAATGGTCATACCGGCTTGTCCAACCGCGGCCGCGACACCAACTGCGCCCGCACCTTGCAGAAATTTGCGACGGCTAGGCTTGATATTCACGAGGAGTCGTTCCGGGTCACGGCATTCTACCTCAGGAACCTGTTCCAAAGAAGACGTGCACCTCATCGAAGAGGCGATGAATCCGCTGTTACTCACCATCCGTTTCCTGCGCTGTCGGAATGTCGTGATGAAGAAGCGGGAACACGAAGGGTCGGCACAGAAAGGGTATCTCGTCCCGTTACGGTGTTGAGCTAGTCGGGCATCACACGTTAGAGATTCAGCGATGTGGGAGGTGTTGCACCACGATCTCGGGATGGTGGCTGAGGCGGGCCTGCAACGTGCCCTTCAATCTGCCGCAAGTTCTCCGCCGACGTATCGCGAGGCCGGGTAAGAGCTGAGCCCGGCCCCTGCGTTAGGCCTGTGCGAAGTTGGCTGTTGTTTTCGAGCGCTAAAAGATCCTGGCGATCGGGATGATCATCTTGAACCAGAGTTTGTCTCCGCCGAAGCGGTTCTGGACCAGGGTTTCGTGCTGCCACTGCGCTATGAAACTCATGTGATGCTTGTTGGTGTAGCCGACACTGGGCCCGACTGCGAGCACCTGGCCTCTGCGGCCAGCGTCCCATAGACCCGATGCGGCAGGCGCTGTTTGGCCATTCACCGTGTCATCGGTGACTTGTTCGACGGCGTAACCAGAAGCGCCCATCATCCAGTTGCCAACATGCTTACCCACCAAATAGTCCATGTGAAATTCCTGTCCCGAGTGATACTTGGTGGTCGGATTGGTGGTCTTGACGTTGTACATGAGTTTCGTGGACGCCTCCCAACCAGCCTTGGGCATATAACTGAAGGCAACGATAGGCTCGAAGCTGTAATAGTGTGCCCCGATGCATAGGCGCCCGTCATTCTGGTTGTAGGCGCCAGTAGGAAGGTCGACGTCGAAAGCCGCCGCGGCGTGCCAATGCTCCTGATGCCATCCCAGAATGAGTGGGTCGACCACAATATCACCGACGCCGGTGGTGCTGTTCCTGCCATTCAGGTTCATCGATTGGTAGACGACGGGAACGATGACATGCACTCCGTAGTCCGCTCCGAGAATTTTGAATCGCGTCATCTCGAGGAAACGGAAGGCATCGAAAGTGGCGTCCACCTGGGGTGTTGCGCCGTTCAGGATAGCTTTCTCACCGGAACCGTTGCGGAGTTCGCCGGTGTAATAGCCAGCGTAATTTACGAAATAGAAACCCGGGGGTGGAGTCGCTCCAGCAAACCAATTCTCCGCTCCATAGGGGTATTGATCTGCCCCCTCTTTGGCGGTCAAAGCTGGAACGATAGCGAGAGCAATGATCGAAGCGATTATTGTGACGTTGATTCTGCGTATCATTTGTCCACCTGAATTCTGCATAAGTCTGCCAGCGTCAATGGCCCCGGCGAGCCGATTTGAACCCACGGTTGCTTACATCGGCTTCTGGACAGAAATTCTTGAGTAGCATTGGGTGGGGTTTCCGCCGTGATTCGTTTCTGGTCTTATGACGAGCACTTGGCCGACAATCCGGTTGTGCGTTTTCGACTGGTGTTCACGCGCCTGACGATCTCTTCGCCGATCTGGGAAAGCGAAAAGATCCCGTCGGCCAAGCCCGAACTGACAACCGCTCCTGGCATGCCCCACACCACGGAGGAAGCTTCATCCTGTACCAGGATCTCTCCTCCGGCCTCGCGAATGTGCGCGGCACCGCGCGCGCCGTCCGAACCCATGCCGGTCATCACCACGGCCAGAGCGTTCGCACCATAGGCGTGTGCTACGGAACGGAATAGAACGTCGACCGCAGGACGGCAGGAGTTCTCAGGCGTGTCCTGGTTCAACTCCACAACCGTGCGCAGTCCCTTGCGCACCACCATCATGTGATAGTTTCCCGGAGCGATCCACACATGCCCTGGACCAAGGGCAGCACCGGCTTCTCCTTCATGCACACCCAGTTGAGACTGTGAATTCAAACGCTCGGCTAACAACCGCGTGAACAACGGCGGCATGTGCTGAACGACAACCACGGGAACCGGAAACTCCGGCGGCAGTTGGGGAATCAACTGGGCCAGAGCGTTAGGCCCACCGGTGGAGGTGCCGATCGCGAGTATCTCAATCGGGTTGCTACCGGTTTTTTTGGTCTGACCATGCAGGATTCGCGAGACCGGTGTCGTCCGGTTCCGGTTTGCCAAGGAGAGAATTTTCGATATCAACTCTCCTCGAACCTGTCCCATTGCGCCGGCCAAGCTTGCGCTGTTGGTCGGTTTGGTGACGTAGTCGGAGGCGCCGAGCGACAGCGCTTCGAGTGTGACCGCTGCTCCCCGCTCGCTCAGAGTGCTGAACATGATAACGGCTAGTTTGGGATACAACCTGCGGATTTCTTTCAGGGTTTCAATTCCGTTGAGGCCCGGCATCTCGATGTCGAGGGTGACCACATCGGGGTTCACCTGCGGAATCTTGGATAGAGCGATGGCTCCACTGGAGGCGGTTGCCGCCAGCTCGATCTCCGGGGTGGACGCAAGCACTTCCGACAGCAACTTGCGCACGACTACCGAATCATCGACGACCAGAACACGTACCGCAGGCATGAGAGCTCTCACGGATCAGAGGCGGACACCTCCGCAAGGGCGGTGTCCGCCGGATGGAGAATGGCTCAGGCTCCCGCCTTTGCCGTTCTACTTTTCTCGTTTGTTCCGCCTGGAGTCTGAGTGTCGCTATCCACTTTGAAGCGCGAGACCAATTCACGGAGTTCGGTCGACATCTGGGCCAAGGCCTGTGACGCCTTGAGAGAATCGTTGGCGCCATGGCTCGTGCTCTTGGCCGCGTCGGCGACACCGCTGATGTTTTTCGTGATCTCGCCCGAACCCTTGGCGGCTTCGCCGACGTTGCGCGCCATTTCGTTGGTCGTCGCGTTTTGCTCTTCGACCGCAGTCGCGATGGTGTTGGAAATATCATTGACCTGCTTGATGACGGAGCTGATCTGGCCAATGGCTCCCACGGCGGCTTTGGTGTCGCCCTGGATGGCTTCGATCTTGCGGCTGATGTCTTCGGTGGCTTTGGCCGTCTGCTTGGCCAATTCCTTGACCTCGTTGGCCACAACCGCGAATCCTTTGCCCGCTTCGCCGGCGCGCGCCGCTTCGATGGTGGCATTCAGCGCGAGAAGGTTGGTTTGCTGTGCAATCGACGTGATGACCTTGATCACCTGGCCGATCTCGGTTGACGAGTCGCCGAGCTTGCTCACGATCTGGTTGGTGTCCTCGGCGACTTTGACCGCACCGGTCGCAACCTTTGCCGATTCGTGCGCATTCTTGGCGATCTCCTTGATACTGGCGCTCATCTCTTCGGTGCCGGTGGCTACGGTTTGCAGGTTCTTGTTGACCTGCTCGGCGCTGGCCGAAACCACATTGGCTTGCGCCGAGGTCTCCTCCGCGTTGGCGCTCATCTGCTGGCTGGTGGCCGTGAGTTCCTCAGAGGAGGTCGACAGGGAACCGGCATTCTCGGCGATGGACCGCATGCTGGAGCGCAACGCCCCGGTCATGGCGTTGATGTCGTTCTTGATTTCGGCGTGATCGCCCTGATAATTGCCGGACACTTGTCGGGTGAGATCACCGGCCGCGATTCTTTTGAGAACCGCTCCGGCCTCCTGCACCGGACTGATCACCGCGTCCAGAGTCTGATTGAAGCCTTCGACGATCTTGCGATAATCGCCCTGATGTTTAGCCGCGTCGGCTCGCGTGGAGAGTTTGCCCTCAACAGACGCCTTCGACAGCATGCCGACGTCGGTGACCAGCGCCCGAATATTCGTCATCATCGCGATCATGGAAGGCACCAGTTCGTCTTGTTCGGAGCGGCGTCCTAGTTTCTGGATTTCCGGCAGTTCTTCCAGGTTTCCCACCGCGATCTTCTTCACAGCCTCGACTATGTGCTGCACTCGATCCTGGACCGTGTTGATACTGGTGGCCAGATCGGAAAAGATTCCTACATAGTGGCCACTCATGCGGCGGGTGAGATCGTTGACCGCCATCCGGCCGGTGATCTCCGTGCCTTCGCGCAGTCCAGCCAGCCCGTCGATGCAGGCGTTCAGATTGTTCTTGATGACGTTAAAGTCGCCGTTGTAGTTATCGGTGATCTTTGAAGGAATTTCGCCCTTGCCGATCCTGTCGACGTAATCTGCCGCGACATTGAGCGGGCCGATGACGGCATCCAGCGTGTCGTTGAATCCCTTGATAAGGTTTTTCCATTCGCCGGGGTATTTGCTCAGATCGGCGCGCGTGCTCAGTTCGCCGCGGACGCCGGCTTCTGCCAGCCGGTGTGAGTCTCCCAGGATGTCGTAAAGACGCGTCCGCAGAGTGTTCGTGTTGTCTTTGAGCCCTTTGAAATCCCCTTTGTAGTCATCGGTAATCTCATCGAAACCGACGCCGCCGGCTGCCTTGGCGATGGATTCGGCCACCACATTGATCGGGTTGATCACGGCATCCAGCGTGGCGTTCACGCCCTCCACGACCTTGCGGAAATCTCCATGATGCCTGGTTGCATCCGCGCGGGTGGAGAGCCGACCTTCGACCGCGGCGTCGGACAGCATCCCGACGTCAGCAACCAACGCCTTCACATTGTCAATGCAGGTGTTGAGATTTTTGCGGATCAGGTCGAAATCACCACTGTAGGTTTCGTTGATTTTCTCGGGAAGATCGCCCTTGCTGATTTTGTCCAGGTATGCGGCCAACACGTTGGTCACCAGCTTGCGCTCGGTGATGTCGGTTCCGTACTGCACCACCTTGAAGACTTTGCCCTCGGCGTCGAAAATCGGGCAAAAGGCAATGTGCAGCCAGACGACTTTTCCGTCTTTCCGCACACGCTGCACCTCGGCGCTGACGCTTTGTCCGCTGCGCAGTTTCTCCCACGCCGCCCGGATGCTGCCATTGTTGCGGTCTTCCTCCACCGCGTAGTCATTGCAGCGTTTTCCCTTCAATTCCTCCGCATCGTAGCCGAGCAGTTCCCCGAATTTCTGGCTGGCTCGCAGAAAAACTCCGTTGGGCTGGCACTCGATGACGGCCATATTGGCGTTAATCGAAGCGATCTGACCCTCGTAGTCGGCGTTCCTCTGTTTTTGCTGGGTAATGTCCGTGGCATACTTCACTACTTTGAAGGGTTTGCCATCGAGATCAAGAATCGGGTTGTAGGAGGCCTGAATCCACACCCGTTTGCCCCCTTTGCCGATGCGTTTGAACTCGTCGGCGACATATTCGCCGCGATTCAGCTTGGCCCAGAATTCTGTGTACTCGGCGCTGCGCCGGTAGTCTTCGTCGACAAACATGCTGTGATGTTTGCCCTTAATCTCCGCCAGGGTGTAACCGAGGGCATTGAGGAAGTTGTCGTTCGCGTTGAGGACGATGCCATCCATGCTGAATTCGATTACGGCCTGCGACTTGGAGATGGCGGCGATCTGGCCAGCGTAATCGGCGTTTCGCAGCTTCTGCCCGGTCACGTCGGTGGCGTACTTCACGACCTTGAACGGCTTCCCATTCCGGTCGAGAATCGGGTTGTAGGAGGCCTGAATCCAGACTTCTTTGCCGCCCTTGCCGATACGCTTAAACTCGTCGGCGACGTACTCGCCGCGGTTCAGCCTGGCCCAGAACTCTTTGTATTCGGCGCCGCGCCGGTAGTCTTCGTCGACGAACATGCTGTGGTGTTTGCCTTTGATCTCTTCCAGGGTATAGCCGACCACGTGGAGGAAGTTGTCGTTCGCGTCGAGCACGATGCCGTCCATGCTGAACTCGATCACAGCCTGCGACTTGCGGATGGCGGCAACCTGGCCGGCTTGGTCGATGGCCAGGTTATCCTTCTGAAGTTTTTTTGCTGATGCTGTCACTGCCATTTTCCTGTCTCCTTTTTGTAGCTCCTGTGCGACAAATCTCGATTGCTTCCCGAATCCGGGTTAATTCACCTTCCGGACCCCGTCGTCAGCGCTGGCGACGGCCCGCGACGTATCCAACACCAGCATCAACCGCTGCTCGAGCTTGTAGACGCCGCGCACCAGCTCGCGCGCCTGTCCCTTCAGCGTTTCCGGAGGCGGCTCGAAATGCTCCTCGTCGGCCTCCAGCACGTCGCCGATCTCGTCGACGAGAAAGCTGACGGCGCCGTCGTCGGTGCGTACCACGACATTCATGGGTAGCTGGGAGTCGGTTCGGTCTTCCATGCCAAAGCGGCGCCGCAGATCCAGGGCCATGACAATCTGTCCGCGCAGGTTGATTAGCCCGCGAATGACTGACGGGACCAGCGGCACGCGCGTCATCTCCTGATAGCGAATGACCTCCTGCACCTGCTGCACCGGAACGCCGAAGAATTGGTCCTGGAGGAAGAACGTGCAAAACTGCTGCGTTTTCGCCACGGCGGTTTCTCTCCTTTAGGCTTGCGCTCTGGCCAACAGCTGGCTCTGATCGGCGGCCGCGATCAAGCCCGGCACGTCAAGAATGTCGGTCACCCGTTTCTGAATCACCGCTGAGCCCAAAATCCCGTTCCGCCCAGTTTGGCGCTGCATGACAAACGATTCCTCCACAATATCCAGAATCCGGTCCACCACCAGCCCCACACTTCTTCCCTTGTCGGAGTAGACCACCACCTGCAGGGATTCCTGTTCGCTTTCGGCCGCTTTGCGGTACCGACCTTCGAGTGCTTCCGAGACCCGGATGAGGGGCATGATTTGCCCGCGGTACTGCACCACTTCCTGATCTCCCGCAATCTCCACGGTATTGCGGGAGAATTCTTCCAGGCGAGCCACCAGTCCAAGGTCTACAGCCATCCTTCCGCTTTCCCCGTACTGGAACAGCAACACGGCTTTGCGCTGGTTCCCGCTCGCTGCCACCTGCGCTTCCTCGCCGCCTTCTTCGCTCAAGGACCGGTCGCGGACCTCACTGACCACGTTGGCCCTCTGGGCGAGTCCCATCACGTCGAGGATGAGGGCCACTTTGCCGTCGCCCATAATGGTGGCTCCGGCGTAAGTGTTGACGGTTTTCAGCTGCTTGCTGAGCGGCTTCACCACGATTTCCTCGGTGTCGTTGATCTCATCCACCACCAAGCCGAATTGCCGGTCGTCGGCGCGCAAGACAACGATGTTGACGCTCTGGGCTTCGCCAGCTTCAGCGTCCTGCCCTTTGGCGTCCACCTTCAGTTCCCGGTTCAGATACACCAGCGGAAGCAAACGCTCACGCAGGCGGTACACGGGAGCGCCGTTGACCTGCTCGATACCCTTGCGCGCCTGCTCGCCTTCCAGGCGGACCAGTTCGAGCAGGCTGACCTGCGGGATGGCGTAGCGGTCCCCACCCGAGGCCACGATCAGCGCCGGGATGATCGCCAGGGTCAGGGGAATCTTCATGCGCACGGTCGTGCTCTGTCCCGGCTTTGACTGTACGTCCACGATGCCGCCAATTTTTTCGATGTTGGTTCGGACCACGTCCATGCCAACACCGCGGCCCGAAACGCTGGTGACTTTCTCGGCGGTGGAGAAGCCGGGCAGGAAGATGAGCTTGGTAATTTCCCGCTCCGTCATGCGCGCCGCCTGATCGGCGCTGATCAGCGCCTTCTGGATGGCCTTGTTGCGGATTTTCTCGAACTCCAGTCCGCCGCCATCGTCCATGATTTCGATGTTGACCTGTCCCCCTTCGTGAAAAGCGCGCAGGAACAGCAACCCCTCAGGATTTTTCCCCACAGCCCGGCGCACCTCCGGGGACTCGATGCCGTGATCGACGGCGTTGCGCACCAGATGGGTGAGCGGATCCTTGATGGCCTCGATGATGGTCTTGTCGAGTTCGGTTTCCTTCCCTTCCATCTCGATGCGCACCTGTTTGCCGCAGCCCAGCGCCACGTCGCGCACGGTGCGGGGGAACTTGCTCCAGATGTTGCCGATTGGCTGCATGCGCGTCTTCATGACGCCTTCCTGCAGTTCGGTGGTGAGCAGATTGAGGCGCTGACTGGTCCCCAGCAGCTCGCTATCATCGGTGGAATTGCTGTACTGAACGATCTGATTGCGCAGCAGGACCAGTTCGCTCATTCCGTTCATCATCCGGTCGAGCTGGGCGACATCGACCCGGATGGTGCTGTCGCTGGCGCTCTGTCCCCGCGCCTGTTGTTGGGCGTTCAGCGCGTCCACTACGTCGCGCGGCTGGACCACTCCCTTTTCCACCAGGATCTCGCCCACGTGGCGCGGGTCGCCCTCACTCTGCCGGTCCACTGCCGCGGTCACGTCGCTGGCGTCGGCCTTACCCTTACTAACGAGAATGTCGCCGAGTTTCGGTCCAGGCTCAGGCAGGGCGTTCTGCCGCGACTCCGGTTGGGCTGGCGAGGGCGCGGCAGTCGGATTGGTATCGTTCTTGGTTTGCATTACCCGGGTGAGGGTGACGATCAATTCCTGGTCGTGGCGTTCCCCTTCGTTGCCCACGTCTTCAATACTGCCTAGCATCTGCCGGACCGCGTCCACCATGGACAGCAACGCGGTGGTGATCGCAGGAGTCAGCGTGAGCTGCCTATCGCGCAGGCGTGCGAGCAGGTTTTCCCCGACGTGCGTGACCGCTTCGAGCTGGTTGAAGGCTAGAAAACCCGACGTGCCCTTGATCGTATGGATTGTGCGGAAAATGCTAGCCAGAGTTTCCCGGTTCCCGGGATCTTTTTCCAGTGCGATCAGTTCTTGGTCGAGACGGTCGAGATTTTCATAACTCTCCACTAAGAATTCTTTAACGATTTCCGCGTCGCTCATGAAACCACTGCCTTTCGAATGGCTTTCACTTCTGAAAAATGAGTCGGTCGCCCTTAGAATTAGAGTTTGTTAACAGATCAGCTAAGTGACATTTCGCTGATGCACTTTGTCCACCAAAAAGAAGTCGAGTCCTGTTACCAAACAACACGTCAAGTCAACTCCCCAACGAGTGCTAAACGCTGACTCAAGCTCATTGACAACCAGGGCGCGAAGGTATCACCGAGGAAAACCAGGTACGATCTGGCGCAACACCGTTCCTGCACCTAGCCAGTCTCGAGACGTTTGGAAATCGCAAAGCGGGGGAAACAAGACATCGGCATTCGGTGCATTGGGACATTGCTGACATCGAGTGCGGCTTGTGATCGCACTTCCACTTTGAATCGCTGCTATGGTGAACAGGAATGGCGTCACCATTTTCACGCCGGGCTGCGAGCGGTCGAAATGTGGTTACCAAGTTCTGCGAGGACAGCGCCCATCGTTTGATCTATGGCCTACGTGTGGCGGCTTCGCCCGTGTGATCGGGATCAGCAGCATTTGTTATCCAGGACACCGCCAGAGTTTCCCAATCCGGAGTGCTAGCGCTAACGTACCGCTCAAAAGCATAGATGCCGGACTGTTTTGCTATTTCTTTGAATTGGTATGTGAGAATTGAGCTTTCAAGAACGACACACGATCGCTGCATCCCGGCTTTCTTGAATCGAGCTTGTCCCTTCTGCATCACTTCGCGGACTTCAGGCGAGAGCGGAGTAAGCGTTCTCATGTCGATCAGAACACCAAAAGAAACGGGCGCGCGCTTAAGTGCCGCTTGACTTTCGCCAACCCACCGCTCCATCTCAGGCTTGCTTATTAGTCCGCCAAAGGTAAGCCGAAAGCCATATGCCGTTGTTTCAATTTTGTACATTCCCATCCTCCTTTTCGTTCCGCAGTGACGGAAACTGGGCATCTGCCAATTCAGAGCCGAAATTATTATCGGTAACTGCTGACAAAACATGAGCGGAGCTGATAGCTGATGAGCACCGATATTCCGATTGCGTGGGAGAGGCGATGGAAAGGAAGAACGCTCCGGCATACTGCGGGATCAACTTGAGCGGATTGAAATGCCCATGCGTGAGCTCAACTGCATGGGAACGGCACGGAAGGTGAGCTAAATCATTGAGAAATGGTGGGCGCTATAGGATTCGAACCTATGACTTCCACCGTGTGAAGATGGCACTCTACCGCTGAGTTAAGCGCCCAACCCTTTTGATTCTATCACTTGCAGACCGTCAAAAACGCCGACCCGTACCGAACCGTACCAAATTTTCAAAAAGCTTCACAGACTCGGCCTCATTTCTGGCGTCGTCAGCTCCGAGTAGATCGCATCGTGCGTCTGCTTGGGGCCCTCCTCGATGGGCTGCATGTAGACGTTCACCGTAGTGTCGGCTTTGCAGTAACCGAGCACGGCTTGCACGTCTCGCTCAGACCAGGGTCGGCGTCAAAGACGCAATGGTGCGGCGCAGCACTTGAAAATTCAATTTGAGAACTCCAGATCTTCGGCTAGCTTCTGCAACACTCGCGTTCGATAATTGTCGGTGCGGATGAGGCCGTTCTTCTTCGCTCCATTGCGCTTGCGCGCATGGGGAAAGATGAACGCCTCCGGTGAGCGATCCGGACACTCCGGATTCCACAAGCACAGATCGTTCACCAACCGGCTTCACCCGTCAAATCGCAGAACATCCCTCCCGCGAACGAGTGCGAGACCAATTGCGACACTATCTGCTGACGAATGAATGATGGCCGAAGTGGCTTTCGGCATAGGACTCAAACTGTTGCGAAAGTGGAGACGTTAACACGGAGCTATCTGAGCGAGCATCAAAGTGCGATTTCACTTGCCGGTTCTAGGATCCCAAACCGGACTGCCTTTCGCATCCCGGAAAGTCAGCGTCTCTTCGCCCTTGGCGACCTGACGCGCCAAGATCACTTCGGACTCCTCCTGTTTCACCTTGGAGCCGGTAAATGAAATCTCATCGCCCTTGGCGAAAGAAATTCCCATCTCGTCCTCGAATGGCTTGGGACACATGTAGAGGACGACAGTTCCACCGCCATCTTTCAGGATGAGTTGGACGAAGTCCTTGCGTGCGCCGAAACTGAAGACCTTCACATCATCCACGACTCCTTTGGCCTTGGTCTCGGTCTGGAGATCGTACTTGAGCAGCGAGGTGGACTTCAGGGGCGATGCCTGGCCAAAACCAGGAATCGACCCGATGAAAAGGGCTAGAGCGGTCGAAAGCAGAAACCGAGCACTCACACGTCGTGGTGCGAGATGGTTGGAATCGGATGACACGGCATCTCCTCGAAATGACCGAGAACCATTCGCGGAGGCGAGATACCACTCTGTCTTTGGCACGCGTCCGAGAAACACATTCGGCAGTTCTCGGGATTGTCCGCTAATACTTACGATAAAGCCGTGCCTTACAGGTTCCAGGAAGACAAAGGCAATGCTACACCCAATTCCGCCGGTCGCGCGAGAAAATCTTGGGGGACATCGCGCACTGACGAGAGTTGCACGTACCCGGTTCTAATGGTTGGAAGTCGGTTGCTTTTAGGCTTTCTCCGGCGTTTAGATTGGGCTGGCTTGTGATTGACGGAGCAGCCGTATCTACACGGCCATCCCTGCCTTTCAGACAAATGCTCGTTCTGACGCCATGGAGCGTCAGACAACTGTTTTCGAACCTCGGGGTTGCTTACCGCATATGCGGAAATGCCCACAAACGAACTAAGAAGCTATGCAGGTTTGCCGGATTTCTTAGCCTTGATTTTCGCCCATCTTGCGCGTTGCGCGGCGGCAATCTTTCGGCGAGCGGCGGCTGACATAGTCTTTCGCTTTCTCATGCTCACGACATTCTGCTTCTGCCCTTTATTCGCACGCACTTTAGCCCATCGCGCTCGCTGGGCCGCCGCAATTCGCGCTCTCGCGGCTGGGCCGAGTGTTGGGCGTTTACTAGCCGTGGATGGTTGTCTACCTGTGCTTCCACCGAGTGCCTTAATCGCCGCGTTCAGCTTATTTAGCTCATTCTGCGCTCTGTCGCGCTCAGACTTCAACGTCTGCAACACGTCCATGTAAGTTCTCCCGCACTTGATCTTACTAATGGATGGAGTGTAACACGCTGCAAAATTTCGGCTTGCCTTTCTGCCTTTTTTTTGAGAACTAAACTTCCTTCTTGATGAGCCTAGTAATCCAGATTAGGAGTACCGCTCCAAAGATCGCGACTAATAGGGCCCAAATCAGGCCGCCGCCACCTATGCCAAGCAAGCCCACCACCCAACCACCGACCATGCCGCCAACGATTCCCAACAGAATGTCAGCAATTACTCCGTAACCTCCGCCTTTCATGATCTTTCCGGCTGCCCACCCAGCGACGAAACCCACGATGATCAACCAGATAAACCCATGTGCCATAATGAACCTCCTTGGAATGCTGAAACAAGATGGCCGAGCTTCAGGCTCGAATGGATATTAAATGCGGAAAGCATCAACATCCGTCACCCGGCATGGTTGTACTGCGGGCAGACTAGACTCCGATATCCGGGCTGTCAAGCAATGAACTCGCGGCCGAGTCGCTATTTACTCGGCCAAGCTCGGGGAACGCCGGGCAATATCCTGCGCTTTGTGGAACATCGCAATACGCAGTAGCGTTAACCCCAAAGTGCACAATAGTGGCGGCCAATAAAGATTTCTTGCGGCGTTATTGGGAGGACTCCATTCCTCCGATACGAAGGAACATGCTCTGTCCGATCGCTAGTCGCCCTGTTCGAGTGACTGCACCATAAATTCCCGCATTGTTCTGATTAGCACGAACGATTGCCTTCATTACTTCCGGCGCAGGAATTGCAGAGTCGGGGTCAAGGTTCACCATCCCGCAGCGCTCATCGCGCGACGTGACTGCGATGGCGGGCGCCTCGTCTCCCTCGCCAAATGACAGCACACCACCTAACCACTCATCTTCCTGGAAAGGAACGGGTCGCAGGAGGCGAACGACAACATTCGGGCGAAATCGTCGAACATCCAGGCTACACCCCGCAAGTTGTCCGATCTTCCAGACGGTATCGGACGCGATCACCGAGATGCTGGCATCATCGAAGATGCCGTGCCGCAAGTGCGTCATCTGCACGGGAGACCCGTACCGTCGTTCGACCTCGGCGGCCAAGTCCGCTCCGAAGACGGGCATCTTTTTCCCCTCCGGCGTCCGAATATGTGTAGGAAGGTCTCCCTGAGCACCATCTTCACGCTGCGGAACAAACAGGATCAGGTCGGGCAGTTTACTGGCTGTTAGCCAGGGCATTCCGCTGCGCTCGTCCATTCGCCGCAAAGCCAAGCGCCTGTCACCATCGAGGCCATGCCAGCCCAGGTGGGCGACTTCTAGTGGCTCGGCGGCCATGGACTTCACGGGATAGCGGAAGATTGCCTCTACATGTCCGATCTTCACAAGCATGCTCGCTATCATCTGTATTGGGGATAGGCGCACCAAGTGTTAGTTTTTTTGGGTAAGCAAATTTCCACAGGCTGGCTTGCTATCATGCTGGGCAATACATTCTCAGTTGTACCCATGAAAAACCTAGATGGCGTTTTGCGTCAGAAGGAGCAGGACCTGGAGCGGGTCCGCAAAGAAATTTTGGCGCTGCTCACGGTAATTCCGTTGCTCACTAATGACGAACCTACGTGCGACATCACCCAACTCTTGGAGTCTGACTCTGCGAGAGTCGGGGACGATATTCCAAAGTATGACATGGAGGGCATGGAAGTCTATTATCCCTTCATCGGAAACTTGAGGGCTCAGGGCCGACTGGGGTAACCAAACCGCACAACAGGTTGATCGCCATCCGACAAAGATTCTTGGCCTGGATAATTGCTGAAATCCGGCCTTAGTGCTCAAAATCGAGCCGACCATTTTGAGCGCTATGGCGATTTTTCAGCAACTGAGCATCCCATCCAACTCATTAGCTCTGATTGACTTGCCCCGCTCACCCGCATAACATGGCGACGCGCCATGCTCGGCCAGACGATCTCGCACTACGGCATCGTCGAAAGGCTCGGCGGGGGGATGGGTGTGGTCCTCCAAAACCGAGAACATCAAGCTCGGTCGGAATGCCCAGCGAAAGCACAAATATATCTGTATCGCGGTCTGCGATTGGATTTGCCGCTGTGAGAAATCGATGTCTAAGCTCACTCCCGATCAATGGCAAGAAGTAAGCCCATATCTCGACGAAGCTCTGGAAATCGCTCCGGAAGGCCGCGCCGCATGGCTGCTTTCGCTGAGAGAAAAAGATGCGAGACTGGCCTCGATAGTGCAAGAGCTCCTGGATGGCCAACAGCAACTAAACCAAGAAAATTTTCTTGACAGAGCTGCGCTGCCTCCGGGCGCGGCGCCTGCGAACCTGAAGGCTGGCACGCACACCCCACGTAC
>JASHPL010000278.1 GCA_030038125.1 Candidatus Sulfotelmatobacter sp.
CTGGCGGTGCAGCTGGGGAAGAACTTCGGAGCAGAAGTCACCGCAATCGATGTTTCCGATGCTAAGCTCGAACTTGCCAGTGCGCTGGGCGCGAACGATGTACTCAATGCTTCCACGACCGATGTAGTAAAACGATTGCGCCGCACCGGCGGAATTCACGTAGCTCTGGTCAGTTCAGGGGCCAAAGCCGCGTATGACATGGCTTTTTACTGTCTGCGCCCCACGGGTACCCTTCTTGTGGTGGGATTGCCTTCCGAAAACATCTGTTTCCCTCCCATTCTGATGGCGGGCAGAGAAATCAGAATTGAAGCTTCGGCCGTCGGAACCCGGCGAGATCTGCAAGAAGTGCTTGCCATCGCTGCTGCTGGAAAACTGCATTGCCGGGTCGAATCTCGCCCACTTTCACAGGTGAACCAGGTTTTGGATGATTTGCGTCGAGGCAGGGCCATAGGTCGCATCGTTCTCATTCCTGGATAAAACAGGACAACTTGAATCCTGGCATCCCGGCCTGTCGCAAGCCGTTGCTCAGCCATTCATTCTTTCTTGACGTTAGTAACTATTATGTGATATTTGCTATCACAATTCGAGCTCGCCCATACGCGGGAGCTCCCAAGATCCTGTGAACTGAAATATTTCCACGGTATTCGATAGGGATGTGGGACTCATAGACGAGGTTCCCCAAATGCGAAGCCCTCGGCTCCAGAAAGATCCGCAGCGCATGATTTCCTGAAACTGGTTGCAGTCGCGTCAGGCCTTAAGGCAGTTGTGGAGAGAGACGGAAGATTAGGCCATGGACTGATACGAATCATGAAGGAGAATCCGAATGAAGCCACGGATATGTCTGCTCGCGTTCCTGCTGTTTACGGGCATTTTGGCCGAGGGGCAGGGAGTAGGCTCCTCGGGCACCGTCACCGGAACTGTGGTTGACTCTAGCGGCGCTGTCATGCCGAGAGTAACGGTCAGCATCGTCGACACGCCGACCGGTCTCAAGCGCCAAGTTGTGACCGACGCCGCGGGGCAGTACCGAGTGACTGGATTATCTCCGTCCACTTATGAAGTCAGTGCAGCGATCTCCGGTTTCGCCACCGAGCTTCGGCGAAACGTCACGGTGTCAGTCGGTCAGACGGTCGTTTCAGACTTCCGCATGAACCCGTCACAGGTCGCGACTGTGGTTGAGGTGATGGCTGAGCCTCCCACCATCGAAACCGAACGGGGAAGCCAGGCCGACAGGATCAATCAACAATACATTGCCGACTTGCCTATCGACCGTCGCGACTACCTCACGTTCACTCTGCTGGCGCCCGGCGTTTCCGACTCGACGCGGCTCGCGGACGATCAGGATTACCGAGTAAAACAGACCCCGCAAAGCGGGCTTTCCTTCTACGGCAGCAATGGCAGAGGCAACAGCATCACCGTTGATGGTGGTGAAACAGGAGACGACACCGGCGGCGTGCGTCTCACCGCCAGCCAGGATGCCGTGCAGGAATTTCAAATCAATCGCAGCAACTACTCGGCGGATCTGGGATCTGCGACGGGCGGTTCCATCAATATTGTCAGCAAGTCCGGCACCAACAAACTTCACGGAACTCTATTTGGATTTTTCCGCAATGATGCGATGGACGCTCGCGATCCCTTTGCCTACAGCCAGGCATTAGCGGCCGGCGCGACGTTTAATCCTGCTGGGCCTGATTTGGTCGGTTCTCCCATCAAGAACACTTTGAGTCGCCAGCAGTTTGGGGGAAGCATTGGTTTTCCGCTGAAGAAAGATAAAACATTTCTTTTTGCCGCATTCGAAGGTCTACGCCAGGACGCGCAAAACTCGGTTCCCATTTTGACGGACACAAATGTCTTTCGTCCCACCCTTTCGCAGAGCGCGGTGCTTGCAGGTCTCAGTGGCGGGAACATCGTTCCTTGTCTCAGCGGCCCAGTGGGTGCTGCCGTTGCACAGCAACTCAGCTTGCCGGCTCCCAATCCAACAACCAATCTTCCGGCCGCCGTATGCGCGGCGATTCTGAATGGTGTGCTGACCATCGATCCCGCCACCAGCCCGGTGAATGCTTTCCTGCTGAACCAGTTCGAGACCGGAGGCGGAGTCTTTCCTTACACCACGCGCGAATACCTCGCCTCGGGACGATTGGACCACCGATTCAATTCAAGTAACGAATTGTCGGTCACCTATCGGTACGGGCACGACCTCGAAGAATCTCCAGATGTGCAGTCGCTAACCGCGTTTTCGGCCGGCAGCTCGATTCACAATTACGACAATAACATCCAGGCCTCGTGGTATCACCAGTTCAATGCGTCTTTGCAAAACGAAGCGCGCCTGCAGTGGGATTACAACAGCTTCAACGTGATTCCCAACGAGCCGGGCGAAGTCGGACTGCAGATTCCCGGCTTCATTAACAATCTGGGAACCAACATTTTCCTGCCGAACATCAGCATCCTCCGCCGCTATGAAATCGCCGACAATCTCACCATCGTTCGCGGTCGTCACACCATCCAAGTCGGAATC
>JASHPL010000279.1 GCA_030038125.1 Candidatus Sulfotelmatobacter sp.
CCAGCAGCACGACCGAAACGCCAACATAAAGCACCGTGCACGCGATGAGCGAGGCGATGATGCCGAAGGGCAAGTCGCGTTGTGGATTCCGCGCCTCCTCGGCCGCGGTCGAGACGGAATCAAACCCGATATAAGTAAAGAACACGATGGCGCCGCCGGTGACGATGCCGCTGAAACCCGATGGCGCAAACGGTTTCCAGTTGTGCGGATTAACCAGCGTCCCCCCCACCACGAGGAAAACCAGAATGGCCCCGATCTTGATCGCAACCATCACATTGTTGGCTTCCGCTGACTCGCGAACCCCGCGCACCAGAAGCACGGTCAGAATGAACACGATGAGGAAAGCCGGAAAATTGAAATACGATCCCGTCCAGTGCCCCGATTCCCAGACCGGCGTCGACCACCGATCGGGCAAATCGAGGCCGAAGGATGCCAACTGCGCTTTCGAGTACGCCGCGAACCCAATCGCCACCACCACATTGCTCACAACGTATTCCAGGATCAGGTCCCAGCCAATGATCCACGCGAAGATTTCGCCCAGTGTCGCGTACGAATATGTATAGGCGCTGCCGGCAATCGGAATCATCGATGCCAGCTCTGCGTAGCACAATCCGGCAAAACTGCAGGCGAGGGCGACGAGGAAGAACGAGATCGCAATCGAAGGACCGGCGGGTGGACGGCCATGCATCAGCACCTGCGCCGTCCCGCCCCCGCGCAAAAAGTTCACGACAATATCGAGTACCTGCGCGTGCAGGATCGATGGCGCCGTGAAGTTTTCGCCGGCCGCGGCCGTGCCGGTCAGTATGAAAATGCCCGACCCGATAATGGCGCCGATGCCCAGCGCCGTCAGCGACCACGGCCCCAGCGTTTTTTGCAGGCGATGGCCGGGAGTTTCCGATTCAGAAATGAGCTTGTCAATCGATTTGCAGCAGAGCAGCTGGTTTTTGGATGGGCGAATGTCGAGATTCGGTTCGGTTGATGATTCTGGCAAGCGGGTTGTGATCTCCTCAATTCAGCCGTAGGGAACTAGCAATCTGCTGGATGCCCCACCCCTCGCGATTTTCGAAGGGTGGGAACGCAAACTGATTTTCTACCGTTTCGCCTGGCCGCGGGCCATCTTCTTGACCTTCGGCTTTTTCGATCCACGCGGATAATCCCGCGATTTAAGCGGCTTTTCCGCCTTGCGCTTCTTGCGCGCCGCGCGTTTGGCTTTCTTGCGATCTTCCCTGCTCAGTGTCGATGTATTGGCCATGAGTCCCTTTAGATTTGGAATGTTTCAATGAGTGAATGTCTTAACCGCCCAATGACTTTATAACTCAGGCTCGCTCCAGCTGGGCGTACTTCTCCACCAGCTTCTTCAAGCCGAAGCGAGGGAATTGTACCGTAATCTTGGCTTCTTCGCCCTCCCCTTCGCGCTGATAGACGGTTCCTTCGCCATATTTCGGATGCCGAACTCGCTGCCCGGGCCGAAATCCGCGCTTTCCCGTCGGCTCCTCCACTGGCACTTTTGCAACCTTAAACTTTTTTCCGTGGCTGGCGAAGAACTCCGCAATGTTCTCGATCGAATTGTAGATGCGTCCGCTGCCAGCCGTTTTTGACGATCCGGCACTGTCGCGGCTGCGATCCGGTGCCTGCCATGCCGCGCTCTGATCCTCGTCTTCGTAGGAATAGTGGGATCCGTCGTCATGGGCCGCGGGGCTTCGTCCCGCCGGACGGCCGAGGGCGGCCGTCCCCACGCGTGCCGCGGTGCGTCGATATCCGATCCCCAACTCTTCAATCAGCGGAGCCGGCACTTCCTCCAGGAATCGTGACGGCACACTCGCCTCTGGAAGATCGCTGCCGTAGCGCCGACGATACACCGCGCGCGTCAGGATGAGCTGATCCATCGCCCGCGTCATGCCCACATAGCAAAGCCGCCGCTCTTCTTCAATGTCCTCGGGGACGAGCATGGTGCGCGAGTGCGGAAACAACCCCTCCTCCAGTCCGCTCAGAAATACCAGCGGAAACTCCAATCCTTTCGCGGCATGCAGGCTCATGAGCGTGATCTGCGCGCGCTCGTCGTAGTCGTCCGCATCGGCGATCAGCGCGGCATGATCGAGAAACTGATCGAGCGTCTCGGCGCGATCGCGCGAATCCATCGCCGCATTCACCAATTCCCGCAGGTTCTCAATCCGCGAATAGGCTTCGGGCGTGTCTTCCTCCTCGAGCAGCTTGATGTATCCCGTGCGATCGATCAGAAATTTCAAAATATCCGCGGTGCTGACCGTCGGAGCCGGAAACGCGTTTGCCGGATCAGTGCTTGCGCCTTCGTCATTTGCGTTCCCATCCCGGCCCGAAACCTGCCCGTTATTCCGAGCAGATACGACGGACCTGTCATTCTTCTGGGACTCTTCGCTCGCTGCCGCGTTTTCGCCAAAATCAAAGGAAAAATTCCCGAATTCTTCGGGATTGAAAGCCGTGGCGTTATCGCCACCAGTGGAAAGCGTAGCTTCGCCCCACGGGACAGCCGGGAGTGGCTGTCCCATGGCCTGTTCCGTCGCCGACGCCACATCACTTTCCAGTTGCTCCACAAACGTTCCCGCCAGCATGGCGCGAGCGTCTTCAATCAGCTGCCGGAAATCCTTGAGCGACGCCAGCGCACGCGGAGGCACGAGTTGCCGCTCCATCGCTTCCCCAATCGCGCCCCACAATGACAGGCCTGCTTCCAACGCAATATGCTCCAACGTATCGATAGTGCCTTTTCCGATGCCACGTGCCGGCGTATTGACGACCCGCAGCAGGGAGATCGAGTCATCCGGATTCTGAATGGCCTTCAAATACGAGATCATGTCCTTGATCTCGGCCCGCTCGTAAAACGAAAATCCGCCGACCACGTGATACTTCAATCCGTAGCGGCGCATCGCCTCTTCAAACAATCGCGACTGCGAATTCGTACGATACAGCACCGCCGCCCGCGGATCTTCTCCGCGCTCGACCGCCTCGGCAACATAGCGCGCAATCCAATCGGCCGCGAACAGCGCCTCGTTTTCGCCATCCGGCGCCTCGTAATAGCCGATCTTCGTTCCGCCTTGCCGCGCCGTCCACAGGTTCTTGCCCTTGCGGCGGACGTTATTCGCCACCACCGCCGACGCCGCCTGCAAAATGTTTTGTGTCGAACGATAGTTCTGCTCCAGCCGAATGATTTTCGCCTCGGGAAAATCCTGCTCGAATTCCAGAATGTTGCGAATGTCCGCGCCGCGCCAGGAATAAATCGACTGATCTTCATCGCCGACGGCGCACACGTTGTGGCGCTCGCCCGCCAGCAGGCGCATGAGTTCGTACTGCGGCCGGTTCGTGTCCTGATATTCGTCGATCAGCAGATATTGAAAGCGGCGATTGTGGTATTCGCGCACGCTCGCGGCAGTTTTCAGCAGGCGAACCGCTTCCAGCAGCAGATCGTCGAAATCGAGCGCATTGGCCTTGCGCAATTCTTTTCGATACTCCTCGTATAAATGTGCGACCCGCTCGGTCTTGGGATCGGCCGACTGTAAATACAATTCCTGCGGATCGAGCATGTGATTTTTCGCCCAGGAAATCCGCGCCTGCACCATGCGTGGCGTGAGTTGCTTGTCGTCTACGCCCAGGCGCTTCATGATTGACTTCACCAGCGATTGCTGATCGGCCTCGTCATAGATCACGAAATTTTTTGTGATGCCGATTGGCGGCTGCCCGGGAGTGGCCGACGGAATGCGCAGGGCTTCAATATCTCGCCGCAGCATGCGCACGCAGAACGAATGAAAGGTTGAGATCACCGGCTTGGCGATGCTCAATCCCCCGACCAGTTTTTCGACACGCCCGCCCATCTCCGCGGCGGCCTTGTTGGTGAAGGTCATCGCCAGAATCGATTCCGGCATGACGCCTTTATGTTCAATCAGATAGGCAATGCGATAGGTGATGACGCGTGTTTTTCCGCTGCCCGCGCCGGCAAGGATCAGGACCGGTCCTTCGGTCGTTTCGACGGCCTCCCGTTGTTGCGGATTCAGTTGGTCGAGGAAAGACAATGCGGACAAAGCTCCAAATTCGTACTTCAATTCTACAGGGAAAACAGATAGCGAACTCCCGCAGTCTGCCGCATGCAGGGACAGCCGCCTCGGCTGTCCGGCGGAGCGAGGCTCCGCATCTGCACTAAATCTGGTAATCGATATCTTCCATGATCTGCTGCAGCCGCGCCGAGAGCGGCTCGCCCATGCCCTCGGAACCTTCCAGTTTCTGCACCCGCTCCCGCAGCTTGTGCACTTCGGTTACGACCGCCGACAGGGCTTCCGACAGCGGATCGTTGATCTGCTTGGGATCGGTGATCACCACCCGCTTGCCCTCGCGAAAGATAATGTGGCCGGGCACGCCGACCACGGTCGAATCGTCGGGCACGCTGCGCAGCACGACCGATCCCGCGCCGATGCGGCAATTTTTTCCCACAACAATATTGCCCAGAATCTTTGCGCCGCCGCCGACGACTACATTGCTCTCAATCGTGGGATGCCGCTTGCCATGCTCTTTGCCCGTGCCGCCGAGTGTTACTCCCTGATAGAGAGTAACGTCGTCGCCGACGATCGAGGTCTCGCCGATGACCACTCCCATGCCGTGATCGATGAACAACCGCCGCCCGATCTTCGCTCCCGGATGAATTTCAATTCCCGTCAGCCAGCGCGCCACCTGTGACATCCAGCGTGCAATCAGAAAGCGCCTGCGATTCCACAGCCAATGGTTGATGCGATAGAACCACACCGCGTGGAGCCCGGCATAGCAGAGAAACACCTCCAGCCGCGACTTGGCCGCGGGATCGTGCTCCAGCACGTTGGCCACGTCTTCGCGCATGAGCGAAAAGATATGCGGCATAGTCCTTACTTACAAATCAGCCCGGGAGCGCCACCGTCGGAATCTGCAGCGCTTTCTCCCGCAGCTCCTGAAACAGAATACTGCTCAGATAGCGCTCGCCAAAAGAGGGAATGATGACGACGATCAGCTTTCCCGCATTCTCCGCCCGCCTGGCAACGTTCAACGCGGCCACGACGGCTGCGCCCGAGGAAATGCCAACCAGCAAGCCTTCTTCCAGCGGCATGCGTCGCGCCATGGCGATCGCATCCTCACTCGAAACAGTGATCACTTCATCGATATAGTCAGTCCGCAGGATGCTGGGCACAAAACCCGCGCCAATACCTTGAATTTTATGTGGCGCAGGCTTGCCACCCGACAATACCGCGCTCTCCACCGGCTCGACCGCAATCGCTTTGAACGATGGCTTCCTGGGCTTGATGTACTCGCAAACGCCGGTGAGCGTTCCGCCCGTGCCGATGCCAGAAACCAGAATGTCGGCGCGGCCGTCTGTGTCTTGCCAGATCTCCGGGCCAGTGGTCTCGAAGTGAATCTTCGGATTCGCCGGATTATCGAATTGCTGCAGCATGTAGCCGTCGGGAGTGTTGGCCAGAATTTCTTCCGCCTTCATGATGGCACCCCTCATGCCACGCGGCCCGGGCGTCAGAACGATCTCAGCACCGAATGCGAGCAGAAGCGCGCGTCGCTCCAGACTCATGGTGTCGGGCATGGTGAGGATGAGCTTGTATCCTTTTACCGCGGCAACAAACGCCAGGCCAATACCGGTGTTTCCGCTGGTGGGTTCGATGAGCACAGTTTTCCGTGGCTGAATTTTTCCCGCGCGTTCCGCCTCGTTGATCATGCTCACGCCGATGCGATCTTTCACGCTGGCGAGCGGATTCTGGCTCTCCAGTTTCGCCACTACTTCGGCCACGCATCCCGCAGTTACTTTATTCAGCCGCACCAGCGGTGTGTGACCAATCAGTTCCGTGACATCTTTCGCGATCTTCATTAGTTCCATTCCTTATGAGGGTGCCCCGCTCTTGTCGCCCTTTTTGCGACAGGGCGGGGACTTTGACCTTGACTTTGAAGCTGTGAAAAACTTCAAAACTCGAAGTTTTGAAACTTTCCTATTCCATTTGCAACGACTTCTTCACCGATTCTCCGTACTCTCGCGCCTTCTCGAGCACCGCAGGCTCATCCACGGTCAGAAGCTTGCGATCGCGCATCACGACGCGACCGCCAATGATGACCGTTTCTACATCGCTGCCCTTCAACGAATATGCGATCTGCGAGTAGATGTCATACATGGGCACAGCATTCGGCTCATCGAGGCTGATCAGCACCACATCGGCCTTCTTGCCGGTTTCGAGCGATCCAATCTCTTTTTCCATGTGTAGCGCCCGCGCGCCATCGATCGTTGCCATCTCCACCACATCTTTCGCGTTCAGCGCGCGTGGATCCATCTTAGTGATCTTCGCCAGTTTCGACGCCAGATCGATCTCCTCCATAAGGTCGAGATCGTTGTTACTGCCGGCGGGACCGTCAGTTCCGAGGCCGACGGCGACGCCGGTCGCTCGCATGTCGGGCACTGGCGACACGCCGCTCGCCAGCATCATGTTGCTCGATGGATTATGTACGCACCCAGCGCGCTTCTCGGCCAGCAATTTCTCGTCGTCGGCATCGACGTAAATGCAATGCGCCGCCACCACATCCGGCCCCAGCACGCCAATGCTGTTGAGATAGGAGACCGGCGACATTCCATGTTCTTTTTCGCTGTCGTCCCATTCCTTTTTCATTTCGGCGACATGAATCAGAATCGGTGCATGATACTTCCGCGCCAACGCAGCCGCATCCTGCAGCGTCTTTTTCGAACAAGTATAGATCGAGTGCGGCGCCGGAGCGGCCTGGATCAACGAATCTCCCTGCCAGCGCTTCAAGAAGTTTTCGGTGTAAGCAAGCATCTGCGCTTCGCTCTTGTTATCGGGTGCAGGGAAATCGATGAAGGTCTCGCCCAGTACGCCGCGCATGCCCGCCGCCTTGGTTTCTTCGGCGATGGCATCCTCGAAATAATACATGTCGGCGAACGTGGTCACTCCCGCGCGAATCTGTTCCGCGGCGGCTAAGCGCGTGCCCCAGCGGACAAACTCCGCATTCACATTCTTCGCTTCGGCCGGAAAGATGTACTTGCGGAGCCAGTCGTTCAGCGTGACATCGTCGTGCAGCCCACGAAAAAGTGTCATGGGGACGTGCGTGTGTCCGTTGATGAATCCCGGGAGCACCAGGCTACCTCGTGCATCGATCACCTGCGGGGATCGGTAGCGTTTCTCGATTTCTGAACTCGGCCCGACCGCGATAATCGAATCGCCGCGCACGGCCACGCTGCCATCGTGGATGATGGCGCGGGCTGCGTCCATAGTCACCACAGTTCCACCGCTGATAATGAGGTCCACATCCTGCTTCGTCTGTGCCGAGGCCATCGTGCCCACCGCAAAGATCACAATCAGAATCACGCGCTTCATACGCATCATTAGTTTTTCCAGAAATTGAATGACAGTTATCCTATACGCCTATCTTGAGGTGAACAAAAAGACGACCACTTAACCGCAGAGAACACGAAGATTCACGAGGATCTGGCTAGCCGCCCCGAAGGTACCGAATGTTCGGGAATGGAGTTAATAGTGAAACCGGTAACGGAACTCGACGTAAATCTGCCTCGGGTCATTCCAGTGGAATCCGCCGAAGGTCAGGCTATTGTCGAGCTGCACGCGGCGGTTCGCCACGTTCAGGGCGTCGATCGCAACGGTGTAATTCTCGGCAAAAGTTTTGCCGAGCGCGAGATCGAACGTGGTGTGGCTGGGCAGATAGCTACCCGGATATTGCACACCGGGTAGACCGTTGGTGAATCCTGAGCCGTAGTAGACATTGGCGGAGGCGTAGGCTTGCCGCGGCAAACTGGTTGTGAAGCCGACGTTGAGGGTGTTGCGCTGATCATGATCAACGGGCGCAAGTCCGGGAGGAATGTCGAGCGCGCAAGTCGCCGGAGTGGAGTTGGGCGGGCAGATCAGGCCGCCGGTGATGGGCGAAGTAGCCCGAGCAATTTGATTGGCATAGGCGAGATGGAGTTGGCCCTGATGCCACAAGTTGGGAGAGCGGAGCGTCGTTTCCCATCCCTGAATCAGGGCGTATTGCCAGGTGATGGGCCAGAAGATATTGG
>JASHPL010000280.1 GCA_030038125.1 Candidatus Sulfotelmatobacter sp.
CACCACTGCTGTCAATAAGCAAGATCGTTGCCACGGATGCAGTCGAACGCGATCAGAAGCCAATCGTGCCGGAGGATGTACACACCTTCAAAATCTCGGTTCGGGCACACCAAATTCTCACGGTTCGCATGATTTTCCAGTCAACCTAGGTACGTTGCCAGCCCGACACGACGGCGAAAATCAGCTCGCAAATTGCCTTACGCTCGGTACTGCTGCGTAATTGCCAGGTTGCCGACCATCCCGACATTGCTCAACGCAGGCTCGTTGATCTTGCCTGACGTTCATCATGTTAGGTCCAAGAGGGCGGGCTCCATTGTCCATCAGGTACCTGATAGCAGCTGTTTTCGTTCAAGCAATTCACCGGCGATCGACTCAGGGTGACCGGACGCCCCTGTTATTGGCGGAAGCAGGATCACAAATCAACATTCTTGAAGACCGATAAAACTGCTATCCAAGCGTTTGCCGGAGATATCCTGCTACGTCGCTTACGAACCGATGGACAGATACCTCAGCGATGCGGTGGCCGACGATCGCGTTCATCGTCTTTCCCACAGTGCCGAACGGAGGCTGGTAAATTCCGGAGAAGTCTAATTGTGTTTCGGCGGAAGTCAGCGGATACACAGACAGTGTACCCTTCATGAGCGGGAAAAACCGCGGCATCGTCGCGGCCTCCCATTCCAATAGCAACGTCGTCGAAGGACTGGAACTTGAGTCAGGCACTCTTTCCTCTACATTCTTTACGATAATGTTGATGTCGGCTTTCACCCCAATTCCACCAAAATCGACGCGCAGTTCAGCGGCTACTGATTGCGCCCGCGAAGCAGCAGTCTTCGTAGCGGATTGAAACACCGTCAGAGCGTTTTGCTTCAATGCATCGCGGACGCGATCGTAAGAATGGTTCACGTAGTCATAGCAGCGAATTTCGTGCCCTTTGTCCCTCACTGTGGCACCCTTCGGTGAACACTTCAGTCAACTTTAGGGTCACGAAACTTTATCACAGTACCGTCCTTGTCCACGCGGCTGCCGGCATGCTTGCCAACGGGATGATCCTGACTGTTTGGCGCTCGACCCTTCATTGCGAGCGCGGGTTTCTAACACAATGGCGATGAGTTTTCTGTATGATGACTACCGCCCGCGCTCAACCACAGGCGGGCGGGGCTTGACCGCAAGCGATTTAATCTGCGCGAGTGAGGAGGCCCAATGTCTCAGATTGATGTGCCATTGTCGCGCTCCGGTTTCGGACGAACGCAGCGCGCAGACAACTGGTGGATACAGCCGCTAGCTGTTTTTCTCGGGTTGTCTGCGTTCATCATTTACGCGACCTGGGCAGCCTTCCAAGGGCAGCATTTCAGATTCGGACCATATCTCTCGCCGTTTTATTCGCCGGAATTGTTCGGCGCCCCCAACCAGGGCTGGTTTGGTCCAATGCCAAGCTGGATGCCGGCCTGGGTGACGGCGGCGGTGCTCATCCTGTGGGCGCCTGGTGGCTTCCGCGTGACGTGCTACTACTACCGCGGCGCATATTACAAAGCCTTTTGGGCCGACCCTCCTTCCTGCACGGTAGGGGAGCCGCGGAAGAGATACCTCGGCGAGCGCTCCTTTCCGCTGATCTTGCAAAATATCCACCGCTATTTTCTTTATTTTGCCCTGCTATTTCTCATCATCCTGGCCCGCGACGTATGGAACGCATTCTGGTTCAATGGACGGTTTGGTATTGGTCTCGGGACTCTCGTCTTGCTGGCGAACCTCGTTCTGCTCACCTGCTACACCTTCGGTTGCCACTCTCTTCGCCATATAGTCGGTGGTTTTCGCGACCGATTGTCGGGGGCTCCCACGCGCAAGCGCGTCTACGAGTGCGTGAGTTGTCTCAACCGGCGTCACTTGCTCTTTGCCTGGTGCAGCCTTTTTATGGTGGCATTTGCCGATCTTTACGTGCGGTTGTGCTCGATGGGGGTGTGGAGGGATTGGAGGATCGTTTAGTGGCGGAATACCTCATCCACGAGCATGACGTTCTCATTATCGGCGCGGGAGGCGCCGGCCTGCGCGCGGCAGTCGAGGCCTCGGCGGCCGGGGTCGAGGTTGCTGTCATTTCGAAATCCCTCCTCGGTAAGGCTCACACGGTCATGGCAGAGGGTGGCATAGCCGCGGCGATGGCAAATGTGGACGACCGGGACAACTGGCGCGTTCACTTTGCCGACACGATGCGTGGCGGCCAATACTTGAGTAACTGGCGGATGGCAGAGCTGCACGCCAAAGAAGCCCCGGCACGCGTCCGCGAATTGGAAGCATGGGGCGCTCTTTTCGATCGCACAAACGATGGGCGAATCCTGCAGCGCAATTTCGGCGGTCATCGCTACCCTCGGCTGGCGCACGTCGGTGACCGCACCGGTCTCGAGATGATTCGCACGTTGCAAGACCAAGGAGTCCATCTCGGTTTTGATGTCTTCATGGAACACACAATCGTCAAGCTCCTGAAAGATGGCGAACGCATCGCGGGAGCCTTTGGATACGATCGCGAGCGCGGCCGGTTTCACCTGTTCCGGGCGAAGGCCGTAGTTCTAGCCACGGGAGGAATTGGAAGGGCTTACACCATCACCAGTAACAGCTGGGAATATACGGGCGACGGTCACTCGCTCGCCTACCATGCGGGTGCGGCGCTGATGGATATGGAATTTGTGCAATTCCATCCCACGGGAATGATCTGGCCGCCGAGCGTGCGCGGCATTCTGGTCACGGAAGGAGTGCGCGGCGAGGGAGGAGTCCTGCGGAACAGAAACGGAGAAAGGTTCATGTTCAAGGACATTCCTTTGCTCTACGTAAACCAAACCGCTAACTCAGAGGAGGAGGGCTGGCGTTACACCCAGGGCGACAAAGACGCGAAACGGCCTCCCGAATTGCTGACTCGCGACCATGTCGCACGTTGCATCCGCCGAGAGGTACGGGAAGGACGCGGGAGTCCACACGGTGGTGTTTTCCTGGACATCGCATGGATTAAGGAAAGAATTCCGAATGCCGTAGAACATATAAAGAAGAAGCTACCCAGTATGTATCACCAGTTCAAGCAGCTTGCCGACATCGATATTACCCAAGAGCCGATGGAAGTCGGTCCTACCACGCACTACATGATGGGCGGAGTCCGGGTGGACGCCGACTCCCAAATGTCAGATGTTCCTGGATTGTTTGCGGCAGGGGAATGCGCAGCGGGTTTGCACGGAGCCAATCGATTGGGCGGGAATTCTCTGTCGGATCTCTTGGTTTTCGGCCAGCGAGCCGGAGGGTACGCGGCGACTTTCTCTCAAAAAAATTCGCTGGGGGACGTCGATACTGCCGAACTCAGATCTGCAGAGAATTGGGCGCTTCAACCGTTCGAGCGAAAGGGCTCTGAAAATCCATATGCCGTGCAACATAGGTTGCAAGAAACGATGCAGGAGCTGGTGGGAATTGTCCGGCAAGAGGATGAAATGTTGCGAGCTCTCGACTGTATCCGGGATTTAAGATCTGCGAGAGAGCGGGTCAGCGTCGATGGGAATAGAGAATACAACGCCGGCTGGCACACCGCCCTCGACTTGTACCACCTTCTGACCGTCTCGGAAATTGTGACTAAGGCCGCTCTGCAGCGGAAAGAGAGCCGCGGCGCTCACTTCCGTGATGATTTCCCGGAGAAGGACAAGCAGTTCGGCTTGTTCAATATCGCCGTGCGAAAAGGCGCCAACGGCGCAATGCAATTCTCGCACGAAGCCATACCGCCGATGCGGCAGGACCTGCAGCAAATCATCGAGGAGATGAAGTAATGGCGACCGCCACATTTCGGATCTGGCGTGGAGACAAGGCCCAAGGACAATTTCGCGACTACAACGCCGAAGTTGCGGCTGGCATGGTGGTCCTCGACGTCGTTCATCAGATACAGATGGAACAGGCCGGGGATCTTGCTGTTCGCTGGAACTGCAAAGCAGGAAGATGCGGCTCCTGCTCGGCCGAAATAAACGGAATGCCGAAATTGATGTGCATGACGCGGCTGAATACGCTCGCGCTCGATAAGCCAGTCACCATCGAACCCATGAAGGCGTTCCCGCACCTTAAAGACCTGGTCACTGACGTGTCCTGGAATTACAAGGTGAAGCAGCTCATTCCAAAATTCAAGCCGCGGCCTGCCGATGCTCCTGACGGCACCTGGCGCATCGCTCAGGAGGATGTCGAACGAGTGCAGGAATTTCGCAAGTGCATCGAGTGCTATCTTTGCCAGGACGTTTGCCACGTGTTGCGCGAGCATAAGATGCAGGAACAGTTCATTGGTCCACGATTCCTCGTTCATGTGGCGGCCTTGGAAATGCATCCATTGGACGTGGGTGATCGATTGAAGGATCTGAGAACGCAGTTCGGCATCGGCTTGTGCAATATCACCAAATGTTGTACGAAAGTTTGTCCCGAAGGCATCGCGATTACCGACAACGCCATTATTCCGCTCAAGGAGCGGGTTGTCGATCGCTTCTTCGATCCGCTCTCGAAGTTATTCCGAGTTTTCACCGCCACGAAAACATAGGAGATTTTTATGGAATTCGAACTGAAATCCATTTCCGTGCAGAGCATTCCCGAAGCGCTCAAGAAAATGGAGCGCTACCGGCTTTTGAATGAACCGAGGCTGGCCGAGAGCATTTGCTTGGACATCTTGGCCGTCGTTCCTGATCACCAGCAAGCGCTAATCTCGCTTCTTCTTGCACGAACCGATCAGTTTGACTTGCAGCTGCCAGCCAAGTCAGCTCAAGAAATTCTCACTCGAATCGAGGGCGACTACGAGCGCGCCTATTACGCCGGAATCATCTGGGAGCGGCTAGGACATGCCCGTATTCGGCAAGGCGGCAGTGGGGCGGGCGCGTCTGCATATCACGCCCTGCGCGAAGCGATGGCTCATTATGAGAGAGCCATCGATTTTTCCTCACCAGGCAACGATGACGCCATCCTGCGATGGAATACCTGTGCGCGCGTGATCATGCAGAATCCTGACGTTCGTCCATTGCCCGACGAAGATCCCACACAGGCGTGGGCGCGCGACGAAGCCGGCTCCAGGATCGCAGACGCATAGAGTAGAGGCAATTTGATTCCGCGAAGAAACTGAGTACGTAGCGTTGGAAAGTTGCGCTGGATGGAAGTTCGCCATATGCCTTCAACTCTTTCGATCCGTGGTTCGTTATCCTCCGCGTCCCCAGATGTTGACCCACACCTTCCGCGCAAACACGATTGGTGCGGTATTAGGATTGGAAAGCAATAGAACCGGGATATTTCAACGATTCTCCGGGTTTAGCCCCTGCGCTTTCGATGAGCACGGGAGCGGGGTTTTCATATTAGTCGATACCTTCGTCCAATAGACTCGTCGTCGCGCTTTTGGCAACCTTGTTGAGGGTCACCCGCTTTGCCATGGAAAGGGTCACCAAATGGAAGGCACCGTTCCTGCCGCGTCGAACACGCTTAGCGTGAACGTCTTTACCGCCCCGGGAAAGGCTATGGTCGGCGAGCGGCCAAGGCCCTTCGGCGAAGCGCTCGGCTTTGACCCGATCACGTCGACTTTAGTCTTCGGCGACTACGACGCGGTTCTGGTTGACGCAATGTGCACGGTGGCTGAGGCCCAGGCTCTCGCCGGTTGGGTCGCTCTGCACAACCGCAACCTGGAGACCATCTATATAACGCACGCCCATTTCGACCATTTCTACGGTCTGAGCATTCTGCTCGACCGTTTTCCGCGCGCCCGAGCGATAGCAACGCCCAAGACGGTGAACGCCATCCAGCAGATCTACCTCTCTGCCGCAGTGGAGCGGTTAGCCCGCCGGATGTTTCCTGGGCAATTGCCCACTAAGTTGCTTGCCCCTGAGCCGTACGAGCAGGGCACGTTCACTCTTGAGGGGCATGAATTACGCATCATCGAGCAGGGCCACACCGATAGTGCCGATACAACGTCTCTACACGTTCCATCGATAGGCCTAATTGTTGCAGGCGACGTTGTGTACAACCAATGCCGCATGTACGTTGGCGATACCACCCCCGAGAGCCGAAAAAATTGGATCGCGGCGCTAGACCGGTTAGCAGCGCTGAACCCGACGATTGTCGTCGCGGGCCACAAGAAGCCGGGCGCACCCGACTCTCCCTCAGCGATCCAAGACACCAAGCGTTACCTCGAGGACTTCGATCGGTTGCGGAAAGCGGCTACGTCCGACCGGGAGCTCTTCGATCAGATGGCGGAGCTATATCCGCATTGGGTAGCCAATCAGTCGTGGTTGATGTTCGGATTCCCGCAGCCTTAATCGGCGGCAGGTGTGAATATGCAAGAATCAGAATCAGCCGATAAGCACTATTAATCGGAAGGAGTCGTCAAATGAGCGCCGTACAAATCGAGCAGAAGAGCTATGAGATGCCCCCGCGCGAGGGGATGAGCATCGCTCATTTTCTCACCGTCACTGACATCGAGCGATCGGCTCGCTACTACGAAAAGGTCTTCGGCGCTCGCGTTCTGAGCCTGGGTGACGGCAACGCACCTGGGTACCTTCAGCTTGCGAATATCTGGATGATTCTGAACGTTGGAGGCGGGCCGACCCCGGACAAGCCGACGGTAACCCTCAGCGTCCCCGACCCGAATCACATCAACAGCTTCATGAATTTTCGCGTTGCGGATATTCAAGCGTGCTATGAGTTGTGGAAAGGTCGAGGAGCCGAGTTCATCACGGAGCCGATACCCAAGTACGGCGAGATACGCTGCTACATCCGCGATCCTGATGGTTACATTATCGAGGTGGGACAGAGCACCGACCTCACCTACGGCTAGCGCTCTCGGCCCGGCTGAGGTGCAGATTTGTGAAAGGCACGCGGCGAAGAAGTCCTCACAACTCTGCCAGGGTCCGATGCACGAGAGACACCGCAATCGCTCCCTCGCCCACCGCCGATGCGACGCGCTTGACGCTATTTGCGCGTACATCGCCGACCGCAAAGACTCCGGGCAAGCTGGTTTCGAGCATCTGTGGGCGCCGATCGAGCATCCATCCAAACTCTTTCGGCATGGGATCAAGGTCGCGGCCGGTGAGAATGAATCCTTTATCATCGAGTGCCAGGCATCCTCTCAGCCAGTCCGTGCGCGGCGAAGCTCCGGCCATGATGAAAACGTGGCGGATGGGACGGGACTCGGTTGCGCCGGATTTGTCGCGCCAAGTCACACTTTCCAAGTGGGTGTCGCCTTCGAGAGCAACGATCTCCGTGCCGTAACGTAAATCGATCTGGGGATTTTTTTCGATGCGTTGAATCAAGTAGCGCGACATCGTCTCGGACAAGCGATTCGTCCGCACCAGCATGTGCACCTTGCCTACAGTTTCCGACAAAAAGACTGCGGCCTGTCCCGCCGAATTACCGCCGCCGATGACGATGACTTCGTCGTGACCACACAGCTGAGACTCGAGGAAAGTCGCCCCGTAATACACACCCAGGCCTTCGAAGTTCGCGAGATTCCCTATGTGGGGCTTGTTGTACTGCGCTCCGCTGGCGATGACGATCGTCTTCGCCGGAATCGCTCGTCCGTCATCCAGGTGGACCTTGTATGGCCGTTGATCGCAGTTCAACCGTGCCACGCTGGTAGCGACCATCATTTTCGCGCCAAATTTCTGCGCCTGCGCCGTTGCTCGGGCGGTTAGCTCCTGCCCCGAAACTCCCATCGGGAAGCCGAGATAATTTTCGATCTTCGAGCTCGTTCCCGCCTGACCGCCCGGCGCCTTGGTTTCAATCACAAGCGCATCAAGGCCTTCGGAAGCCGCATAAACTGCCGCGGCCAGACCGGCCGGTCCCGCACCCACAATCACCACGTCGAGAACCTCTGTTGGTTCGATTGAGGGATTGAAGCCCAGGCAGCGCGCCAGTTCTTGGGTGGACGGATTCCGCATCACAGTCTTGCCGTTGCAGATCACAACCGGAACCTCATCCACGTTCACAGAAAAGCGATCGAGCATCGCCTGTGAACCTTTGTCCGTGTCCAGATCGATATAGGTGTGCGGGTGAGCGTTTCGCGTGAGAAATTCACGCAGGCGCAGAGTCGCCTGCGAATGTCGCGAACCCATCAAAATGACATTCCCGTAGCCGCTGGAGAGCATCAGAATGCGCCGGAGAATGAAAGCCCGCATCAGGATTTCGTTGAGTTCCGCATCCCGCGCTAGCAAGTCGTGCAGCTGTTGTCGATTGAGTTCGATGAACTCTCCAGCTTCCGAAATCCGTCCGCGAGCCATCCCGGCACGATTGGAAATCGTCGTCATCTCGCCGGTAAATGCTCCCGCATGATAGGTCACAGCGGTACGTTCGCCGCCGATTCCATCGGACATCACGATGTCAAGGCTTCCCGAAAGCAGCACCCAGAAGGGAGCATTAGTCAGGCCGGGTTCGAACAAAATCTCACCAAGCTCCACCTTGCGTACCCGACCCGCATCGCGAAACCGCGCAATTTGCGCGGCAGTAAGAGCCGGAAATGCCTCAGCCTCATCCACCTGGGGGAACCTGTAGGAAGCAACCCCCGTGGCCTCGGCCGCGGAAGGCGTGACCGCATGAATTGTGACCGGAGAAGACATGATGTCACCTGGAGAGCTTCCAGTTTACAGCGCTGACGTAACGATGGTGCTCAAACCCTTAGCCAGACGATTTTGAGTGAAATCGGAATTTCTCGCCAACTGATGCCTGAAACCTTGACCAAACTCTTCGGGGTAGTGTGACAAGGCTGTGTTGCCGACCAACAAAATCCTTGAAGCTACTGGGGGAGTGCGCCCTTGATCACGACACCGCCTTTCATCACGAATTTGACAGATTGTAAGAGAGTGATATCAGCGAGAGGATCTCCGTCGACGGCAATCAAATCCGCAAACTTGCCCGGTTCGATGGATCCGACGCGATCCTGCCAGCCCATTAAGTCGGCGGCGTTGATGGTGGCGGCGCGAATGGCCTCGAGAGGCGTAAGCCCCAGTTCTGTAGCAGTAATGATTTCATCCGCATTCTTGCCGTGCTCCGCTGCACTTGCGGGATCAAAGCCATTCGCAATCTTTATACCGAGCTCGCGCGCAATGGCTATATTCTGCCGAGCGCGTTGCAATGTCTCTTCGAGGTATTTGCGTATTCGAGGGTTGGTCTCAGTTTTGAGTCGATCGCGAAAGTGGCCTTTGGTAAGCACCCAGTAAGCATCTTTCTGCTTCATCAGTTCGAGCGTTGGCCGGTCGGCGTTATTGCCGTGTTCGATGGAATCGACTCCGGCATTCAATGCGTTGCGGATGCCCTCAGGAGTGTAAGCATGGGCGGCGACTTTGCGCCCCTGCTTGTGGGCTTCTTCCACCACGACCCGCATCTCTTCGGTGGTGAGCGTGGGATGATCCCAGTCGGCGTAGACCTTGATCAAGTCGGCGCCGTGCCCAATCTGTTCGCGGACAGCTCGTCGCGCCTCGTCCACTCCACTCACCATCTGTGCGCCAGTGGGAAAATCGGTCAGGTCGGGAGAGACCCCGAAAGGATTGTATTGGCCGACGGCAGCGATGGCCCGGGTTGCCACCTGCATCCGCGGGCCTTCCGCGAGTCCCTGATTGATGGCATCGCGGAGGGCAACGTCGGCATAGCCTGAGCCTTCATTTTCGACATCGCGAACGGTGGTGAATCCAGCTTCCAAGGTAATGCGCGCATCGTATGCGCCTTCAAGGGCACGGAAAGCCTGCGATTTGGTGGCGAGGTTCAAAGTGTATCCGTCGGGGCCGTCGGGAATGCGCGCCATAATGTGAGTATGGCAGTCGATGAGTCCGGGCACGACGGTAAGGTGCTTGAGATCGATGATTTGTGCACCTTGGGGAGCGTGCAGCTGAATATCGGCGAAGCGACCAGCTTCTTTAATACGCTCTCCTTCGATCCAGATAGCGGCATCCTCAATGTAACTTCCTTTGGCTACGTCAAGGAATTTGCCAACCTTCACCACAAAGGAGTTGGGAAGGGGTTCCACTTGTGTTTGCGAAATTCCTGAAGCAGAACAGAGTGCGAGCAAAAAGTGGCAGACGACGGTGAGGGTTTTCATGCGGCACTAAGTATCATATTCAAGGACTAGGCACAAGCCGGCTCCGGGGTCCAGTGCTGAGAGATTGGTTGTGAGAGTTGATGGCGAAACTCCTTGGATCACGAGCTAACCGGGCAGTTAATGTTAACTGCTGCGAATAGGGGATAACGCTCAATTTCGACTTCTTTCGATTCAGCCACGTCTGAAGCGTTTTTCGAGGAGGCGGAACTTGAGTGTAAAGGCAATTTAACGCCACTAGAGGGGCAACCCAACCTTGCGCACCAGTTCTTGATATCGTGGATCGCCCCGCAATGGTTCGAATCTACGGCCTATTTTGATGTAAGTGAGCTCAGGATCCCGCCCGGCGTAGGCTTTCTGTAACCAAGCGAAGGCTTCGTCGGATTCACCTAACGCTCCATAGAGAATCCCAATCGAACCGGATGCGGCCAGCCCCTTTTGGTGTAACGCTTTTAGTTTCGCAAGAATCTTGCGTGCTTCGTCTCGTTCGCCGTTTACGGCATAAGCGAAGCCAACATCCAGCATCAAGTCCGAATCATCCGGGCCAGAGAGCTGCAGTGCATTGCGGAACTCTCGAATTGCACTATCCCGCTTACCGCTGTTCAGATAGACCCAGCCAAGCGTCTGGTGTGCCTGCGGAAAATGAGAGTCGAGCTCCAAAGTTTTCTGTACTTGCTGTAACGCCTCATCGTAACGGCCAGCCGCCAGGAACCTGCCGGAGAGCGCATTGTTGATTGGCAGAGATAGTGGGTCAAGCTCTCGCGCGCGCATTTCTTCCCCGATCCCGTCATCAATTCTTCCTACATACGTTAGATAACCGGCATACCAGTGGTGGGCACGTGCGTCATCAGGATTAAGTTCGAGCGCGCGTTTATATTCACGCTCGGCCCTTGCCCAATCCCATTCGTGAGTCTCGGCAACGAAGGCAAGCGACGCATGCGGATCGGCGAGGCTTTCATCAAGCTCAATGGCTCTTAGCGCGGCAGTTTTTGCCCGAGCGAGTACATCTTTCGATGGTAGGCGTCCACGAAAACCGAGCAAGGCGTATGTGTCCGCCAGGCCGCTATAGGCCAACGCGTAACTCTGATCTTTGCCAATCGCCTGCTGAAAATATTCAACACTCTTGTTCAATGCATTGACTGTTCGCAGATTAAAGTAATATCGGCCCTTGAGATAATCCTCATAAGCTTCAGGATCGACCGCGCGCGGGTGTGCCGATCCGGTGCGCTCTTGGGGTGCCAGACTTGCCTGAATCCGGCCCGCAATATTTCCGGCAACTTCCTCCTGCAATGCCAGCACACTTCGGTATTCGCGTTCGTATTCTCCCGCCCAAATGTGCTCGTCCGTCCGGGCGCGAATCAACTGCGCGTGCACACGAATCTGATTTCCCTCTCGAATGACTGACCCTTCGACAATGGCATCGACACGAAGCGCATTGGCAATGTCCGGCACAGAAAGCCGGGTATCTTTGAAGTGCATCGATGACGTTCGGGAAATTACGCGTAGTCCCGGAACTACGGCCAACCGCCCAATCAGATCCTCGGTCAGGCCGTCAGCAAGGTATTCCTGCGTCGAATCTCCAGAAAGGTTTTTCAGCGGCAATACCGCGATAGACTTAATCGGCGGTTGGCTTACCGCTGTCTTGTTGGCGCGGCGCAGTACCCAAACCCCGGTAATGAAAGCAAGCGTCGCCACAGCTGCGAGCAATACGATCCGACTGCGGGAAGGGAGTTTCGTTTTAACGGGTATGGCAGATGCGCCTGAAATGCCAGGGATTTCCGTATTCGCCCGAACCGCTGCCCACGGCTGATTGCTGGCATTCCCGTTCCCCGAGACGACGAGTGCGGCAAATCGATAGCCTTTGCCGACTATAGTCTCTACGAAACGGGGCTTCTCCGGATCATCGCGCAGCGCTACCCGGATCTTCCTGACCGCGACATTAATACTGTGATCGACGTCAACAAAAACGTCCTCGCCCCAAAGCCGTTTGGCGATCTCCTCGCGCGTAACCAGCTCTCCCTGGCGCTCGACCAGCAGAATGAGCAACTCCATCGGGAGCTTTTCTATCGCGAGACGACGTTCCCCTCTCTGCAGCCGGAATCCGGACCGGTCGAGCGTGAAATCGGCGAAATGGAACTCTGACGGCGTAAACGCTCCTCATGGTTCGTAAGACCTTGAAATGATGCTCCATCATCCGCATAGAAGCAACCGTATCAGCGGGTTACGGCTTTAGACGAACTTAATCTCTCCTTTATAGAACCTGCATTGCAATCCGGCGGACAAAACTCCATAAATCACCTCGCAATTCGGATTTAGGAGGACTGCAATGAAGAGCAAAAGCTTCTGGGGGACGATGGTTTTGATCGCGGTTATGGCGATGGGGGCAGATGGTGCGCTCGCCCAAAGGTCGAAAGAGGTTCATTTCCGAGGGACGATCAGCGATTACACGCCGCAAACGGTGATGCCGGGCGGACCTTGGGAAGTCCGGGGGCAATGGTCGCTGACCATCAAGCGAAACGGCAAGGCTGATTTTTCGGCGGCCTTGAACATGGAAAGGTCAGATCTTGGGGTGATGAACACCGGCGGCGGTGACCTGAACGACCCAACTGATCGAAATGCGCACACTCATCATTTCTTCCTTTGCGATGGGGATGTCACATTTCCAACCAAGGGAGTTATTGAAGTCAGTGGCGGGAAAGTCACGATCACCGCAAATGGGGGAAAGCCTCCGTTTGGGACCGACAACACGTTGAAAATCGAGATCACGGGGGAAACCGGCCCAAACAGCGTTGCCTTTTCAAACATTAAAGTCACCCTGGGAAACGACGCTGAGAAGCACTTCGGGCCTAACCCATTAAGCGGTGTGGTTCGCAGTGTCAGATCGTATTGACACACGGGCCGGAATAAATCGGACAAGGGGCGCTGTTCGGGCAGCGCCTCACTTCCCTTGCTCTTAGCGATGATAAAGGCCAGCACGAATGAAGATGGGAGACACGGAATTTTACAATCCTTTGACAGCCAAGCCGCTCTCGAACATTACACTGTAGTGCGGTGATTCGCCCTTGTGCCGCGCACGAGTTCGAAACGATACGGACCATCATCAATGATGGTGCCCGCGCATATCGCGGCATTGTTCCTGCCGATTGCCTAAAAGATCCGTATATGGCGAAGTCCGAACTCGAAGGTGAACTGAACGACGGCGTTCTGTTCTGGGGGTATGAAGGTTCGGGCGAATTAGTCGGCGTGATGGGAATCCAGGAGGCAAATGACGTTACGCTCATCCGCCACGCCTACATTCGCATGAGCGCGCAGAGGCGAGGTATTGGAGGCACGCTGCTTTCGCATTTGCGCGGGTTAGCGAAGAATCCTCTCTTGATTGGCACTTGGGCGAGTGCGAAATGGGCCATCGAATTCTACGAGAAACACGGGTTCGAACTGCTTTCCCTTCCGCAAAAAGACTATCTCCTTCCAAAATATTGGAAAATTCCTCAGCGCCAGGCGGAAACCTCCGTCGTGCTCGCCAGCCCGGAGTGGCTCAGAACCAATTCTTGTTGCGGCTAAGACTCTGATATTGTGGGGGCATCCGGGTAGGGGAAGGCGTTGTTGCCACGGACTTCGGACGTCGTTTCTACGGAGGCGCAATGAGCGTTCCAGTGAGCAATCACAAATCCCCTGCAACGACAGCTCTGGGTAAGACTCCTCCCAGTTTGCGACAACCCCAGGGGTGGCTGGCGCGAATTCTAAGCGATCGCATCGTTCAAATTGGAATTGCGGCGTGGATACTGTTTGGGATAACGATTCCGTTTCTAGCTCGTGGGTCCGTGCCGTTCGAGCAGCCGGATTTGGCCCACCTCAGCTACTCCTCCAGAGTTTGGGCTGAAGTTGTTGGACCGGTCTTTGCTCTCATTCTGATCTGCGTAATCTTTGCCCTCACACACGGCCGCGCCGTCGATATAGGTTCGCGCGTTCCGGATAGGGTTGCGGCTCGGCGCGAAACAATTGCCGTGTTGGTTTACGGAGTGGTGATTCTCATCGCCGGCCAGTTTGTCGGGCGATTGCTCGGGATGCACGGCTTGGGACTTCACCTCTCGGGGAGTATGTTCGGTTTGAGCGAAC
>JASHPL010000281.1 GCA_030038125.1 Candidatus Sulfotelmatobacter sp.
AGGGTCAAACCGGAGGTGCGCATCAATTCTTCGACCACCGCAGGTGGAAATCCCTGGCGGATCGCGTCCCGCAGATCCCGGTCGGTCGACAGTCTGCGGCCGAGGGCTTGTTCCCCGCCTAGTTCCTGAACTACCGCTCTCAGTTCGTTTACCATTCTGTCGTTTATGATAGCGCCATTTGTCGCAGACGTCAAATAGCGCTACGCGGATCCGGGGAGTAAATTGTGCGCCCCAAAACATTTCCGGCGCGGGAGAATGCGGCTCAGCCTCTAAATCATGGGGTCCAATCCGTTTTTTCGGAGCTTCAAGAAACGTGAACTTGACAGCAGAAGATGAATGATTCTAGAGTCGCTTTTTATTGCTAAAGGGTACAAAAGAGATGTTAAATGGCGGAATAGTTGCGACTGAGTCGCATTTAGGTCGTTCTGCGAATGACGCCTCCATCACGCGCCCGTCACTCATGAAGGAATTGGCGGCGCGCGGCGTGCGCATGACCGCGCAGAGACGCCTTCTGGTGGGAATCATCCAGGACTCGCCACGCCACCTCGACGCAGCCACTTTGCTGGAGATGGCGAAGGAGGAGGACCCTGGTATTGACCGCGCCACCGTGTACCGCACAATTGCTTTGCTCAAACATCGAGGACTGATCGACGAATTGGACTTGATGCATATTGAAGGCGAAAAACACTACTATGAGGCCAAGACGAGCCGCGATCATTGCCACATGGCCTGCTTCCGATGTGGCGCCATCATGGAATATGCCAGTTCCTCCTTCGAACGACTAAAGAAAGAAATGGCCCAGCAGAGTGGATTTGAGATTCGCGTCATTCGGTTGGAAGTCGGTGGACTGTGCAAGAAATGCAGGCGAAAGCCCGTCTAATTTTTTAAGGTTTCTATTTGCGACTCAGTCGCAAATAGAAATAGCAATCAAAACCAGACAGAAAGCCGGCGTGACGGCAATTACCCTTTTGCAAATGGTCGTGAGGACCGAAATCGACAAGCTCTCAAGCGCTGGCGACCGACGATCATGCGAGAGCAAGTCAGCGGGCCACATGGAGAAGCAGCATGGCAAGCGCGAAGCATCATTTTGTTACTACGCCCCACAATCGTTTCGGGGCCTTTCCGGGTTGTAGGAAGTTTCTCCTCGCAACCCTCCCAATGCTTCTCGCTATGGCAGCGTGGGCGAGTGTGGACGGCAGTGTTTCCGGTACCGTGAAGGACATCAGCGGCGCGGTCGTCGTGAAAGCAAGAGTTACGATCGCCAACACTAATACAGGAGTCCGGCTGGCAGTTAGCACTGACACGAAGGGTTTCTATTCATTTCCCACCCTGCCAATCGGTCACTACGATCTTGAGATTGTAAGTGCGAACTTCGGGCCTTATCGGCGCACCAATATTGTTATAGACGCGAATAGCGCGGTCACCGTCGACGCCATCCTCAAACTAGGGACAAGGTCGGATCTTGTCACCGTCACAGAAGACCAAGTGCATGTGGAAACCACGAGCACGCAAATGGGAGAAGTTATCACAAGCACTGAGATCGCGGCGGTGCCTCTCGATGGTCGAAGCTACACGGATCTGCTCGCCCTCCAGCCAGGAGTCGCTCCTGTTAGTTCCATCACGTCTGATACGGTGCAGGACGTCGGCGCGAGCGTATTGTCTCCTTCTGGTGATTTGAACCCTGGAACGATATCGATCAACGGTCAAAGGGAGTTTGCCAATAGCTTCATCGTAAATGGAAGTGACGTCGAAGAAGACGTCAATATGGGCGCGGCGGTCATTCCGAACCTTGATTCCATCGCTGAGTTCCGCATCCTGACCAACAACTTCGATGCCGAGTATGGGGAGTTCAGTGGCGGCCAGGTCAACGTCGTCACGAAATCCGGCACTAACGAATTTCACGGTGATGCTTTCGAATTTCTTCGCAACACTGACCTGGACGCGCGCAATTACTTCTCCCCGACTCGCGGCACGTTTCATCAAAATCAATTCGGAGGCACATTTGGCGGGCCGATGCGGAAGAATTCAATGTTCTTTTTCACCGACTATCAAGGAACACGTTCGTCTCAGGGCATCGACTCGGGCGAGATTCCGGTCCCATCCGCACAAGATCGGACCGGTAGTCTGTCAGATTTGGCAGGATCGTTCGTCACGACTGATGCAGCCGGTAACATTGCTCCTACGACGGTGGGTGGAATGTATTTCGCCAATCTCCTGTCACACGAACTGGGCTATCCAGTGTTCGCTGGAGAGCCTTACTACACTCCCGGGTGCAGCAGAGCAACATGTGTACTTCCGGGCGCCATAATCCCGCATAGTGCCTGGTCGGCACCTGCTACGAATCTGCTGCAATACATACCTCCACCCAACAACGCGAATGGAACATTCTCTACCTCGGCCTACCAGCAAACTTTGCGCGACGACAAAGTTGCTTATCGCTGGGACGCCAACACGCGCTGGGGCCTGCTCTCGGCCTATTACTTCTTCGATGACTGGTCCCAGAACAACCCATATCCCGTTGCGCGAGGGGGCGCGAACGTTCCTGGGTTCAATGCGATTGACACAGGGCGCGCGCAATTAGCCGATGTGGGCGAGACCAAGATGTTCAGTCCAACCGCGGTCAATGAACTCCACTTTAGTTACATGCGCGACGCAAACGACCTCGGCAAACCTGTCGGAGGCCTGGGGGTCAGTCTTGCATCGCAAGGTTTTGAGGTTGGCCCGGGAACTCCCGGAATTAATCCACTCTCGCCCGAAACCGAGGGGGTAGAGAGCGTCAGTTTCAACAGCTACACGATCGGGACAAACACGAATGAGCTAAACCAGACCGGCAACACGTTTCAGGGGCTCGACAACTTTTCGAAGGTGCTGGGAACCCACACGTTCAAGTTTGGTGGAGAGCTCCATTACGACCAGGTTAATGTGCATGCGATCGCTCAATTCAACGGTAGTTTCTTATTCTTCGGATCGCAAACCGGCTCCGACTTTGCCGACTTCCTGTTGGGAATTCCCAGCCAATATAATCAGAGCCAACTGCAACCATTCTACGGCCGCAACAAATACATAGGTCTCTATGGACAGGATAGCTGGCGTGTAACTCACGATCTCACGCTCAATTACGGATTGCGCTGGGACCGCATTGAGCCCTGGTATGAAAAGTACAATCAGATTGCAACCTTCGAACCGGGAAAACAGTCGATAGTTTTTCCGGGAGCGCCTGCAGGTATTCTCTATCCCACCGATCCGGGAGTTCCGCGCACATTGGCCCCTGCTGGGAATCTTGATTTTGCTCCACGAGTGGGCGCCGCGTATGCGCCCAGCTTTTCGGGGAATGGTGCCCTGGCAAAGTTATCAGGTGGTCCGGGCAAGACCAGCATTCGTGCCAGCTACGGCATGTTCTACACGGCGATAGAAGCGTTGACTATTAGTGTCATGAGTGCCAACGCACCGTACGGAACAACTTATACGAGCCCGGCTCCGCCGCTGTTTTCCACTCCGTTCGTAACCGCCGCAAGCGGCCAGAATCTAGGACAATATTTCCCAGTTACGCTGGCACGCTTGAACTCTACAGCGAGTCATCCCGATCCGGATATTAACTGGTCACAGTTCGAACCCATCACCGGGCTTCCCAACTATGCCGCCACCAATCGCATACCTTATACAGACGAATATATGCTTTCGCTTGAGCGCGGCTTCGGATCCAGTACTGTGCTCGGAGTGAATTACGTGGGAACGCAGGGGCACAGGCTCCTAGTCCTCGAAGAAGCCAATCCAGGGAATCCAGTTCTCTGTTTGTTTCTGCGCAACCCAGCCAACCTCGCAGTTGGGCAAACACCTTGTGGTCCCTTCGGCGAAGACAGCCAATATGTGACGTTGACCGGTCACATTTACAACGGTACGCGCGGTCCTTTAGGGTCAAGCTTTGGCAGCAATGCCAAGCAAATCACGATTGGAAATTCCAACTATAACGCCTTGCAGATTACTCTTCGCCACAGCAGCGGACGCTTGAACGTACTCGCGGGGTATACTTTTAGCAAGTCCGAGGATCAGTCCTCGAACCTGGGAGAGGAAGTCAATCCCGTTGATCCCGCATTGAGCAAGGCTCTCTCGTCGTTTGACGTGAAGCAGAACCTCGTTGCGAGTTACAGCTACCAACTTCCCGTCGATCAGCTATTTCATGCCTCGAACCAGTGGACCCAAGGCTGGGAATTTTCCGGGATCATCCACTTCAGCACCGGGCTACCGGTGACTCTCGTCAATTACGGCGATAATTCACTGTTGGGGTCCGAACCAAACGGCGTCAATAACTTCGGAGTCGACGAACCAGATTTCACAAGCGCTCCCCTCCGCCTCAACTCCAATCCACGGAACGGACAACCGTACTTCAACACCGCAGCATTTCCTGACAACGCTTTGGGAACACCCGGCACCGCCAAACGGCGCTTTTTCCATGGGCCGGGAATGGACAACTCCGACATGGCGCTTCTCAAAAGCGTGCGCCTGTCGGAAGCGAAATCCCTTCAGTTCCGGCTCGAGGGCTTCAACGCATTCAATCACGCTCAATTCTTCGGTCCGCAGTCGGTTAACGGCAATATCGAAAGCTCAACTTTCGGGAATGTGATCAGCTCCGCCTCTCCCCGACTGGTTCAACTCGGTGCGAAATTTATCTTCTGAACAACTCCATCACGATTATGGAAGTTCAATGTTCGCGACGGCTTGTGGAAATTAATTCACACCATATTCATCCTGCGTTTGCGAATTCGTAACATGCGTTCTTTAGCGTGGTTGGCACTGGGAAACTACATTTCACCACTGCTTACAGTCTGCCGGGTCACCGGCGACTGAACGCAAGGGATTTCGACTGCCACCTCGGCCAGATTTGGCCGCGCGGTAGGCTGCTCGCCTTGGCATGGGGAGTTATTGGTCTTGCTAGAGCCCTGCTCGATGAGCGCGGCTCCGACATGTACGAAGTACGTAGATAGCGAAAACCTAAAACTGCCTAATGATCAAGCGTTCCTTTCTACTTGTAGTGGCATGCCTGTGTATTGCGCTGTCGCGTGGGGTGCTGCTGTGCGCCCAGACCGCGACGGATCCTTGCCCGCGTCCTTCGCCCGGCAGCAGAGTACTCGAACCGGAGGACCTGCGCAGCCACGAAGGTGTGTTGAAGGTTGAGTTGACCGTTCATAACGAGAAGCTCGCTGATGGCACAACCCGCTACTGCTACACCGACGAAAACGGCAAAGAATCGCCCAATCTCCGCGTCAGTCCTGGGGATCTGGTCATCCTTGATCTGAAAAATGACTTGAGGGATTTCTCTTCCGGTCCCTCCACAACGAGTCACCATCACGAGCACGCCGAGACCGACAGTAATTCATGCACCAGCGCAATGATGACAGCAGTTTCGACAAACCTACATTTTCACGGGTTGACGATCCCGCCCGTCTGCCATCAGGACGACGTCCTGAAGACCTCGGTTCAACCGGGTGAGCCGCCGTTCGAATACCGGTTCCGTATCCCAGAAAGCCAGCCGCCGGGGTTGTATTGGTATCACCCGCACATTCATGGTTTCACGAAGCAGCAAGTGCTGGGCGGTGCTTCCGGCGCATTGATTGTAGAAGGAATTGAGCGGGCCGATAGCGCCGTGGCTGGGCTGCCCGAACGCGTGTTCGTCATTCGCGATCAGGACCTGATCAACCCGAACGCTCCGCCTTCGAAATCGGAACCGGTGATCCCCAAAATGCTTTTTGACCGTGACGGCGACGCGGCGAACACCGGCACAGGATTTGGCAAGCCGGCGAAGGATATCTCGATCAATTTTGTGCCAGTACCATATCCCGACTATCCGCCGGCGGTGATTGAGATGAAGCCCGGCGAACAGCAGCTATGGCGAGTCGTCAACGCCTCGGGCATCACTTACCTCAACCTGGAAGTTTTATTCGGCCACACGCCGCAACGACTTGGCCTGGTCGCTCTCGACGGCGTTCCGCTCAACGAAGACGGCCTCGCACACGATTTTGTGGACTGGCAGATGCATCTCGGAATTCCACCGGGCGCCCGAATGGAATTCATTGTGACGGGACCACCCGCCGGGCCCCCTGCTCTGCTGGTCACGCGAACCGTCGATACGGGAGCGGGCGGAGAGAACGATCCGAATCGTGCGATCGCCACGATTGTCACCACGAACGATGCTCCCGAGCCGCAATCATCACTTTCCACGTCGCCTGCGCCTGTCGCTGCTCCGCAGTTGCCGTGGTTGGGGAGCGTGACTCCCGTGCGTACGCGCCGGCTCTATTTCTCCGAAAAGCTGCTCGATCCCAGCAACCCGAACAGCGCGACTGAATTTTACGTCACCGTCGATGGTCAGAAACCAGAGCAGTTCGATCCCAAGTCGGGACCGAACATCGTCGCCAAGCAGGGGACAGTCGAGGATTGGATCATCGAGAACCGATCCAACGAACTGCACGCATTCCATATTCATCAGCTGCATTTTCTCCTGCTCGATTACCGCGGCCGGGCGGTAAACGAGCCGTTCCTTCGTGACACCGTCAATGTGCCCTACTACGACGGCAAGGCCCTGGAATATCCCAGCGTCCGGGTGCGCATGGACTTTCGTGATCCGAACACTGTGGGGGAATTTGTTTATCACTGCCATCTTTTAGAACACGAAGATGGGGGAATGATGGGGCTCATACGTGTCGAACCGTGAGTGGTTTCGCGGATCGTAATGCGAAGTCGTCCTGAGTCAAACCTTGTGATCGTTTGATTCGAAACCTAAACCTGCCACGCAAGAACGAGCGTGATCTTGAGAAACAAAAGCGCTCATAAATTCAACTCTAGGTTGAACAACTGACAAGAAACGAGGAGGAGATAAATGACTCTCGCACGTATCGCATCGAGAGGGGTGGACTGCTTGCGCAGTGGATTGATATCTCTATCACTGTTCCAGTTCGCAATCGGCACATCCTTCGCCGGAGCAGCTCCGGCATCAGAGCCACCGTCACGAGATTCGGCGACGACGACGCCGATCAAGCACGTCATCGTGATCATCGGTGAGAACCGCAGCTTCGATCACGTCTTCGCCACCTACGTTCCCAGAGCCGGAGAATCCGTATGGAACCTGCTTTTCGAAGGTATCGTCAATGCCGACGGCACTCCCGGTCCCAACTTTTCGTTGTATCAGCAGAAGAACGCGTTGGATCACGCTCCTGACGCTTTCCTGTTGAATCCGCCTTCGGAAACTTCGGCGCCGAATTTCCCCAAGGACGTTCTTCCCGCGCCGCTCATCGGCGGTCCCAACAAGTCCCTCTCCTATGTTCCTGGGAACAGCCTTAGCCTGGCGAGACAATCAGAAAATGGCCTGCCGGAAAACTACTATCCGCTCCTGATCACCGGTGGCACCACCATGCCCAACAAGACGCCAGACACCCGCATCACAAATGTCAATTCCCTGCCTCCCGGGCCTTTCCAATTGACCAATGGAAAGACTTTTACCTACCACGATTATGCAGCCAGCCCGGTACATCGTTTCTACCAGATGTGGCAACAACTGGATTGCAGCCTCGATCACGCCACGTATCGGAATCCCTCGGGTTGCGATGCGTTGTTGTTCCCTTGGGTTGAAGTCACGGTGGGCGCAGGAACCAACGGCGCGAAGCTGGCTTCAAACTTCAGCATCGAATACTCGTCCAGCGGAACCACAACCGGCGAAGGCTCAACCAGCATGGGCTTTTACAACGTCCAGAACGGCGATGCTCCGTACATGAAGAGCCTGGCCGACACCTATGCGATGAGCGACAACTTCCACCAGTCGGTCAACGGGGGAACCGGTGCCAATCACATTATGCTGGGCCACGGCGACGCGATCTGGTTCAGTGACGGCAAAGGTCATCCCCGCGTGCCGCCCAACGGGGTGAAGGTATTCACCGCTCCTTACAATGGAAAGCCCAACCCTGATGCCGGAGTGGTAAACGAAATCGAGAACCCCAACCCGCAGAAGGGTACCAACAACTGGTGGGTCGAAGACGGCTACGGCAACAGCTTCAACGCGGGCTTCCCTCCGCCCTACTCAGCCGCGCCGGTATCAGGCGGTGGGTCGTACAGCGATTGCTCTGATCCTTCGCAACCAGGAGTGGGACCGGTCGTGAGTTATCTCAATTCGATCGGCATCGATCCACACTGCGAAGGCAGCCACTACTATCTTTTGAACAACTACAATCCGGGATGGTTCGGGAATGGCAAGAACGCCTACATTGACCAGAATCCGGCGAACACTCCTTTCACGATTCCACCGTCCTCAACTCCGAGCATCGGCGATTCATTGCTTGCCGCGAACATCTCCTGGAAGTATTACGGCGACCAGTGGAATAACTATGTGCCCGATCCTTATCAGCTGAACTACGGTGCGATCGGCAGCAAGACCGATGAGTACTGCAACATTTGCAACCCGTTCCAGTACGACACCTCGATCATGGCCGATGCCAACATTCGCGACGCTCACATCCAGGACACCGCGAACCTGTATTCGGACATCAAGAACGGCGCGCTGCCGGCAGTTTCGTTCGTCAAGCCCAGCGGGTTGGTCGATGGACATCCGTCTTCGTCGAAACTCGAACTTTTCGAGGGGTTCAGCAAGAAGATCATTGACCTGGTGCAAGCCAATCCTACTTTGTGGGCGAGCACTGCGATCTTCATCACCTTCGATGAAGGCGGCGGGTATTACGACTCTGGGTATGTGCAGCCGCTGGATTTCTTCGGCGACGGTACTCGCATCCCGCTGCTGGTGGTTTCTCCGCTCGCGCGGCCCGGTCATATTTCGCACAGCTACTCCGATCACGTGTCCATCCTCAAGTTCATCGAGAGAAATTGGGGACTTCGACCGGTGACTGATCGTAGCCGTGATAATTTCCCTAACCCGATTGCCGAGCCGGACAATCCATATGTTCCGGTGAACTCACCGGCGATAGACGACTTGTTCGATTTGTTCGATTTCGGGCACGGGCGTCTTTAGGACCCGAGATAGGTCGATCTAATCGGCGATCCATTCTCCAAGACGTTGTCGCCGGAAAAATCAACCCCGATTACCCGACACGGAGCCGAAATGGCTCCGTGTGCGCTTTCCAACCAGAACGGTTCTTTGATGAAGCACTTTTCGTTTGTTATACCAATCCCAATGCCGCTTCGGAGAGCGCACATCTTGTTCTGTACACCTTTGCGGTCGACGAAATAAAGGGAGCTCGTGAGAGCTCCCCGTGTCGGAACTAATTGCTATCCGCTTCCTCACTGGCGGATGGCCGAGCCCTCGTCATAGTTGCCGGGGCCGCTGATATCCACCAAGTTCATGACCTGCCCGTTCGCAGACGCCTGGATTTGAAAAATAAACTCAGACGCCCCAAACACCAAAATTGCCGTACCGGAGCCGGGACCATATTGGTCTGGGTTAACTTCAATCACGCCCGTCTGCACGTTCTTGCCGCAGCCGGGAGTACTGTAGTGCGCGGTGGCCGTTCCAGAGGCAAACCCACCGCTATTGATGCTATTCAGGTTGAAGTCGACAAGCTTTGTTCCCAACCCGCAGCCACCGTCGATGACGAGCGATGCCTGCCAATTCCCTAGCAACTGAGAAGATGTAACCGGACCCTGGCGTATGGCCAACCCCTCCTCATAGTTGCCGGAGGAGATATCCGCCTCCACCATATCGATGACTTGGCCGTTCGGTGACACCTGGATCGAAAAGTTAAACACCGTGGACTCTCCAAAGATCAATTGTGCCGTACCACTGCCATTACCCGTACCGTCTGTGTTGAGCGAAGTGACCTCTATCGTGCCCCTCTCTTCGTTATTGCCGCATTCGGGAGTGTGGTATTGCGCGGTAGCGGTCCCAACCCCGCCGACATTTAGATTGAAATTGACGAGCTTAGTTCCCAATCCGCATCCACCGTCGATCATGAGCGACGCCTGCCAATTCCCTGCCAATTGAGAGACCGCAACCGGAGCTCTGGGTTGGGCGATGGCAGTTCCCTCATAGTAATAACCGGGGTCGGTGACATCGACCATGTTGAACACTTGGCTGTTCGGAGACACTTGGATATTCAAGTAATGTTGCTGCAACTCAGGGACCCCAATCTGTAAATATGCCAGCGCCTTTCCGTTTGTAGCGAGATACGCACTTCCTCCTGTGAACATGAGAAAGTCTTCGTCCTCGTAAAAGCCGCATCCGGTGGATTGGTCGTTCGAAAAGCCGTAGCCAAGGCCATCGGAAAAACCCCACTGTGACGGGAAAACGATGCTCATAGTTTCCAACCCGCACCCTTGAGGTTGGGTAGCAGGGCCATCGACGAAGAAGCTTCCTTGCCAGGGACCCGCCATTGTTGACAACGTGACTTGAGCGGTTGCGTCTGGAATTACAAATGAAATAAAGGTTAAGAGCACTAGGACAGCAAGAGAACCAAGCCGTGCTGGTTGACGACGGGAACTCCTGATTCTCTGCGCCAGGTGTTTTGATGCGAGTGAAGCTGGTATCAGTTTGTAGGCGCACTGCGTGGCGTTGTTCGTCGTGTTCATTTTGATCCTCCTCGATGTTTTCTTAATTGCTGGAAAGCCCCAGGTCGCGCTGCGAAAGCCCGTCACTTGATATAGCGGGAACGACCGCGCACAGAGGTCATGTTTGGAAAACTCTGATCGGGTTTGGGCGTCCTGCTGCCATTAGGTTTCTTTCGATGTGCATGACCCTTGTGCCAGCTGAAACCCGCTAACTGAGTTGAAGCGGTTTTCAGATCGCTGACGTCGGAATCGGATTTGAACAAACAACAAGGAGGAAATAGCTATGTCACGTCGAAGCATTATGCGATTGACTAGATTAGTTGCATGGGCCGGACTGATGGGCGGAATATGTTCGAACGTTTACGCTCAATTAGACAGACCCGCGATCGCTGTGCGTCCCACTGGGGAAGCGGATGTTGTCGCTCCGGGGGAGTGCGGTTCGGTCAATTACTTGTGGGCTACTCCCGGTTCCTCGTGGGGGGATGTAGATATTGCTGAAGCCTACGGGGCATCTCCCGCAATTGCCGTGCGCTCGGACGGTGAGGCGGACATTGCGCTTCAGGCCAATAATGAGCTGATGTACTTCTGGGCTACCCCGGGATCGGCGTGGCACTCAGCAACGATTGCTGGGGCGGGGAGCACATTCTCGCCACCGGCGATGGTAGTTCGTCCGACCGGCGAGGCCGATATTGTCGCGCAAGGACCAAACAATTCGTTGCGGTACTATCACGCCACTCCTGGCTCTTCATGGAGGTCGAGTACGATAGCCGGAGCGGGAACGACGTTCTCCGCGCCCGCCATCGCTCTGCGTCCGACCGGGCAACTAACGTGTGTCGGGGAGCTCTGTTATCCCGTAGACGAGGCAGAGATTGTGGTAGAAGGACCAAACAATTCGTTGCGCTACTATCACGCCACTCCTGGCTCTTCATGGACGTCGACTACGATAGCCGGGCCGGGAACAACATTTTCCGCTCCCGCAATCGCGGCGCGCTCGACCGACCCAGCCGGTGAACTGGATGTTGTCGCAGAAGGACGGGACAATTCGCTGATGTATTACTGGGCTGCATCTTCCGGTTCTTCCTGGGGTGCATTCGAGATTGCGGACGCCGGATCAACGTTCTCGGCCCCCGCGATCGCGGTGCGCTCAACGGATCCAGTGGGCGAGGCTGATATTGTGGCAGCAGGACCCGATAATTCACTGATGTATTACCATGCAACACCTGGTAGTGCGTGGGGTGCAAGCGCGATTATTGGGCCAAATGCCGCTGCAGCCACGGGAGCACCGTCAATTGTCGTACGCTCGACGGACCCAGAAGGTGAGGCTGATATTGTCGCGACTTACGATGGTGAGGTGTATTACTTTCATGCGACTCCCGGTTCGGCTTGGGGTGAGGCGGTCCTGACCGTAGTAGGTTGTCCGCAATAGGATCACCAAGTAACAGCACTCCTATGAAGCCCAGCTTCGGCTGGGCTTCTTTGCTTGGGAGCGTTCCAGCGACCTGGGGTTCGCTGTGGATCGCGTCGATTCCCTGTGGTACCTTGTCAGGCAGTGGGGAAAGCCCAATGCCATGCCGGATCCCTCTGCCGTTCCGTCCAGCGTTGAAGTAACACAGCTTCTTAAGAGTTGGGGCCAAGGGGATGAGGACGCACTGCAGCGACTGATGCCCCTGGTCCAAGCGGAACTACACCGGCTCGCGCACTCTTACATGAGCCGGGAAAACCCGGGCCACACGCTGCAGACCACGGCTCTGGTGAATGAAGTTTACCTCCGACTGGTGGACGTTCACGCCGTGAGCTGGCAGGATCGCGCACATTTCTTCGCCATCTCGGCGCGCATGATGCGGCGGATTCTCACCGATTTCGCACGCTCGCGGAATTACCAGAAGCGCGGAGGCGCGGCTGTGCATGTGTCGTTTGATGAGGCTCTGGCGATCTCTCAGGAGCTGCATGCAGAAATCGCCGCAATCGACGACGCCTTGGCCAAACTCGCTGCGCTCGATTCCAGAAAGAGCCAGGTAGTAGAGCTTCGGTTTTTTGGTGGGCTGAGCGTGGAGGAAACCGCCGAAGCACTGAAAGTCTCCCCGGAAACCGTGAAGCGTGACTGGAGATTTGCAAAGTCGTGGCTCCATCGCATGCTCAGCGGAGCGAAAGATGATGAACCCGGAGCGCTGGCGGCAAGTTGAAGAGTTATATCACGCGGCGCTGATCTACCCAGAAGACGAACGGGACGAGTTTCTGGAAAGCGCCTGCAGCGGCGACTGCAGTCTGCGCCGCGAAGTCGAGTTGCTCCTGAGTCATGACAAGCAAGCCGAGGATTTCCTCGAATCTCCAGCTCTGGAAGTCGTAGCCAAGGCGTTAGCAAACGAGACGAAGTCCAGGGATCTGCCGCCGGAATCAACTCTGCTTGGTCACACAATCTCGCATTATCGAGTCGTCGAGAAACTCGGCGGCGGTGGGATGGGGGTGGTCTACAAAGCAGAGGACACCGAACTCGGACGTTTTGTGGCGCTCAAGTTTCTCCCTGAACATCTGGCGCAGGACCAGCAAGCGTTAGAACGATTCCGTCGTGAGGCACGTGCTGCCTCTGCCCTGAACCATCCCAACATTTGTACGATCTATGAGATCGGGAAGCATGG
>JASHPL010000029.1 GCA_030038125.1 Candidatus Sulfotelmatobacter sp.
GTCGAAGCATCCATTACCGGGCGAGCCTTGCAGTCCGCGTGCATACTTGACCGCATTCGGCCCCGCCACGCCTCCGCCAAAGATGCACGACACCAGCGAATTGGCTCCCAGCCTGTTTGCGCCGTGGTATTGATACTCGCACTCGCCTGCGGAGAAAATTCCCGGAACGTTCGTGGCCTGATTGAAATCAATCCAAAGCCCGCCCATGGTGTAATGCATGCCGGGGAAAATCTTCATCGGCGTATCGCGTGGATCGTCGCCCACGAACTTCTCGTAGATTTCGAGAATGCCTTCCAGCTTGCGGTCTAAAATTTTGCGATCGATGTGCGTGAGGTCGAGATAAACCATCGGCTTGCCGGCGATGCCGAGGTTGTACTCATAAACGACTTTGAAGATCGCGCGCGTCGCGACGTCCCGCGGCACGAGATTCCCATACTTCGGATACCACTCTTCCAGAAAGTACCAGCGCTCGCTCTGCGGAATCGATTTCGGATCGCGCTTGTCTCCAGGAGTCTTCGGAACCCACACGCGCCCGCCCTCGCCGCGTGCCGACTCCGACATCAGCCGCAGCTTGTCTTCGCCCGGAATCGAAGTCGGATGTACCTGGATGAACTCGCCATTCGCGTAGTAGCATCCCTGCTGATACAGCGCCGATTGTGCCGATCCGGTGCAGACGACCGAATTCGTCGATTTCCCGAAGATCGCGCCGATCCCACCGGTCGCGATGATAATGGCGTCGGCAGGGAAGGTGCGCACTTCCATCGAGCGCAAATCCATCGCGCAGATGCCGCGGCAGACGCGGTTTCCGTCGAGCACCGCCGACAAAAACTCCCAGTGCTCGTACTTCTTTACTTTCCCCTCGGATTCATAACGCCGCACCTGCTCATCGAGGGCATAAAGAAGCTGCTGGCCGGTAGTTGCGCCGGCGAATGCAGTGCGGTTGTACAAAGTGCCGCCGAAGCGGCGGAAATCAAGCAGTCCCTCAGGCGTGCGGTTGAAGGGAACTCCCATGCGATCGAGCAGGTCGATGATGCCCGGCGCCGCCTCGCACATGGCCTTCACCGGCGGCTGGTTCGCCAGAAAATCGCCGCCATACACCGTGTCATCGAAATGCTGCCAGGTCGAGTCGCCCTCCCCTTTCAGATTCTTCGCCGCGTTGATTCCGCCCTGCGCGCAAACCGAGTGCGACCGCTTCACCGGCACGATCGAAAACAGATCGACTTCGCCGCCCATCTCGGCGATCTTGATGACCGCGGCCAATCCCGCCAGCCCGCCGCCAACGACAATGATTCTGGGCGCCGCCATATTACTGCGCCCTCCTTTCGTCACTGGTCGCGTGCATCTGTACGACAGTCGAACCCGCACCTGAGGCGTCCTGGAATCGCGTCCGGAACGTGTATAAACTCGCAATGCCAACGGCGCTCATGATCAGGAAAAACGCCAGGCAGAGACCAAGCAGCCTGCGTTGCGCGATGCTCCCGGATACGATGCCCCACTTCGCGCAAAACAGCCAGATTCCGTAGGCGAAGTGCCACGACGCCGCAATCAGTCCCACGACATAGAACGCGAACAATAGCGGATGCGAAACCTCCGCTGCCACCTTGCCGAACGACGCCATGGGATGGTCATGCAGATCGACTCCCGTGAACCGCATGCTCCACGTGTGCCAGACGATATAGAAGAACGCAATCCCGCCCGTCCAGCGCTGTAGCGTGTACATCCAGTTGCCCGTCCAGGGATACGCCACCGTGTTCGCGTCTCCGCGATACCAGATGTAAAACCCATAGAGTCCGTGATAGGCAATCGGCAGCCATATGCCGAACAACTCAAGAAAGAAGACGAGGGGAAGGTTCGCCAGAAAACTGACTTGCCGGGCATAGGCCGCAGGCCCACTGATGGCGGTCGCGTTCGAAATTAGAATGTGTTCGAAAAGGAACGCGCCCACCGGGATGATGCCGGTCAGCGAATGCAGCCGGCGCAAGAAAAATGAAATTCCCTGACCGGCGCGCAATGGCGCAACCCCGTGAGCTAAAACGGGAGCAGTAGGACTGGCGGACACCACAGAACGCTCCTAAAAGTTCGCAATGAAGAAAAGAACCGTTTATTATCTGGCCGCGTGAGAAGTGAAGTCAAGAAAACCGGGGGGAAGCGCGGTGCTTCGCCGCGTACTGCGTATCAAACTGAAACGGGCTTTCCGCCCTGGTTTTAACGATGTGCGTTTGTCATCCCGAACGCTGCGAGGAATCTGCTGTTCCGCCGCCATCGCACCAATCCAGAAATTTCCGGAACGCTGCACCCCGATGGCTGTAACGCGCTTTTTCTTCGGCGCTCAACTCCGCGAATGTCTTCCCAATGAAAGGAAAATAAAACAGTGGATCGTATCCGAATCCATTTTTTCCGCGCGCCGCATCGAGAATGATTCCTTCCGCCGTTCCGCGAAAGGTCGCCAAAGTCTTCCCATCCCGCGCCGCGGCCAGCACACAAACGAATCGCGACGTCCGCTTTTCCCAAGCAACATTCTTCAATTCCCGCAAGACCCGGGCGTTGTTCGCTTCGTCATCTGTGTTCGTGTCCGCCTCGTGCGGTTCCACGCCATGCAAATCCGGAGCCGCATACCGCGCCGAGTGCACGCCCGGATCGCCATGCAATGCATCGACTTCCAGTCCGGAATCGTCGGCCACAACCATCTCTCCGGGAACATAGCTACTGTATTCTTCTGCCTTTTTGCGCGCGTTCTCCTCGAACGTCGTTCCGTCTTCCACCACCGTCGGCAGCGAAGAAAAATTCGGAATGCCGCCAATTTCGATTCCATGCCCTGCTGCGGCTCCCGCAAAATCACGCAGCTTTCCCCGATTCGAAGTCGCGATCAAAACTCGCCGCATATGTTGGCGAATGCTCTCAATTTCACAAAATACCTCTCCATCCCGTAATTCTTCGCCTGCTCTCGGGAGTGCCAACCAGAATGCCCAATACAGCCAGCAACGAAATCCACTCGCCCAATGCCCGGTCCCACGTCCGCACGAATTTGACTTCCACCCGATTCATTCCCGCCTCGACCGGAACCACGATCTGTCCATTTTCCCGTGAACCCGTCTGCACCACCCGCCCGTTGACTTCGACTCTCCACGCCGGATACGCAAACAGTTTCAGCGCCAGTTCATCGGGATCGGACATGTCGGCGGTGAAGTATTTCGACTCCGCGTTCCACTTGTATACGCGGATCGCAGCATGCGCTCCGCCCGCCCCCCTCACCTTCCACGCATCTTTATCGATCGCCGTCGGATCCGCGCCCACCGGCGTGTACTCGTCAGTGCCCTCGTAGCCGATCTGGTCGGTCATGTCGTCCCGCATCTCTTTCAGATCGGCGCGATTGTCCCACCACGGCACTTGAATGCGAGTCCACCCGAGAGCCAGCACAACCAGCGCGACCACACAGACCGTGCTGCGTGTCCACCAGCGCTGCAGGCCCACAGTAACGAGCAAAGAAAAGATCATGCTGAGACACAACAGCCAGCGCCAGGGAAACTGCATGAATTCCAGCTTGGGAAGGTACGTCCATAGCACGGCGGTCACCGGAAACATGACGACGCTGCACGCCACCGCCCACACCGCCAGCGCGTTCCACAAATCAGGCTTTGTTTCCCGCCATTTTCGCGCTGCCCACCCCGCGCCCAGCGTCGCCACAATCTCCACGAGAGCAATCCACGATACGACCCGGTTAAACGCGTCGTGATCGCGATCGCTGGTGTGGATAAAAAGAAAATTATCCTGCGGCCGCGATCCCGCCGAGATCGCCTCGCCAATATTTACCCACTTCTGTTCATAAATCGCCGGCAGCAGATAAAACGCCGCCAGGCATGCCCCCAGCACGACCGCGGCCGCGCCCACGCCCAGCAATCGCGGCGACCGCTTCTGCCATGCCAACACCAGCAGCAGCAACGCCAACGAATAATGGATCATCACCGCCGCCGGCGCATTCGTCAGCCATGCCGCCGCCAGCAACAAAGCAAGTGGAATCACCACGCGTCGCTCGCCTTCAGCCGCCTTCAACACCAGCAGCAGCAGCAGCGGCACCAGGCAACTCGCCAGCAACTCGGCGAACGCGCTTCGCCAGTAAACAATGATCAGATGATAGGGATTCACCGCGTACAGCACGGCAGCGAAGATCGCATCACGCCGCGACAGCCATCGCCGAACCAGCGCGAACATCGATGCCCCGGCCAGCACCAGCACCGACCAGATGTAAACCGGAGACGCGAACCGCCAAGGCACAAACGTGCTCAGCAGCGCGCCCAGCGTCCACGATCCCGGAGGGTAGAAGATGAATCGCGGCTCGCCGTAACCAAAGTTCGCCATCGCCGCCCAGCGCGTCAGCCAGACTCCCTGTTTCCATTGCGCCAGGACGTCGAGCCACGAATATAAATGGAACTCGACATCGTGCCCGGAGGGCGTGCCGAAGAAAAAGAAGGGAATCTCAATAACGAAGGCGGCTACGACAATCGCCACCAGCGGCGTCCATAACAAAGAGGCATTGTTTTGCGCT
>JASHPL010000282.1 GCA_030038125.1 Candidatus Sulfotelmatobacter sp.
CCCATGCTGCCGCAATATGAGCGAGAGAATCAGAATCGTGTATTACGGACTCTGGATCGCGCATCCCGCGCTCCAGTTGGCCATCGCTGCCCTCTTGCTCCGGCGCGGACTGCAGCGTAAATTCCGCTATTTCCTCGGCTATATCCTCACTCAAGTCGCAACCTTCGCGGTCGTATTTCCCACCCTCTGGCACCGGCAAGACTACGCGTTCTGCTTTTATCTCTACTGGATCTGCGTTGCGATTAGCGTGGCTTTCGGGTTTGGCGTGATTCACGAGGTCTTCGTCGACGTTTTTCGATCCTTCCACACTCTGCGCGACCTGGGCACGGTTTTATTCAAATGGGCCGGTCTCGTGATGCTTCTCGTGGCCGGCGTGGTTTCGGTCTCTACGAATTCCTCCGATGTCGCGCCGTGGATGCAGGCCATCCTCACAGCGCAACGGTGCGTTCGCATTATCCAGGTAGGACTGGTATTGTTCCTGCTCTTTTTCGCCCGCTATCTTGGCGTCAGTTGGCGGCAGCGAAGCTTTGGTATTGCCTTAGGGTTCGGATCCTTCGCCGCCGTGGAGTTGGCGCTGGTTTCTTCGTGGGTAGGGAATCACTTGGGCAATCCCTGGATGAGCATCGTCAACATGGCCGCCTACAACGGAAGCATGCTGGTCTGGGTCGGCTACTTAGCACTAAAGAGTTCGGCGCAGGATACTGCTTCTTCGTTGCTGCAGACGCAGCGTTGGGAGCAGACTCTTTCCGACATTCACCACCCGTTACCAGCGGATTCACTTATTCCCATGTTTGAAGGAATGGTGGATCGCGCGCTCTCGCGCACGCAGCCCGAACCTGCAGAGTCAGTCGAACCCGTTCCCAACGCGCGTGGAGCGTCGGCTTCTGCCGGAAGATTCTCCATGTCGATGGCGCGCCTTCACTCGAGGCCGTAGCGCCTTCGCAACCGGTCGTTCGGGAATCGTAACGGAATCGTAACGAAGCCTTCATTCCCTCGCCCAGATTCAAACGCTCCGCTGCAGTCTAAAGAAACACACGAAATGTCATAGGGAATTGGCTGCAAACACGATGTTTGGATGATGTTTGTGTGCACGCGCGATGGCAGAGCAACCTGCGCACTATTTCAAGGATGTGAAAATGGTTGCACACAGGGTTGACGTGTGCCGTATAATGCGGGTCCGCGCTTTATTGCCCAATTTCGTGGGCAATTAGGCGTGGATCTAGGAGAACAACCCATGAGACATGCAATCAGGATGCTGATCCTGACTGTAGGCCTAGTGGGCACATTCCTCGTAGCCACCGTTCCTCAGGTTCCCGCCGCGGACGGAGGCCCGATTCTTGTGTGCCCACCAAACGACGCCAAATCTGGCAAGTGCCAGATCAACCTGCCAATGATGAACAGCTAATCACTTACGATCAGCTAGTTAATCCGAGGCGCAGCCAGACCGCAAGGTCACCAAAGTAACCTGAGGTAATTGGCCCACTCCAAGGGCTCATGAATTCTGGGCTGGCGGAACTCTACAAGCCGCCAGCCCCTTTCTTCTTCGGGGACTACTCCGTTTGGAGTGCCTTCCTGAGCGCGTGCTGCAAGTCCGGTATCTCGATGATCGGCGGCTGACAGGAGTTGCCCGAGCAGAGAACCGCAAAGGACTCGGCCCTTCCAGACCCTGGAGTAGCGAGTTGCGGCAGACTGGGAATCGTCGTGGCCAAAACGGCGGGTAGATTTTCTTTTACCGCTTCATTCGGGGTGAGACGCAAGACGGTTTTATTGAACGCGAATGGCGCGACCGCCGCTCGATACAGCTCGGCGGCGGCTGGGTCTTCATGATCCTTTCCGATCACCACGACCTGAGTCGGAGTCTCCAGAGAGTGGAGGACGGCAATTCCGTAGGTTGCGGCGAAGATTCCAAATTGTTCCGCAACGCCGGCGAAGGTTTCCAACGTCCGCTCCGCCTTTTCCCGATATCCCGGTTCACCCGTGTAGTGATGCAGTCGCATCAGGGCAATCGCCGCCATCGGATTTCCCGCGGGAGTCGGCGCGTCTTGCAGTGGTTTGCGCTGCGTCGCCAGCACTCCGAAATTCTTCCCCTCGGCCGGCGCTTCACTGTCAAAGAATCCGCCCGAGGTGGGATCGTAGAAGCGCGCAACCATCGCATCCGCAATTCGCTGTGCGAATTTGAAGTAGCTCAGATCCCCGGTCGTCTCGTACGCATCCAGGCACGCCAATGCCGTGAATGCATAGTCATCGAGCATGCCCGGGATTTCGCGCTGCCCGGCTTTCGGGTCGGAATACGCGACGACGTGTAACAATGAGGCTGCCGCGCCCTTCATGGTGTTTGAAGGGCGGGAACTCGTGTCGCCATCATGATGCAGTGGCGGATCCTGATATGCTTCTGCCAGCACGCGATCGAGCGATTTCAGCGCGAATCGCCGCGCATTCTCCAACCCAAGCACCGTCGCGGCTTCCAGATAGGCCGATATACAGAGACTATTCCAGCTGACGTAAACCGTCTTGTCGACAAATGGTGTTGGGCGCTGCAGCCGCGCCGCGAGCATTTTCTTCCTCGCCGAAGAAAGCAGCTCGCGCACACGCTCCGGCGTCATCTGCATCCGCGCTGCAATCTCGTCGATCGGCGCTCGCACGTAGAGAACGTTCTTCGCTGGATTGTGATGCATCTCGCCGATTTCGTTAATGTCGTAGTGCAGTGCCGCTACCTGTGCCTCTTCTTCATTTAGCACCGCGCGCGCTTCCCCCAGCGTCCAGGTGAAATAGTCGCCGTCGTCGTCCATCGAGTAATCGGCGTCTTGCGAGGCGTAAAATCCTCCGCGCCCCCGGTCGCTCAGCCACTCGTCCATCCAGCGGATAATGTCGCGCGCCACATCGGCGAAGAATCGCTCGCCCGTGGCCTGATACGCATGCACGTAATTCTTCAGGAGCTCGGAATTGTCGTAGCACATCTTTTCGAAGTGCGGGACCACCCAGCGCTCATCGACCGAGTAGCGATGGAACCCGCCCGCCAGTTGGTCGTAAACGCCGCCATTCGCCATCTTCTCCAGCGTTGTGACGATCACATTCCGAAGTTGGTGACTTGGTCCGGCTGCGGAAACTTGCTCCGCCGGACGGCCGGGGACGGCCGTCTCTACATGTGCGGATTCGCTCCGAGCATACCTCTCAATCAGCAAGTCTAACGCCGAAGGATGCGGGAATTTCGGCGCCTGGCCAAAACCTCCATGTTGGGAATCAAACATCTTCAGCGCCGATTCCTCGATCGCTGCAATCACATTCGTCGAGACGCGCCCACTGCGCCCCGCAAACGATTCTCCCTGGGCAATGGCGCTCTCGACCATCTTCGCCTGCTCCATTACGTCGCCATGTTTTTCTTTGTAAGCGTTGGCAATGCTGAGCAGAACGCGCCGAAAGCTCGGACGGCCATAATGATCCTGTGGCGGGAAATACGTGCCTCCGTAGAAGGGCTTGCCATCCGGAGTCAGAAACGCGGTCAGCGGCCATCCGCCCTGTCCGCTCACGGCCTGCACCGCCGCCTGATAACGGCTGTCGATATCAGGCCGTTCGTCGCGATCGACCTTCACCGCGATAAAGTGCTCGTTCACAATCGCTGCAGTCTCCGGATCGTCGTACGACTCGCGATCCATCACATGGCACCAGTGGCACCACACCGCGCCGATGTCGAGCAGCATCGGCTTGTTCTCGCGCTGCGCGGTCGCAAATGCTTCTTTGCCCCACTCATGCCAACGGATGGGCTGATGCATGGCCGACCGCAAATATGCGGACGAAGCTCGCGAAAGGGAATTGAGAGTAGTGCTCGTGGTCATACAGTTTAAGTGTACTGTGTTTCGAGAAGCGTGGTCTCGATGGTAGATGTCAAAGGTTGCTGCGCATAGCGCTGAAGGCCCTGAAAGGTACGCTTTGACTTGAGTCCGCTCGAGCCTTGCGAAACGCATTTAGCACAGGTAACATTAGCGCGCACAACTTGACCTTTAACCGCGACGGAGGCCTCGCGAATGAGAAAGCTGACCACCCTGGCTCTCGCGCTTGCTTTCTTGCTGCCGAGTCCCTTAGTTGCCGGTAAGAATCTTGCCGAGTATCAGTTGCAGATCCAGATTCTCGAGTCCCATTGGCATCGGCATAGGGATGGCTCGGTTGACGGTTGGGGGCGTGGAGACGTCAATGACGGCGCATACGTTCACGGCTTCGATTTCACTTACGAATCAGCAGGACCGTTTCATAAGACTGCGGGGGATGACCACTATCTAGCCAAATGGAAGAAGACAGGGCTGAAGCTCGAGATGCTGGTCGGAGAGATTGGATCGCCCGATAAGTACGTTACCTACGAATTGAAGACGAGCGTGCGCGAAGAGGTATATGTGCCCGGTCCTGACGGAGTGGTGCCAATTTCCCAGGAAGAGTTCAAAGCCCAACAGCCGAAATAGCTGACCCGCAATCCCTCCGCACGCCAGCGATTTTTTCATCAACCACATCCCCTGCCAGAAGGTCGTCCGGTTTTCAGTCCTGCAGCTTCTTCGCGATCGCGCAATACAGCTCGATCGCCTCGTGCAGTTGCCGCTTCTCGATGTACTCGCCATCCGTATGCGCGACGTGAATCGATCCCGGACCCAGTAATAGCGGCTCGCCCCAATTGGTCAGCTTGGGAATGTCGGTCGTGTACGCGGCGATCATATTAGGCAATCCGTCAACCGTCCGCAGGCGCAGAAACGGCAACTCCAGCGGAAATTTGACCTCGACCTGATCGCCCGCGGTCGCGACAATCTGTCGCCGCAATTCATCCGATGGGCCAATCAGCCGGTACGACAGATCGGCATGCGCGTAGTCGGGGATCACGTTGGGCGCGCGCCCTCCTTCAATCAGCCCGATATTCAGCGTGCAAGGTCCGATCTCCGGATCAGAAGGAAGCGGCATCGCTCGCAGACGCGCCAGAGCGGCAATCAGCTTATCGATTGCCGACTCGCCGAGTTCCGGATACGCGGAGTGCGCCATGCGTCCTCGTGCCGTGACCTCGACCCGCAGAGTTCCTTTTGAGGCCAGGGCGAGGCGATTTTCGGTGGGTTCGCCATTGACCAAGAATCGGCATCCCGCGGGAGAATGTTGATTCGCTACATGCGCGCCCAAGCTGTCGCGCTCTTCACCGGCGACGAAAAGTAATCCGATATAAATGGATTGTCCCCGCAGCCGTTCCGCTGCCGCAATCTGCGCCGCGATGATGCCCTTTGCGTCGCAGGATCCTCGTCCATAAATGCGGGCTGAATCCTCCGACGAAGGAATGAAGGGAGGAACCGTATCCATGTGCGTCGAGAAAACGATTGCCGGCTTTGCCTGCTCTTGGGAAGTCGCGTAGAGGTTGAAGCGATCGCCTTCCACCGGCATTCGGGCCGTCTGATAACCGAGTCGGCAGAGTTCGCCATACAGATAATTTCCCACTGCCGCTTCATTCCCTGTGATGGATTCGATATCGACGAGCTGTCGCGTCAGCGTGACTGCGTCCATGGCAAAGAGAATAGCAGAGGGGAAGTCAGAGATCAGAGGGAGCTACTTCTGGGAACTGATCAAAAGCAGATTCCTCGCGGCGCTGGGAATGACAATCCATGGGACGGTCACAATATTTTTCAGGACTCGATAAGTATTAATTGTTTCCTTTTCGATAGCTCGTGGCTACGGGCTTGGGAAAGTAGGGCAAGGGCTGATCGGAAAGAATGGCGCGCGGATTGGCTTCCACCAACGCGTCGGCGACTTCCTCACCGCAGAGCTCGGCGGCAGCATCGCGCGCGCTGGAAAGAATCGGAACGCGATTCTCCAAGTCGTGGGCATCTGTAGCCAACACGTGAACAACCTGTCGCTCAAGTAGCCATTGGGCGACGCGGCGGGTCCGCTCACCCCAGAAGCCGGTCAGAGCAGAGCCGGTCACCTGAACGACAAAGCCCTGTTCCGCCCACTCGACGACGCGCTGCAGATTTTCGCGCAAAATGGGGTTGCGCTCCGGATGGGTGATGATTGGAGTCAGGCCTACGTCTCCCAGCTTCAGGAGCGAATCCGTGGTCTGCTGGGGCACGCTATAATTGCTGAACTCCACCAACAGATATCGCGTGCTCCCAATGACGTAACGCCTGGGGTTCGCCAAGGCATCCTGCAAATTCTCATACGAGAGGTGAAAGTCGCAGCCCAGGCTGAGTTTGGGCGTATCACCGGCCCGTTGCTGCAACTCGGCCAAAAGTTCTTGCGAATGCTCGCGATCATAGTGATAGCGATCATTGGCGTGGGGCGTCGCCACCATGTGTGTGATGCCATCGGCGGCTGCGGTCTGGCAAATCGCGACGCAGACCTCCCAGGTTTTGGGACCATCATCGACGCCAGGGAGAATGTGCGAATGAATATCGACCACGATTATGAGAAAACATCAGCGCGAGGGAGCGGCGCCCGTTTTTGTGTTGACTCTAGATTTAAGCAGATTCAGGCGGAAAGAGAAAGCGCCGGGGGCTGATCAGCTCCCATACCGTTCGCGAATGAACTCCCCGATCCCGGCGTAGGCCTTGGCCAGCGTTGGTTCGTCCGGCAGGAAGACGATGCGGAAGTGCTGTGTGCCCGGTTTTTGTCCGAAGCCCGATCCGTGCACGACCATCACGTGCTTGCGGCGAATCAACTCTTTCACGAAAACTTCATCGCTCTCGGGAATGTCGATGCGCGGGAACGCGTAGAAGGCACCGCGCGGAGCGACGCAACTGACGCGGGGCGTCGATTGGCACCATTTCTGGGTGAGATCGCGGCGGGAGCGCAGCTTACGACGCACTTCGATGAGATGATCCTGGGGACCGTCGAGCGCCGCTTGGATCGCATACTGTTCGGGATGATTGGCGCACAGGCGCGCGCGTAACAGCCGATGCACGCCCTCGGCGTAGCTCTTTATCGCAGCCGCATCTCCGGAAACGATACCCCAGCCGATCCGCCAGCCGGGCACAAGATAATTTTTCGACATGCCGCCGAAAGTCACGCAGGGCACGTCGGGCGCAACCGAAGCAAAAGCAATGTGCGGCGTGTCTTCGAGGATCAATTTGTCGTAGATTTCGTCGGAGAAGACGATCAGATTGTGCCGCCGCGCCAGTTCCGCGACTTGCTCCAGCATCTGCCGCGTACAAAGCGAGCCTGTCGGATTATTGGGATTAATCAGCACAATTCCGCGGGTATGCGGCGTCAGCTTGCGCTCAATGTCGGCCAATTCGGGCTGCCAGCTGTCCTCTTCATTCAAATCGTAGACGTTGAGCTTGATTCCCAATTTACAAAGAACCGCGGAATACAGCGGATAATCGGGACTCGGCGTGAGTACGTCTTCCCCAGGATCGACCAGCGCAGACAAACAAAGGTCAACGGTTTCGCTGACTCCCGAGGTAACGAACACGTCGCGCACCGTCGTGATACCCTTGCGGGCCGCTTCGCCACGAATGGCTTCAAGCGCTTTCGGCACTCCTGGCGACGGAGCGTAGCCGTTCTTTCCCTCGCGCATCGCCTTTTGGACGGCATCGATGATGTGAGGTGGGGTTTGAAAATCGAAATTGAGCGGGTCGCCAACATTCAGAGGAAGGACCTTGTAACCCTGCTGGATCACTTCCTCGGCGACACATGCTAGGTCGCGGATGGCATAACGGACATTTTGAAGGCGGGAAGCGGGGGCAATTTCGTGGGCCTGAAGGCTAGGCATGCGCGAATCTCATTTCCAGCACGATTGTACAGGAGCGAATGCGTCAGATGGATGCGGAGACGAATCGGATGAGTTTTACTGCGCAAAGTCCAGAACGATCTCTTCATCCGTTTGGGACGCAGCCGGAGCAAACTTCCAGGCCTTGACGGCCGCAATTGCATTTTCAACGAGGATGGGATTTCCGCCCCGAACCTCGATTGCAGCTACGTTCCCATTCGCGAGAACCACCGCATGTAACCGGACTTGCCCTTCGATGTGCTTTGTCTTCAAAATTAACGGATACGTCGGTTCGACGCGAGTGACCACCTTGCGGCCTGGTTTGGCGCTCTTCTGCGCGAACGCTTGTGCAGAGGGCAGGGTCAACAGCAAAGAGAAGATGAGAAAAGCACACAAGCGCGATCGCATTGCGCTCCGATACCGTTCATTTCGGACGTGTGCTGTCATGGATGCCCCAGGGCACGGCTCAGAGACGAACCCCACCTTGTGTGACACGGTAGGCTGCCGGAAGCGAGAGGAAAAGATTACCGTAGTACCGGGCCGAAAAGGGCGGGATGCGCGCGATGCGGACGAGGGCGGCCGCCCCTGCATAAGTTTGAAGCGGTCTCAGTCTTCCCGATCGATCTGAGCCTTCTGCAGCTTATCGGAGTAGTCCACGTAGACCGACTTCCATTCGCTAAAGAACTCGATCGCGCCGATGCCGCCCTCGCGATGTCCATTACCCGTAGCTTTGGTGCCGCCGAACGGCAAGTGCACTTCGGCTCCGATGGTCGGCGCATTGATGTAGGTGATCCCGGCATAAAGATCTCGAATCGCCGAGAACGCCTTGTTCACATCTTTGGTGTAGAGTGCGGACGAGAGGCCGTAGGGAATGTCGTTGGCGATATCGATGGCATCGGCGAGATTGTCGCAAGGGATAATGGAAACGACCGGGCCAAAGATCTCTTCCTGCGCGATGCGCATCTTGCGGTCGACCTCTCCAAACACGGTTGGCTCCATGAACCAGCCATACTGATATTCGCCTTTATCGAGGCGATTTCCGCCGCACAACAGCTTTGCGCCTTCGTTCTTGCCGATTTCAACGTAGCTCAAATCCGTCTGCAGCTGCTTTTCGTTGATCGCGGGACCCATCTCTACGGTTTCGTCGAGGCCGTTGCCGATTTTGAGTTTCCTGGCGCGCTCCACATAGCGTTCGACGAATTCGCGATACACGCCTTTCTGCACGATGATGCGGCTGGTTGCAGTGCAGCGCTGGCCGGTGGTGCCGAATCCGCCCCATAGTCCGCCGTCAATGGCGAGATCCAGATTGGCGTCGTCAAGCACGATCATCGGATTCTTACCGCCCAGTTCGAGAGAACAATGCTTGAATGTCTGGGCAGCGATTCCGCCGACGATTCGTCCCACTTCCGACGATCCAGTGAGCGAGATAGCGCGCACGTCGGCGTGTTCGGCTAAAGGCGTTCCGACCATCGATCCAAAGCCGCTCACGATGTTGATGACGCCCTTCGGTAAGCCGGCGTCAGTAAGAGCACGAACCAGATTGAACGTCGAGAGCGGCGTATCCTGGGCGGGCTTGATCACACACGTATTACCACAGACCACCGCGGGCAAGAGTTTCCAGGACGAAATGGCCATGGGAAAGTTCCAGGGCGTGATCATGCCGCACACGCCGATTGGCTGCCGCACGGCCATGGCAAATTTATTGGGAAGCTCGGAGGGCACGGTGGGACCGAACAGGCGCCGTCCTTCGCCGGCCATGTAGTAGCCGCAATCGATGGCCTCCTGCACGTCGCCGCGGGTTTCGGCCAGAACTTTTCCCATTTCGCGGGTCATGTCGCGGGCATATTCTTCCTTGCGTTCGATGAGGATCTCAGCGGCGCGGAAAACGATCTCGGCGCGGCGCGGCGCAGGCATGAGCCGCCATTTGGCGAAGGCGCGCTTGGCGGCGTCGACTGCGGCATTCACGTCATCTTTATTCGATTTCTGAAAAATACCGACCAGATCGCGGCTGTCGGCAGGATTGCGATTTTCGAAAGTCTCTCTGGTCGCGGATTCGACCCACTCGCCGTCGATGAAGTTTTTGAATACCCGCGTCTGGGTGTCGCTCAGGGTGGCGGGGGCGGTGAAAGTGTCGGTACCCATAATGTCTCCTTGCCCTGCAAACGGTATGAATGCCTGAATTTGATGCTACAACCGGTGTGGAGGGAGCGGCAAGGCAGGAGATCTGGGCGCACTGCTTCAGAGTGCAACACCGAAAATATCCTGGAGCGTTTGCAGATAAAGGCCAGCCGGCACAGGATTCGCTGATTGATGCCTACTTTCCAGCCGCTTTTGACCCCGCGCCCGAGCCGTCGAATTCCTCTCCCATCCACTTCTCGAGCGCGATCATATTCTGCGGGCGGCCCAGGAAATTCTTCACCAGATCATTGGCCGACATCGATCCGCCCGGCTCGAGCACCAGGCGCCGATACCGCGCCGGGGCATCGCCGGCAAGCAGATTGTTGCGATCGAACTGCACGAAGAAGTCTTCGGCGATCACCTTGTCCCACAAGTACGTGTAATACGCGGAAGAATATCCACCTAGATGTCCAAACGAAGCCCAGAAATGCGTCTCCTTCAGGGGCGTAAACCTCGTATACTTTCGCGTCGTATCGAGCGTAATCGCATCGAGATCGACATTCTCCGGCTTCTCTTTGTAGATGTCGTAAGAAATCGCGGTAAACCCGGTCTGCCGCTCCACCCAACCCCCGCGTCCGAAGGCCGACGCGCGATTCATGCGCGCCACCAGATCAGCGGGAATCGGCTCGCCTGTGTTGTAATGCCGCGCAAACTTCGCGAGCACCTGCGGGCTGCGAATCCATTCTTCCAGCATTTGCGACGGCGCTTCCACGAAGTCCGATTCCATGCTGATGCCGGTGATCCCGGCCCATTGCTGCTGCCCGCCCAGAATGTGATGCATGAGGTGCCCGAACTCGTGAAAGAACGTCTGCACATCGTCATACGTCATCAGTCCGGGATCGCTAGCCGTTGGAGCCGGGAAGTTGCACACCAGAATGGCCTCAGGCAACTGCTTGCCTCGAATGCCGTCGAGAATTGGAGCCATCTCTGCATGGCTGAACTTGCCCGGCCGAGGATGCATATCGAGATAAAAACGCCCGATCGGTTGGCCGTGATCGATCACGAGCCAAGTCTCGACCGACGGATCCCACGCCGGCACATTGTGCTCCTGCTCAAAGCCGACATGAAATAGGGCAGCCGCCGCATCCAGGATCCCCTGCTTTACCTGCATGAACGGAAAATATGGCCGCACCGACTGCGAATCGAAGTCGTACTGCTGGCGCCGGACAAGTTCCGAAAGATATGCTCGCTCGTAATCCCAGATCTGCTTCGCATCAGGATCCGTCTTGCGCTTCTCCGCCAACAGCATTTCAAATTCGCGGTCCGCCAGCGGTCGGGCCGCGTCGTCGACCCGCTGAATGAAATCGCCGATGTTTGCGCCCCTAGCAACCATCTTGTCGGCGGCGTTGTAGTCTGCCCACGACGAGTAGCCGATGAGCGTCGCGATCTCGTAGCGCGTTTTCAGCAGATCGGTGAGCACTTCTTTATTCTTCGGATACGCCCGCGTGTCAAAAGCAATCAACATGCGCCGCCGAAGGTCGTCGCTCTTGGCAAATGTGAACACAGGCAGTGCGTCCGGGTAATCGGTCGTGATCTGTACTTTGCCGTCCGCTCCCGGCTTATGACGATCGATGTAATCCTGCGGCAGGCCCGCCAACTCGCCGGGATCGGCCTCGACGGTTTTCCGGTCGTCGGAAATATTTCGATCGAAGGTCGACTGCAGATCGGTCGCCTTCTGATTGAGTTCCTTGAGTTTGGCGCGTGTGGCTTCGTCTTTATCGACACCGGCCAGTCGAAATTCCAGCAGTTCCCGGTGAACGTAGTAGCGCGTCGCGCTGTCGGCATGAGAAAGATCGAGTGAGGCGAGCGCACTGTAGACGTCGTGATTCAGTGCGATCCCCGTCTGTACCGCCGACACTTTCGTCAGCATCGCGGTCGCGTGATCCCGGAAGGTTGCATCCGGATGCACCTGTTCCATCAATCCGGCCAAATACCCGGCCGCATTCACTTGCCGGATAGCCTCGTCAAACAGTGTCAGCGTGTTGTCGATGGTGCGCGGGTCTTTGATGGCGACCAGCTTGTCAATCGAGGTCCGAGCCGCAGCCAGACGGTCGTTTTCGAGTTTTTCAAACCCGGCTGCGTCGGGTTTTGTAGCCCAGACCGTTGGCTGCGAAACCGAAGCAGTTTGAGCTGTCATAAGCGTGGTCATAAGGATAAGCGAGAAAAGTGCGAAGGCGATGCGGAACATGGGAATCCTTGGTCGAAAAAAACTCCAGTGAAAGCTCATGCAGGGGTCATCCGATTCTGTTAGACGGGGAGAATGCCTGTCAAGTTAGCGCGGCCCACATGGCTCAAGTCACCTCCCTGTTCGGCAAGTCCTGCCCGCGAATCGCTTGCGTTGGCCGGTTAACTCCAGCGCTTGATCTTCGGCCACAACACACCAAGGCTTCCGAACTTCGGCCCACGGCAGAGATAGAAACTGATTTGCTGTTCCGAGGCCCAGCGATTTTCGGCGGATGTGCCTAGATATTCGACGTCGCTGAACAACTGCTGCAGGCGTTCTTTTCGATCGCCGAGCACCATGAGGCAGTTGCCGGAATATCCCTGCGGACCCCACAGCCAGTAGGTTCGGTCGCCGCTGATCACCGGTGGCAGGGCGCGATCGAAAAACTCAATCGCTCCCGCCTGGCCATAATTCTGGGCGAAGATGCCGCAATCTCGCTGCTGGTCGGCAGGAACACGATTCCAGGCGGTCACAGCTTCATCGGCGATCTCCTTCCATCCAAACTGGTCGGAGTACCATTGAGGGAGCGGGGCGCGAGCGTGCGAGTGCTCCGTTACAGGGAGCTTGAAGGGAAGATGGTTGAGGTAGACGAGGAAGCGATCGGGGGAGAAAACCGGAATCACGACCGGTGCGAGGTAAGCTCCGCCGGCGACCAGCACCGCCGCAGTGGCGAGTTTCAGCCATCCCAGGAGGGGGCTAGCAGTGTCAGGGCGATCCAGCGCCAATTCGATCACCACAGCTCCGGCCGCAAACAGCACGGGATAGATCGGCGAGAGATAGTAGACCTTCCCGTGCAACACAAAAAAAAGCGAGTAAGAAATCAGAAAGCACCAACCCACAAACCGGTATGGCTTCAATCGAGCGGAAAACAGCAGCGCCAACAATCCCGCGAGCCAGATCGGAGCGGCAATCGGATTCACGATCAGCACTTGCTGCAGGAAGAAATCTAGCGGTCCGAGCACGACATCGCGGCCCTCCGCGCGAATGTTGTGCATAAGCTGCGCAAAGGGCCAGCCGTAGTGCATATTCCACAGAAGGTTTGGCAGGAAGATCAGGAACGCAGCCAGACCGCCCAGCCAGATCCAGTTGCCTACGAGAACTCGTCGCTGCTTGGTCAAGAGCAAGCCGATGACGATTCCCAGTCCGAAGACAACAATTGAATATTTTTCCTCCAGGCCAATTCCGGCGATCACGCCAAAACAAAGCCAATAGCGCGGGTTGTCGCGTTCGATGGCGAGGATCGCCAAATAGGCGCATCCCATCCAAAGGTTCGGTTCCAGGCAATTGGTGCCGAGTACGCTGCCGTTGGAAAGATATTGTGGCGCGACGATGACGCAGATCGCGCTGAGCAGCAGAGCGTAGCTGCGTCCACCGAACGCTCTCGCGATGGCGGCGGTTTGCACGACCAGTAGCGACGAGGCAAGCGCCGGGATGAAGCGGATGCTCCGCAGCGAGTCTCCCAGCACAGCCCGGCAAACTCGGATTAGAAACGGGATGAGAGGCGGCTGATCGACATATCCCCATTGCAGATGGTTGCCGCACGAGATGTAGTCGAATTCGTCCCGGAAATAGCCATAACGGTTATTGAAGTAGATGTGAAACGCGAGCTTCGCCAGCGCGATAGCCCAGATAACGGCCATGCCGCTGGTCAGAAAAGATTGCTGGCCTTGCTTGGGAGCAACGACGGTGGTAACCGTGCCGGCCATGGGAGCAGTCAAGAATAGCGGACAACGAACGGGCGTGTCATGAGACCCTCATTCCGGTGAGACGGGGCGCATGTCCCTAGTTAAAAACATCTGGCCGAAATTCGACAATTACAAACCGCGCAGGAGTCTTGGCGTGGTTGGTCCATTGGGAGACCAAATCAGCCGGAATCCACGTCGCATCGGCCGCAGACTTGCGAATGCGCACTCCACTGGGGCTCTTCAAGTTCAGATCCGAGACGGAAATCAACAATTCCGGTCCGGCCTGGTCCGGAGCCGGTATGGAGTCTCCGGGCTGCAGCAGAACGTCGGCAACGATTGCGCCTCCGATATACATGGAGCCCGGGTTTATGGTTCCACCGTACGGAAATGCCCACCCGATGTAAGGATTCAGAAACTCGATGGTGATGTTGCGATAGTCATTCTGGCGATCATTTTTGTACCCGCCGGCCAAGGCTTGTTCATGCTCCTGTGGAACGAACCAACGGAAGCTAGTCTCGCCTTGATGCACCTGAAAATGCTGGATCGGCGATTTGCCCTCGTCCCAGATGATGATCTCGCCGTCCTGCAACGTGACGGTAAGCAAACTGCGTCGAAAGCGGACGAAAGCGGATTCATCCTGCTGCAAAGTCAGACGGAAAACTCGGACCTGATCGTTCTCGAGAAGCAGGTGATAGTGCGGCTCGGCGTCGAGATCGGCCGCCGTCTGCCCGGCAGCCAGGCACGAGCCAAGAGCCAGAGTTAGAAGAAGAGGCGCCTGCATATAAAGATTTTAGTCCCCGATATTCCGCGGAGGGTTTGGCGGGAGGCCACGTTCGTTTGTTCACCCGAAAGTTCACACCAAGGTAACCTTCCCGCCGGATTACCTGTTCTAGACCCCGTTTTCTCTGTGCTACCGTTTTCTTTTACTGATATTTAGGCAGGATTCACAGGCTTTTCAGCAAAAGTGTCTTCCGCGAACCGCAAACCTGGGGTCCACATTGCGTGGACGACGGTGACGTACCGCAGTGTGGCGCTGCTGATCCTCGCCATTGCCGCCGTATTTTTCATTGCCGTGCGGGCGGCGTTTCCGCAGTTCACGCAAAACAGCCTGAACAAGGCGGACGGTGTCGTCAGCAAAGTGCTGGAGCGCGTGGCGGGGATGGCTCCGGCGGCGAGTAGCGGCATTACGACGGCCCAGCAGGCTCACTTCACCGCCCTCGACGGCACAGTACGGGTGAAGAAGGGCAACGGTAATAGCTGGATCGCGGCCGACTACAACCTGCCGCTCGATAAAGGCGACGTGGTGCAGACCGGCTCGGAAGGCATGGCCAAGGTCGTCTTCAACGATGGAACCAGCTATACCATCAAACAGGATTCGCTGATCGTCATTGAAGAGAACTCCGCTAACGATCAGCAGCAAACCAACGTGGCCGTGGCCGTCAGCACCGGAACGGTCGATCTGTCGACCGCGACCTACAGCCAGGGATCGAAATCGCAGGTCATTGTGGCCGGAGCCACAGCTTCTCTAGCGCCCGAGTCGGCGGCGCAAGTCCATAACGATCCTAAAGCCGATCAGCACGAAATCCTGATCAAGAAGGGAACCGGCGAAGTCACGCGCAACGGGGAAACCGTCCAACTGGCCAATTGGGAGAAAGTCAGCTTCAGCAACCAACAGGCGCACCTTGAGAAGGCCAAAGAGATTGGTCCACCTACGCCGATTGCGCCCGCCAACATGGCTCCTCTGTTTTCCGGGGAAGCGACCAAGGACGTGGAGTTTACCTGGACTCCGATGGCGAATGCAGTTGGTTACCGTCTGCGTATCTCCCGCAATCCCTATTTCTCCTCTACACTGGTCGACAAGAAAATCAATACTGCAGCGGTTACGGTTTCCGGGCTCGGCGACGGCGCCTATTACTGGATGGTGCAGTCCTACGATACCTCCGGTAAGGAGTCGGTAGAGAGCGAGAAGAATCGCTTCACCATCATTGCCAAAGGCAAGGATAGCGAGGCGATCGACCTGGAGCTGGATCCGTTTATTCAGCACGGGCATGTGATCGAGGTGACGGGCAAGACGCAGAGCGGGGCGCGCGTGATGGTCAACGGCAGCGAAGTACCAATGATCGCGGCGGATGGCTCGTTTCATTACTTCACGCCGCCATTGCCTACGGGCGAGGCGGTCATTACGGTAACCGCGCAGACGGCGCAGGGCGGTGTGAATACGCAGCAGCGGAAGATCATTATTCAGTAAGGCAGATTTCAAAAGTCGGTGAAGCACGTTTCAAAGTTTCAAGGTTTCACGTTTCAAGGTTTCCGGGGCAGAAAAGTTTTGGTTTCCCAGGTGGATTTGGTTTGGAAGGGCATTTCACGAGAGTCGCGTTACTGTAGAGGTCGATGCCGGAAGATCTTGAAACGTTGAAAGCTTGAAACTTGGGTTTTTAAGCAGGGTTGCCGCGCATCCCGTAAAATAGGATGTCGAGTAATCCACAACAAAAACATAGCAAGGATGTCGGGGTACTTCCGGCAGAGCGGGTCGGAACGACACGCGGGAAGCATTCGTCATGTCAAACAACGGATTCCACTCAAGCGCGACACGCAACCACAACCTGCGTTCGCTGTTCAGCATTTTTTCCAGCGATCTGGCGATCGATCTGGGCACCGCCAATACGCTGGTCTACGCGCGCGGCAAAGGCATCGTCGTCAACGAGCCTTCGATTGTCGCCATCAACAAGAACACGGGCGAAGTCGAGGCAGTGGGCAAAGAGGCAAAAGAGATGCTTGGGCGCACTCCGGGCAACATTGTCGCCATCAAGCCTATGAAAGATGGCGTGATCGCCGACTTCAAAGTCACGGAGAAGATGCTGAATTACTTCATTCAGAAGGCGCATAACCGCAAGATGCTGGTGCACCCGCGCATCGTCATCGGTGTGCCGTCGGAAATTACCCAGGTGGAAAAGCGCGCCGTCATGGATTCCGCTTACCGCGCCAAAGCCAGTGAAGTGCATTTGGTCGAGCAGGCGATGGTCGCCGCCATCGGCGCCGGTCTTCCCATTACCGAACCCAGCGGCAACATGGTCGTCGACATAGGGGGCGGCACCACTGACATCGCGGTTATTTCTCTCAGCGGCATCGTTTATTCGCGTTCTGTGCGCATGGCTGGCAATCAGATGGACGAGGCCATCATGAATTATCTGAAGCGGAAATATAACCTGCTCATCGGCGAGCGCACCGCCGAGCAGATCAAGATGGAAATTGGCTCTGCGCACCAGCTCGACAAGCCCATGACGATGGAGATCAAGGGCCGCAACCTGATCGAGGGCGTACCCAAGACCATTACAGTCGATGACGGGGAAATCCGCGAAGCCTTGAGCGAATGTGTTTCAACCATCATGAATGCAATCCGCGTGGCTTTGGAACGTACGCCTCCCGAGCTTTCTGCCGACATCAGTGATCGCGGTATTGTGCTCACCGGCGGAGGAGCACTGCTGAAGAATTTGGATAAGCGCATCCGCGAAGAAACCGGATTGCCAGTCTCCATCGCCGATGATCCGCTGTGCAGCGTGGTGCTGGGCACCGGCAAAATGCTCAGCGACTTCAAGCTCCTGCGCAAGATCTCGATTGAGTAGCTATGTTCAGGGCTTCAAGGTTTCACGTCGGAGTGAGTCTTTCGAGCGCTGATTCTGAAACTCAAAACTTTGAAACCTTGAAACTTTGAAACTGGTTTTATGGAATCCGTTCTCGGCCGTTACCGCAATCTCATCATTCTGGTTGGCGTCTTATTTCTGCAGGTGCTGGGGCTGGCGGTGCAGGTCAAACGCGCCGGCCACGACGAGGAAAACACTCGTCTGATTCGAATCTGGGTGGTCGACGCGGTCTCTCCTTTCGAGCGCGGGCTGATCTGGGTTCAGTCGAGCAGCACGAATCTCTGGCACAACTACTTCTACCTGCGCGGCGTGCGCGCCGAGAACCGCGAACTCAAACAGGAGATCGAGCAGATGCGCATCGAGCAGGTGCGCCTCAATCAGGACGCCGCTCAGGCCCATCGGCTGCAAAACCTGCTCGCTTTCAAGGAGCAGTACATCGCCAAGACGGTGGCGGCGCAGGTGATCGGGTCGAGCGGCAGCGATCTTTCGCGCGTCATTTACCTCGACAAGGGCGAGGATGCCGGGCTGAAACGAGATATGGCGGTCATTACCGCAGACGGCATCGTGGGCAAGGTCATGCTCGTCTACCCCTCTGTCGCGCAAGTGCTTCTGATCAACGATCAGACCAGCGGCGTGGGCGTGATTCTGGAAAAATCAAGGCTGCAAGGTGTTCTGCGCGGCACCGCGAACGGTGAAGTTGTGCTCGAACGCGTGATGAGCGACGAGCAGGTGCCGGTCGGCGAAACCGTGCTCACCAGCGGCGGAGACCAGATTTTTCCCAAAGGGCTGCCGGTCGGGATTGTCACCAGGGTCGGGAACGGAAAGGATCTTTTCCTGAATATCAGAGTCAGACCCGCCGCCGATCTCAGCCGTCTGGAAGAGGTGCTGGTTATTGTGGAGAAGCAGGAGCGTCAGGCTGTGGCTGACGAGTCGGTCCATCAGCGTGCCGCCGATATTCTGGCGCAACGCTTGCCTTCCGTTCCGGACAAACCGGCCGCGGACGCGACGCCTGTCCCCGGTTCGCCGGAACCTGCAACCAATAGGGCGGCAACTCCGCAGGTTGCGAAGAGTCCGTCTGGGGCCCCACCCGCACACTCTTCTCCAAGTGCGACCTCGTCTCCAACCGCGGGAACGGCTGGATCTCTGCAAACGAGTAGAGCAGCGCCTGCCGCGAAATCAGCTACGTCCACCACCAAGCCTGCTGGCAGTTCGCAGTCCTCGGCGATCAAGGTTGCGGAAACGCCAAAGACAGCTTTGTCTGGAACAGCGAGAACCGCGGTGTCGCCAGCCAAGCCTGACACTCTGCTAACGCAGCCACGGCCGTCCGTGCCGACCGCTGCGCCCGTTCAGCCGTCCAATTCTCAACCGCCCGCCGACGAGAGCAGTCCACAATAGCGTGCCGATTACCTACACATCCGGAGAGCAAGTTGAGGTTTACCGGTTCAGCATTCCGGTGACGATCGGAGTACCGCTGCTGGCGCTGTTTGTGCAGGTTTTCGTGCCGCTGCATTTTCCGCGATTTGCCGTTTACTTTGATTTACCGCTGCTGGTTACGATTTTCTTCGCCATGGCGCGCCGCAATCCGATTTCCGGGCTGCTGACCGGCGCGGTCATTGGGCTTGCACAGGATATGCTGGGTCACAATCCCATCGGCCTGTACGGAATCGCGAAAACCGTTGTGGGCTACGGCGCTTCTTCGCTAGGGGTGAAGCTTGATGTGGAAAATGCCGGCGCGCGATTTTTGGTGACGCTAGGCTTCTATCTGGTTCACGCCGCCGTGTATTTCACCGTGGCACGTGGGCTGGTTAACCTGAATCTGAACTGGAGTTGGAGCCGCGGGGTGCTTGCCGGGCTC
>JASHPL010000283.1 GCA_030038125.1 Candidatus Sulfotelmatobacter sp.
CCATCGAGCGATACGTAGCTCTGATTCCCGCGCACGCCGTTCACCACGCCCTCCCGCGGATCCAAGTCCTGTGTCGAACCCATGGCGAGCAGATCTGTATCGGACGATCCGGTAAAAACCACGCCCGGTTGCAGCGTGAGCAGATTTACCGGGTTGCGCGCGGCGAAAGGCAACTGCACGATCTGCTGCTGGTCAAATGCGCTTCCCACGCTGGCATCTTGCGTATTCACCGTCTCCACGCTGCCTTCCACGGTAACCACCTGTTGTGCGCTAGCGCCCACCTGCAGCGTGACGTCAACCCGCGTGGGCGTCGCGACCAGCACCGCAACATGTTGCTGGATCGCCTGCTTGAATCCCGTGGCGTCAACGGTCAGGGTGTATTTTCCGGCAGCCACTTGCGAGAACTCGTAGGTGCCGACCGCGCTGCTAGTGGTGTTTCGCGCGGCCCCGGTTCCTTCATTCACAATCGAAACTCGGGCATTAGCAACCGCCGCGCCCGAGGGATCGAGCACACTCCCGCTTAAGGTAGTGAAATTCTGCCCGCTCGCCGCCAGCCGCAACGCCAACCAGACCAGAACCAGCCGACAAACAAGAAGGCATTTCCCGTTAAGCACTGCGGGTCTGGGTCTGACGCTTTCGCCAGCATCTCGTGTGTTCAAGGCCGCCCTCGAGGAAAGACCGCATCCGGAGCATGAGACTTTTGTGGCCGGAAAGTTACGCCTTCTCCGTCCGCGCTGTCAAGAGAAATTTGTTTGACATCCGGCACATTTGTGTTAGAACAAGCACACTTTTAGAAGACGAAATTGTAGCGCGCCCAAGCTGGCCGGTCCAATCGAGAGAACTGATCTGTTGGATTCATTTTCAGTATCGTGGAGCAACGCGGCGAGGACGCTTGCAAAAATTAACAGGCGTAAATCCAGCAACTTCTTCCGCTGAGGGTAAGGAGAAGAGTTGGCCGACCCGATCACAACCGAAGTCATTCGCTACGAACTGATCTCCGCCGCCGAGCAGTTGAAGCGATGCTTCAAACGCACGACCACCTTAGCGATTCTGTACGAACTCAACGACTTCGGGATCTCTATCTACGATCATGAACTGCGGCTCATCGCCGACGTGCCCGGAATCCCGCTGTTCTCGGGCACACTCAACTATTGCGTTAAGTCGTGCATCGACCAGGTGGGCCTCTCGAACCTGGCGCCCGGCGATGTTCTTACCACCTCGGTTCCTTTCGATACCGGCAGCCAGCCCATCGATGCGGCCCTGGTTGCTCCGGTCTTTTTCGAGAACGAGATCGTCGCTTATACCGCGCTCAAGGCGCACATGGGCGATCTGGGTGCCATCGACCCCTATCCGACGACCTCAACCGAGATGTACCAGGAGGGGCTCCTGATGCCCGCGTTGTATTTGTTTCGTAAGGGCGAACTTCAGGAGCAGATCCTGCGGCTCATCAAGGCCCATTCGCGCATCCCCAACACCACGGCGACTAATTTTCTCGCGGCCGCTTCGTCGCTGCAGGTCGGCGGCCATCGCGTTGAAACCCTGGTCGGACGTTATGGCAGAGAGACATTCCGCAGCGCGATTCAGGAGATGATCTCGCATGGCGAGAGAATCTCACGTGCCGCCGTTATGGCCATTCCTGACGGCACCTGGGACATCGTCGATTGGATGGACAACAACGGGGTTGATCCAGAGCCTGTAAACTTACATGCGAGCGTTACCGTGCGGGGCAGCGATTTCACCATCGATCTTTCCGGTTCAGCTCCTCAGCAGCGCGGGCCGATCAACTCGCCGTTTCCGGGAACCATGTCGGCGTGCCGCTATGTCCTGAAATCACTCACGACTCCCCTACTACCCGCAAACGAGGGACATTTCCGACCGCTGCGAGTGATCGCACCGTATGGTTCCATTTTCAATCCCGCTCCTCCCGCTGCCTGCTTCCTTTACGCATGGCCCGAGCAGCGACTCATGGATTTGATCCCGATGGCATTGGCGAAAGCGATTCCGCAGCGAGTTACTGCCCACTCCGGAGGTGACTGTTGCGACTTCCTGATGACCTATTTCGACCACGAGACCGGTCGCGGCGATTACGGAGGCGGAGTAGAAGCGGTGGGATTGGGTGCCAGCCCGAGTCGTGATGGAGAAAACGCTCTGCTTCATCACTGCGAGTCCGGCTGCTGCAACATTCCCAACGAGATCGAAGAAACTCGGGTTCCGTTGCTTGTGGAGCGATATGAACTACGGGAAGACTCGGGCGGTGCTGGCAAGTTTCGCGGCGGCCTTGGCGTAGTCAAGGAATATCACGCACTCGAGTCCACCACGGCGATATCGATCGCCGAGCGCACCGAGGCCAGCATCATCACTGGCATAGATGGCGGCAAAGCGGGCATGCTGAACGAAATCACCTATTTTCCCGGCACGCCGCGTGAACTAAAACGAGGAAAGCACAAAGCTGAACTTCACGCCGGTGACCGGGTTCTGATCCGTAGCGGAGGGGGAGCGGGTTGGGGCAATCCTCTTGACCGCGATCCCCACGCCGTCCTCGCCGATGTCATTGCCGGCTATGTCAGCCGTTCCATCGCAGGAAACGAGTACGGTGTCGTGCTTTGCGAAGTCGGTAACGAACTGAGAGTCGACGGCGAACGCACCGCTGCATTGCGCGCCATTCTATCCACCAAGCGGCCATAAATCTCTAATAGAGAGCAAGAACTCATCATGCCAAACAGCCAACCATCCATGCGATTCGCCGTCGATGTCGGAGGGACTTTCACTGACCTCATCAGTTGGGATCTCCGCAGCGGCGAAATTCGCTGCAACAAGACGTTAACCAAGGTCGAACCGAGTCAGGGGGTGCTCGATGTCATCCGCAAAGAGAAACTCGATCTGCGCGAGGTGCACTTATTCGTGCATGGCACAACCTTGGGCATCAACGCGATTCTCGAAAAGAAGGGCGCTCGCACCGGCCTGATCACCACCAAGGGATTCCGCGACGTCATCGAAATCGCACGGATGGATCGGCCCGACATGTACGACATTCTCTATCGGAAACCGCCCGCGCTCGTTCCACGCCGTCTGCGCATGGAAGTCGACGAGCGCATCGATGCGCGAGGAAACGTCCTGCGAGCGCTCGATCGCGAAGCAGTATTGACGGCGATCAGCCACTTTCGACAACACCGCGTTCAGGCGGTTGCCATTTGCCTGCTGCACTCTTACGCCAATCCTTCGCACGAAGAACAGATTGGAGCGATTTTTGCCAAAGAAGCTCCGGAACTCTACGTCACGCTTTCCCACCGGATTCTGAGGGAGTATTCCGAGTACGAACGCACAATGTCGGCGGTGATGAACAGTTATATTCAACCGAAAGTTCAGGACTATCTCGGCCATCTGCAAACGAATTTGCGACAGGAGGGCTTCTCCCAGAGATTTCTGCTGCTTCGCTCCAGCGGCGGCGCAATGAGTTTCACCGATGCGCGGGAGCGCCCGATCTTTACTTTGATGTCCGGTCCGGCCGGTGGAGTGCTCGGAGCAAGCCGTCTTGCGGCCGCGACAGGCATGCAAAATCTGATCACGGCTGACGGCGGGGGTACCAGTTTTGACGTTTCCCTTATCGTGAACGGGCAACCGCGCGTCGTCTCAGAAACGACGATCGAAGGTTACAAACTGATGCTTCCGATCATGGACATCCGTTCGATCGGTGCTGGAGGCGGCAGCATTGCGTCGGTCGATGCTGGCGGCGCCCTGCAGGTGGGTCCTGAAAGCGCCGGCGGGAATCCGGGCCCCGTCTGTTACGCTCGCGGGGGCCAGCAACCAACCGTCACCGATGCCGCGCTCTGCATGGGTTTGCTCGACCCAGAATTTTTTCTCGGCGGCGAGATGCGGCTTGACCGCCATGCGGCCAGCGCTGCCATCACTTCAAAAATCGCCGCACCGTTGGGCCTCGACTACAGGCGCGCTTCCAGCGGTATTCTTGCCATTGTCGAAACAAAAATGGCGGGCGCAATTCGGGAGATCACGGTTGAGAAAGGCTTCGATCCGCGCGATTTTGCGTTGCTCGCCTTCGGCGGATCTGGTCCGTTTTTTGCCTGCAATCTCGCGCACAAGTGCGAAATTCGCAAAGTCGTGATTCCGGTCGCGCCCGCCAACTTTTCAGCCATGGGCATGTTGTTGTCTGATCTGGTCCATCACTATTCCCGAACCGTGATCATCGATCTTGAAAATTCTACCGCCAGCCGTATTGACTCGATTTTTTACGAACTCGAGTCTCTTGGTCAAAACGCTCTCGAAGCCGACCGAATTCCGCCGGAGAAACGCGAATTCCACCGTAGCCTCGATATGCGCTACCTCGGCCAGGGCGGCCATTCCATAACGGTGCCTCTTGCCCCCGGAACCTTAACCGAGGACCAAAGGCGAACGTTGGAAGCATCCTTCCACCGGATGCATGAAAGCACTTACGGCCATCGAACCGAAGAACCGGTGCAGATCGTGCATTTCCGTCTGCAAGCCGTCGGACGAGTCGAGAAGCCCGACTTTCGTCCAATTCCCAGCGGCGGTGAAAATGCCTCGCAGGCGATCAAGCAGCAGCGCGATGTCTTCTGGCGTGAATTCGACCGCGTTGTTCCGTTTCCTACGTATGAGCGCGCAAAACTGCTGGCGGGAAATTCTCTGACCGGCCCTGCGATTGTCGAAGAAAGAACTGCGACTACTGTGCTCGGTCCGGGAGACAAGCTGGCGGTCGGTCCTTACGGCGATCTCATCATCGAGATCGCTCAATCCTCAGGTGGAGTTCGCAATGGCTCGAGCACGAACTGATATTTTCACGCTGGAGATTATTCAGGAAGGTCTCATTTCGGCCGCCGAAGAAATGTTTCACGCCTTCGGCCGTACCAGCAAGAGCCCGGTCATCTACGAAGTGCTCGATTACGCCTGCGGCCTCACCGATCACGAAGGCCAGCTCATCGCACAAGCAGCTGGTGTGCCGGGTTTTTTGGGCACGCTCGATTTGGCCGTAAAGCAAACACTCGAAAAGTTCAAGCGTGCCATTTATGCTGGCGATGTATTCATCACGAACGACCCCTACGGAAACGGAACGCATCTCAACGACGTTACGCTGATTCGCCCGATTATGTACAAGGGCCTGCTGGTGGCGTTTGCCGTGAGCAAAGGCCACTGGTCCGACGTGGGCGGCATGCACTTCGGTAGCTGGACTTCCGATTCCACCGAAATTTTTCAGGAGGGACTTTTCTTTCCGGTGATGAAGCTCTACGAGCACGACAAACTGTCGCAGCCGCTTATCGATATGATTCGCCACAACGTGCGCATTCCCGAAATGACCATCGGTGACATGTTGTCGCAGGAAGCGTCTCTTCGCATCGCCTCCCGTCGAGTGGAAGAACTTTGCGGAAAGTACGGTTTACCTTCCATGCAACGCGCGTTTCACAAAATTTTGATTTCCGGCGAGAAGGTCAGCAAAGACGCTCTCAAGCATCTGCCGCACGGAGATTTCGAGGCGGAAGATGTTATCGATGACGACGGAATTCACGACGATCCCATCCGCGTACAGATCAGGCTTACGGTTTCCGCCCGCGAGTTCGTCGTGGACCTGCGGGGTTCGAGCCCGCAAGTCGGCGGCTCCATCAACGCTTCTTATCCCGCCTCGCTGTGCACTGCCAAAGCTACATTCAAGGCGATCACTTCTCCACACGCTCCTGCCAACGAAGGCAATTTTCGTCCGCTGCGGCTTCTCACCGATCCCGGAAGCATCTTTCACGCGCTTCCGCCCGCTCCCACTTCGACTTATTGGGAGACCGACGCTTACGTCGGAGACCTGATCATGAAAGCGCTCGCTCCGCATATTCCTGCACGTCTGCCCGCCGGCCATTTTCTTAGCGTGTGCGGCACCATCCTAGGCGGCTATGACGACCGAAAGAAGCAGCCGTACGCTCTCGTAGAACCGCAACCCGGGGGCTGGGGTGCCACGGCCACTCACGATGGCGCGAGCGCACAGTTCTGTCTCGGCGACGGCGAAACCCTCAATATGTCGACCGAGGTCATCGAGGCGAGATTTCCGCTTCGCGTCGAACAGTACGCACTGAATACACAGGCAGGAGCGGGAGCGGGAAGATTTCGTGGCGGATTTGGAGTCGTCAAAGATTATCGTGTGCTAAGCCGCGAGGCCAATTTCACTGCGTCGTTTGGAAGAGCAAAATTTCCTCCCTGGGGGCTTTCGGGAGGTGGCGCGGGAACCTGCAACTGCGTGACCATCCTTTCTGCCGGATTGGCCGGAGACTCACGCGGAAAAATTGCGGCCCGAAAATTGCGCGCAGGCGATATCGTCCGCCTCTCAACCGGCGGAGGCGGCGGCTATGGCCCTGCAGCCGACCGTGATCCACAGCAGGTCGCGGCCGACGTTCGTAACGGGCTTGTCAGCATTGAACAGGCGCGGCAACTCTACGCGGTTGCGGTCGATCGCCAAACGTTGCAGCTGAACCGGGAAGCGACCGCTGCCTTGCGGGAAAAACAGAAACGATCGCCAAAACAAATCGACGCCAAGACGAGGCCGTCCGCTCGAAGATCACCCCCGTGAGCGTTGGAGGATTTCAATCTGTAGATTCCCGTACTCATCGACCTGCAATCTGTCCCCACGATTCACAATTGTGGTTGCGGTCGGCTCTTCAACCACTACCGGGCCGTTGAGCCGCGTGCCCGGTGCCAGCCAGCTGCGCTCGAATACTTCCACTCGTGCGGCGTGGTCTTCGAGATGGACCAAGCGTGATTCCTTTGGCTTCGTGCGAGATCCTTTTCGTCGTGGCAACCGCCGGATGGCGGGCTTCACTAGCTTTGCATATGCAACCAGGTGGCATGTGACGATCTCCATCTGATCTTCCAGCGTGAATTCGTATGCGCGCTGATGCAATTCGTCAAAGTCTCGCCGCAAAACTTTCATGTCTTGGTTTTTCAGCGCTGCCTCTGCGACCGGCACCTTCACGCTGTGTTCCTGGCCTCGATAGCGGGCATCGACGAAGCGTTCCATGCGAATCTGTTCTTCGCGCCCTTCTTCGGAAAACGCTTTGCGAGCTTGCTGTTCCAGTTCCGCGAAAGTGCTCTTGAGTTTCTCGCGGCACGCTCGATCGACGAGCATAATCTGCGTGCGCAAAAAATCTCGCCGTAAGTCTGCCATCAGCATTCCCCATGCCGAAAAGACTCCCGGCAACCGGGGAATTAAAACCTTCGGAATGCCGAGTTGCCGCGCCACGCTCGATGCGTGCAATGGCCCACCTCCGCCGTACGCCACGAGCGTAAAATTGAGCGGATCATACCCGCGCTTCACGGACACCAATTTCAGCGCATTGATTATCTGCGAATTCGCGAGCCGCACCGTTCCTTGCGCGAGTCTGTCGACGCTAATTCCTAACTTCCGCGATTCAGAAGCAAACGCTTCGTATGCCCGCTGCTTGCTCAGATGAATATCTCCGCCGAGAAAATAGTTGGGATTCAAGATACCTGTCAATAAGAAGGCATCGGTCACCGTTGGCTTCGTCCCCCCCCGGCCGTAACTCGCTGGACCTGGCACCGCTCCCGCGCTCACGGGCCCAACTCGCAACACGCCGGTTTCGTCTCGGTTGAAAATGCTTCCTCCGCCTGCGCCGATTTCAACGATATCCAGGCACGGCACCTTCAGCGGATATCCCGCCGAAGTGAGCGTTTTCTCAATAAAGTAATCGCTGTTGATACGCAATTGCCCTTTGTGAATTAGCGTGGTCTTCGCCGTCGTTCCGCCAACATCGAGTGTCAGCAGATTCGACTCGCCGATCATTTCTCCAATCGCGCACGCGCCAATCGCGCCTGCTACTGGCCCCGACTCCACCACTTGGATTGGCGCTCGCTTCGCCTGCGAAAACTTCATTACGCCGCCATTTGATGCCATCGCGTACAGTTGCCCACTGACTCCAACCTTACGCAGTCCTGACTCGAGATTCGCCAAATATCGCGCCACAACAGGCTGCACGTAGCTGTTCAACACCGTCGTGTTCGCGCGTTCGTACTCGCGATACTCTTGCGTCAGTTCATGCGAGCAGCAGACCAATATCTCCGGGGCATGTTTGCCGATCCACTCGGCACACTTCTGCTCATGAACCCCGTTCCCATAGGCGTTCAGAAAGCAGACAGCAATCGCTTCCACATTCTTTTTTCGACATTGCCGAATGTGCGCAGGCAACTCCGCCAGATCGAGCTTTTCGATTACCTGCCCGTTGGCATCTAATCGCTCGCGCACTTCGAAGCTGAGTTCGCGGGGAATAAAGGCGAGCGGCTTCGAATAAGTGAAGTTATAAATGTCGGGCCGGTTCGAGCGCTGGATTTCAAGCACATCCCGAAATCCCCGAGTGGTGAACAGAGCAGTTCTCACGCCCTTTCGTTCGGTGAGAGCGTTGATGACAACGGTTGAACCGTTCGCAAAATATCTCTTCACTGATCGGGTAGGCAGCCGCGATTTCACGAGCGCGCTCAAAATCCCACGCGAAAAATCGTCAGCAGTCGTAGAATCTTTCGCGACGATGAATTCGCCGGTGTGCCAGTCATAGCCCACCAGGTCGGTGAACGTGCCCCCGACATCGGTCGCCACACTGATGGGCAATTTCAAATCCTCCGAACGTGGTGCGCAAAGGACGCCAAGGTCTTTAGGAAAGGATGCCAACTTCTAGCCGCGCTTTTTCAAGCGACACCGGATCGGCGCGCAACGTCGGCGTGGCCACATCCGGCCGTGATCGCACACTTTCCGGCAATTCGTCCCAGATCCGGTTGCTGAAAAACAGCAGTTGCCATTTTCCACGCTGCAGCCACTTGTCGAGTGGCTCGATTTCTTCCAGCGCCAGCGCGCCGAAAGTTAGTCCTGCCTTTGGAAAAATACTTTCAATCTGTCGCACGAACAAACCACCATACTCCTCCAGATCGCGTTTCTTGAACACCAGGCCCACGCGGCTCCCCCGATTAAGGC
>JASHPL010000284.1 GCA_030038125.1 Candidatus Sulfotelmatobacter sp.
GAAACTGAAATTGTCCGGATAGTAGGTTGTTGTTGTTTACGCCAACGAGATGGTTCATGGCATAGCGCAGATCCGCTCCAAACTTGACATTATGATTTCCAATGACGTGGGTCCAGTTGTTTACTCCCTGAAATTGGCTTTCTGTCTGCAGGTATTGGTTGGTTGTCGTTCCGTAGGTGACCACCGAGCTGCCATTCGCGCCATTCGAGGGAACTGTGATCTGGAACTGCGGCAGTCCGCCAGTGAGACTCAGGTCTCCCTGATTCACTCCAGGGATGCCCAGCCCAGTTCCGAGCGGTTGGTTGTAGTCGGGGCCTTCGTCGTTGATGTGAATGCGAAACCAGCCGAAGCGAAAGTCGGTGAGCCATTTGGCGGAGAGCGCATAATCTCCACCGGCGGCAATGTTCTGGTCGACCACCGAATCAGCCCCGGCGAAGTTACCTAAGCCAAAGCCGGGACCTCCGGCTGCGCCAAAAACGGGGGCCCCATTTAGTGAAGAGTTGAAGCGCGTGTATCGTCCGAAGGTGTGAAAAGTCGTCTTCACCTGATCATCGATTCGCACATCAAATTGGTCGGTATTGAATCCTCCGGAGCCGGAGCCGGTGTAGTTGTCGAAAATGAGTCCACTGCCGAAGTTCGGCATGGGCATATCTTTCATGAGATTCACGGCTGCGGTGGAGAGGCGGCCGGCGGGAATCATGTTGTTGGGGAAAAGTGTGCGTCCAACGGTTCCGCTAGTATCGGTTTCCGGATCGTACGCCTGATAGATGGCGCCACCACCTAAAGCTGGATTCAGATAATCGCTCAGGTTGCAGGTTCCTCCGGAAGTGCAACTTGTGTGCGCAAGCGCGGTGGGCACTGTGGTCAGAATCGTCGTTCCCGTTCTTTCACGCAATCCCTGATAGTCGCCGAAGAAAAACGTCTTGTCCTTCTTGATCGGTCCGCCGACGGAACCACCAAACTGATTGTGGAGAAATGATGGAATCGCATTGGGTCCGATCTGCGTGAATGGATCGCGGGCCTGCGTAAAATCGGATCGGCGATATTCAAACGCCGAACCATGAATTGCGTTCGCACCAGACTTCGTTTGAGCTGTTACCAAACCAGCCACAGCATTACCGAACTCCGCATCGTAGTTTTGCGATGTGACTTTCATCTCCGAAACGGCGTCGAGATTCGGATTAATCACCTCTACGCCTTGAATCGGGTCCTGGTTATCCGTTCCATCTAATTCGTAACCGGTTGCAAAAGGCAGCTGGCCATTGACCTCAATCTGTTCGCTTTGTTGAGGATTCGTGTCCTGTCCCACGCTCCAACCAATGTAGGTTGTCCCCGGCGTGAGCAATTCGAACGACGTGAAATTGCGCTGGAGATTCGGCAGCTGCTCCACCGCCCGAGGATTCAAGATCGTGCTGACATCGGCCCGGTCGGTGTTCAACACGGGTGGGGCTGTACTAACCTGAACTGTAGTACTGGTCTGGCCAATTTGCAGAGTTATGTCGACCTTAGGAGCCGTATCCGCATAGACGATGACACTCGGCATCGTGCTGGTCTGAAAATTTGGGGCTTCGGCGGTGACGCTGTAAGTGTCGGGAATGAGATGGTCGACTCTATACGCGCCCGTGTCGTTTGTTTGCGTAAGAACCGCCGTGCCCTTGCTAATGTCAGTGACGGTAATCTTGGCTCCCTTGACCACTGCTCCGGTAGAATCAGTGACCGTGCCGACAACAGATCCGTACACTGCCTGCGCGCTTGCTTGGGGCGATTCGCCAGACAGTACGAGCGCAAGAATTAACGCCACTAGGACTGATAGGCAAGTTCGGGTCTTGATGAAATAGAAAAAGGCTGATCGCTTATCACTGAAGTACTTCCGTGAAACCATGGTTCCCTCCACACACAAGAACCTGAGTACACGTGTAGGGCGAGTAGCTCTCGAGCGGAGTTGGGAGCCAGCAGACGAGTCCGCAGTAATGTCGAACAGATAGAAAAACTATGCTCTCGGGTCTAAGGTGAATCCAATAGAGCAAATCCTGTAGAATGACTCACGCCAAGACCCTACGCCCAGCTTTCGCGTTGAAATTACTGTATCGGCTGAGGTTTCAGATCGTTTGCATTTTGAATTTTGGCAGCGGTATCCAGTTCTCGTCGCGCCTCTTCCTCGTTACCTAGCCTACGGTAAGCTTGGCCCAGTAAAGTGTGCGCGACATAGTTGCCAGAATCCATCTTCACGGCGTGCTTCAAATACAGAACAGCGGATTGAGGATCATCCCTGCGTAACAAGACTTTGCCCATGAGAATGAATGGACCGGTTCGCGATGTATCGAGCGAGATCGCTTTCATGAGGGCCTCCTGCGCACTCTGATAGTTCCCCATTCTCGTATACACATCACCCAAACGGTCATAGACGGGGGAATAGTCGGGATTGAGAGTGCGTTCCGCTTCGAACTCTTTCAGCGCCTCATCGGGTGAAGACTTGAACAGGGCTACTTCGCCAAGCATAAAGTGTGCCAGCGGCAAGTTAGGCGACAACTGCAGCGCCTTCTTCGCAGCGGGGGCGGCCAATTCGGGAAGATCAGCAGTCATCAGCATGTTGCCGAACAGGAGATATGCTGGCCCGGATTCGGCTGGCACGCCGTACTGGGCTGCAAAGGCCTTGCGCGCGTCGTCATAGCGCCGCGCATTCATATAGCAGAGCCCCAGAACGTAATTGGCATCGGCATCGGAATTGGGCATCCACTGTCGAACTCGCTCCAGATAGGGAATAGCGGCGGCTGGCTGACCTAAACGGTAAAGCGCGAGCCCCAGCATCTGGACTGATTCCATGTCAGTAGGGTCGTCCTGGATGGCTTTGCCAAATGCTTGTTGCGCTTCCAAAAGCCTTCCACTTCGATAGCAAGCGAGACCGAGATCGTGAGCCACACCCTTTACTGGCGGCTTGACCTCATTCAGTTTTTCGAGTGTCGCAATAGCCTCCGCGGAATGTCCTTGTTGGATCTGGTGTTGAGCACGCGCAAACTCATCCGAGAGAGGAGGAGATTGCGTTCCACTTTGAGCTAAAGCGAGTCGAGTCGCGATAAATCCGAAAATTAAAGCTAAACGCATAACAGGCTCCGGCATGCATTGCCAGCGTTTATGTGACCTTAAGCGTTCGTCAGTTTGCCAGCTTACAGAAAGCGGCGGATGGCAGTTACTATCACCTTATCTCATTGTGCTGTTGATGAAACGGCACTCAGCGGTATGGCTTCTTCGTACTATCAAAGCGTATCTCTAACTCTTTATGCTGATACTTACTGTCTGACTTCGGACTGAGAGGTTGGACGGATATCTCATATGTGTCCGGCGATATTTTGCTCAGTAGCAGATTACTGGCGTTATTGATGTTACGATGGGTAATAACCTCCAATTTATTGTTCTGTTCCCCAACCAAATCGACTCCAAGATGCAGCACATTCCCCTCAAGAGCGATAGAGGTGAGTTTCAAGCTACTGCTCGGTTCTCCGACTATTGGATCAGTATTGTTGGGCGTAATGAGTGAAATCCCACCTTTGTAACTCACCGTAATGTCATATGCTCCATGCGGGATCTCAACATTCAACACAGCGTGGAGATCCTGTTCGTTCATCACAATGCGTACGGGCAGCATCTGCTTGCCGTTCCTTGCAGTAACTTCTCGTGCTCCAAGTGCCAGGGCTGGACTGTAAAGTAAGTGCACGGACTCGCCGGAGTTCTCGATATGACAAGTCAGCCGATCCAAACTCTGTTCGAATGAGAATGTTAACCTCGCCTTCCGGACGGGAACATTGCGAAGTGTGGTTTGATGCCAGGTCGCGGGAAGATGAGGTGCCAAAGTCACAAGACCGGTGTTGGTGTTTATTGCCAGTCCGAAGAGTCCTTCCCATGCGGCCGATAAGAATGCTGCAGAGGACCATGTTTGCTCCGGCACGGATTCAGACTGGGGCACGTAGACGCTTCCCTGGAGTAACTCATGCATATGGCCCGGAGAATCGAGCCAAAACCACGGAATTAGGCTATGCCAAATCTGGAATGCAGTTTCGGGGCGGTGCTCTGCCCAGAAGGCCCGTGCAACGCTGGCGGTGTGCATGGCTGAGACACTTCCTTGCACATAGCCCGTGGGATTGTAGTCCGCGTCGCCGACAGGGAGGCTGCGCGTTCCCCAATCAGTTTGAAAACGCCAGGAGGCGATCTGCTCCAACATCTGGTGTATTCGCGATTCGCTGAACACGTGAAGTTCTGCGGTTTCAACAACGCTGAGTCCGTGATCCGGAATTGCAGTTCCATCTCGTGAATAGCCGTGGATTGAAGTGTTCTCCCGCGAATTCCAATAGCGCAGAGGAAACGCAGCGCGCGCTACGGTCGCTAAGCTCATGGCATTTGAGCCATCTGCCTTCTCTCCCATCAGATCTGATAGGAACGCGTAGTCTTCGCAAGCTAAAATCCACGCCGCAGAGAGACCGAGGTCGTCAGTGAGAGGATTTTGTTCGTCTGCTCCTAGTTTCCCGGCAGGAATTCGCGGAAGTTTATCGCTGCCGAGAAGTGATGCGCCATAAGTAAACGCCTTTTGTACAGAGGGCCAAAGCTGGCTCAAGAATTCGAGGTCATTTGATCTCCGAACATAGTCAGCCACAGAGGAAATGTAAGGATACGTCAGGTCGGCGTGGACGAACATGTAAGGATATTTGTTTTGCCAATCAAGGTAGGGTGCGCTGAGCGAAAGTTCGTGCCAGATCATCCCGTCTTGATTCTGATACTTCGAAATGAACTTGAGTTCGTCCCGGGCGCGAGCGAAATCGCCCTCATCGAGCACTGCACGTAATGCGACCATACCATCTCCTGCAAAGTACCACGCATATTGTGGACGTCTACTCTGCCGAGATGGGCCAAAGCCCGCCACAAAGCCGCATCCCAATCGCTCGTTGCAAAACCAGTCCTGATCCAAATCAACCTGAGCCCAGGCTAGCGCGCGATTCAGATCTGGTTCCGGGGTCTCAATCTGCGCATTGGATGCGAACAGATCCCGATATCGCGCGACAGACTGCTGCTCCCCAGCGTCGGAAGCGAGCAGATCGTTGAGAGAACTCAGTTCGCCGTCTGAAAGTGTCTCCGCCGGTATGCTGCTTATACTCGCAAATAAAATCTGCGGTGTGCGCGGATCGAGCGCGATCGCAAGTTCGGGGTTCCAACGCTTTGTGTTATTGAGCGGCTCATCATGGGCGCTTGCCCCCGGTGCGAGCACGACGGCGCCGAACTCTCGCGTTGGTTCGGTCAATATATATGCGGAATGCGCGTTGTCCCAGCGCGTGGTCTGCCCTCCGATTGCGGCCGGCCACATGAGATTCAGTGACGGACGGAACCGAACAACGATTTGCACGGGCGTAACCGCTCTTACCGTGAAACCGATCAGGATTGCGGCCTCTTCCGGTGCCACACGAATATCCTCGTGAACTGCGAAATCCGGTCCGGTATAGGTGCGAGAGAGCTGATCCGGTGTGACCGCGACGTCCGATAGAGTGGACGCCGCCGTGAAAGTAGAAATGTCTCCCTCACGACGAAATTCGGGGCGCACATCACTCGCAATCTGTAAAGCCCCTGCCCAAATTTCGAGTCCACCATTGGCGTAACCCCCGGCCCACGCACGTCGCCCGTGGACACTTACGAACCGGTTCGCGGCAGAGAACCGCAACCGCATCTCCGATTGAGCAATTCCGGATCTCACGAATACTAATAAGAAAAGCAATGCTGCAATGATCCGCAGGGCTCGTGCACCGGCGGCCACTTGGAGGGTGTTCTGACGCATCCGCACTATCTCAAGGCGATGAGCACCAATCTTCAGACAAAGCATCTTCGCCCTTCTGTAGCTGGACCTCAATTATCCCCTGCTTCTTGCGACGCACGGTCTGCTGAGCCCCGAAGCGCCACAAATACATCGCGGCATAGGCGCGCCATGGTCGCCATGCTTCCGAACGACGCTCCAGTATCTGCGCTTTGCGAAGACTTGCGGCACGCAATAGCCCAAGATCCGTCGAGGGGAAAGCGTCAGGTTCTCCCAAAGCTCGCATTGCGACATATTGTGCCGTCCAGTTGCCGATTCCCGGAATATCACACAGGTCGCTCAGGAATTCGGCCGAGTCAATAACGCCTGTAAAAGCGATCGTGCCATCACAAACCGCGCGCGCCAGGGACCGAATCGAATGGGCGCGACTACCGGTGAGACCAATGGACGATA
>JASHPL010000285.1 GCA_030038125.1 Candidatus Sulfotelmatobacter sp.
CGAGAAGGGCAATCACCCTATACCAGTCCTCGGCGGTTTTCTACGTGAAGAATGTAAGAAACTATTCGGTTACAGGGCAGGATAGGATCGCATGCTAACGTAAAGGCAACGACGCCAGACTCACGATTCTTTAGCGCACATCTGGTTGATATCGCGATTCTCATTATCGACGTCGCGCGGGATTCGACGCCTGGAAAGCTGGACTTGGACCAGGGATGAGAATTATCGCCATCAACGGCCGTACTTGGTCTCCCGAAGTCCTGCAAGATGCGATTGCCACAAACCGGACCGCTCCTGGCGCGCTGAAAATTTTCGTGCAAAGCCATCCCTCCGCATTCGAGGCGACCGTCGAAGACCATGGAGGATTGCAATATCCGCGTCTCGAAAGAAACTCTTTCCGGATAAACTTTCCGAAATTCTTAAGCCACGCGCTGTGTATTGTCATTCGGTTACGAGTCAACTGGGGTTCTTTTAGTGCGATGGCATTTCCGAATCTACGGGTACGTTTTCGGCACATGTGAAAAGATTCATCGCGCCAGCGAAATTGCGGTTTAATCATTTGGATCAGGGTAGTCACGCGACGCAGTGCTCCGCGAAAGACCGCGGAACCGATCACGGAACTGAATCCGACCTTGCGGGGATGGGCCGAGTACTACAAACGAGCCCACGTTCGAACACTCTTCCACAAACTCGACGGCTGGATCGTGCGCCGCATTTGGTTCGCAGCGATTCCGCCTATGGCGGAGCCGGGGTTAGACCGACTTGCCCAAGGTGAAGCTGTATGAAGAGTTTGGCTTGGTGAACCTCATCTCTCTGATACCTTCTCTCGGTGCTCACTTGGGTTCACTAGCGTCTTCGTGAAAGCTGTATACCGGAAATCCGCACGTACAGTTTGAGCGGCGGACGGAGGCTAGCGCGAACGTGCGCCTCCTCCGACCCGACTGCCATTTAAAAACCCAGGCTGTTTGTTCATCGTTTCAGAAAGCCGAGCTGATCGCATGAAACACTCAAGCGCATGGCACAACGCTGCCGCGCTTAGCCGCACGGCAAAACGGTCACAACCTGCAAGGGATGAGATCGTCGGGGCTGAACGCCAGAGCAGTTCCGGCCCCTTGCCGAGGGCGAAGTGTTTCTCTGGACATTCCTTTAATAGGACGGCCCATCAGCCTTTTTCGAGCCAAGTCATGGCTTGATCGGCATCTCTGACAGATGCATAATCATGAACTTAGACCTAGCAGCTGGGATTTGTTTTTACCAAACTTTACCGTCCTCATAGCTTCTTTATGTGCTCGGCGGTGTGCTGAGTTTCAAGCGGGCGCCAGAAGGAAGCAGCCAATCACGAGATCTCAGTATCTTGCGCCATGCCGCTTTCTGAAGACAGCGCGATGCGAGTGCAAGCCAAAGACGCTCTGCTCAATAACGAGGAGCGAGTCCGCTTGATCCTCGATTCCGCGACGGAAGCGATCTGTGGCTGCGATTCAGAAGGTACTTGTCTTTTCTCAAATCCGGCGGCGGCGCGCATGCTCGGATACGATGATCCCGCGGAATTAATCGGGAAAAACATGCACGCGCTGGAGCACCATACCCGAAAAGACGGCACCCCATATCCAATTGAAGAATGTCCCATCTATATTGGCTTCCAAAAAAACGAGGACGTCCACAGGGACGACGAGATTTATTGGCGAAAGGATGGCACGAGCTTTCCTGTGGAATTTTGGTCTCATATTGTCGTTCGCGAAGGTAAAACCCTGGGTGCCGTGATCACCTTTATCGACATAACGGAGCGGAAACATGCGGAGGCGGCGCTGCGGAAGAGCGAGGAACGGTGGCGTTCCGTGTATGAGAATTCGGCCATCGGGGTGGCGCTTACCGATCTCAACGGATGCTTCTTGGCTGTAAATCGCGCCTACGAGAAAATGTTGGGCTACACCGAAGAGGAACTCCGCAAGCTCACCTTTCTGGAGATCACCGCCGAGGATTATCGCGACGGCAACTGGGAGTTGGTCCGCGAGTTGTTAGAGGGAAAGCGACAACAGTTTCAAATCGAGAAACAATATCGACGCAAAAATGGCACCCTGCGGTGGGTCAGCAACAACGTTTCTTTGGTTCCGGGTACTGAAAGCGTGCCGCGATTTATCATGGCGCTTTCCGAGGACATCACCGAGCGGAAACGGGCGGAAGCGGCGCTCCGCAAAAGCGAAAGGGAGCTCCGCACCATTATCGAGACAATTCCGGCTTTCGTCGTGAGCGCTCTACCTGATGGCTCCGTGGATTTTCTAAGTCAAAGTTTACTGGATTACACGGGCCTCTTTAGGGAGCAGTTGCTGGGCTGGGGGTGGAAGGACTTCGTCCATCCCGAAGATGCCGACAAAGCACTGGACAAGTGGCGGGCGGCATTGGCAAGTGGAGAACCTTTCGAGGTAGAAGTCCGGCGTCGCCGGGCAGATGGAAAATATCGCTGGTTCCTGGTCCGCCAAGTGCCGCTGCGCGACGATAAGGGAAACATCATCAAGTGGTATGGGACACTTCACGACATCGAGGACCGAATACAGGCGGAGGCGGCACTCCGCAAGAGTGAACAGCGGAACCGCATCCTGCTGCAGATCAACAATGCCATCATAACGAATCTGACCCAGCAGGCACTCCTGCATTCCATTTCCGAGGCTTTGCATCCTGTCTTCCCGTTCGACCGATGCGCAATTACTCTTTATCAGCCGGAGAGAGATTCATTCCGTTTCCTTGCCGTGGAGGGAGAGCTGCTCTCAAACTACTTTCAGACGGGATTGGAGTTTAAGCGCGAAGAGACCTGTGGCAGTTGGGTGTTCGAACATCTACGACCCCTCGTGCGCCGCGATCTTGAAAAGGAGCAGCAGTATCCCAATGAGCTCCGTCTCGCCGCAGAGGGTATCCGGTCGATGTGCGTCGTGCCCCTCGCTCTTCAGGGAAAGTGTATAGGATTGCTCAGCGTTGTGAGCCAGCAAGAGGATCGGTACTCGGATGAGGACGCCACGCTCCTGCAGGAAGTGGCGAACCAGGTAGCATTGGCAATTCAGAATATGCAGTCTTACGAGGAAATTGACAGCCTGAAGGCTAGGTTGGAGAAGGAAAACGTTTATCTCCGGGAGGAGCTGCGCACGGAGCACAATTTCGAGGAAATCGTCGGCAATAGTCCAGCGCTCCTCAAGGCGCTCCACTCAGTCGATCAGGTCGCTCCTACAGATTCAACCGTGCTCATTTACGGGGAGACGGGGACGGGGAAGGAACTCGTGGCACGCGCAATCCACGGCCGCAGCGCCCGCAACGGGCGTGCCCTCGTGAACGTGAACTGCAGCGCCATCTCGGCTGGTCTGGTGGAGAGCGAACTCTTTGGCCATATGAAAGGGGCCTTCACGGGGGCTTTGGAGCGGCGCATCGGTCGCTTCGAGCTCGCTCACGGTGGAACGATCTTTCTGGACGAGATCGGGGAGCTGCCCCTGGAGACGCAAGTGAAGCTGCTTCGCGTTTTGCAAGAACACGAGTTTGAGCCGGTAGGGAGCAGCCGCTCTGTGCGTGTGGACGTGCGAGTGATTGCCGCCACGAACCGCAACCTCCAAGAAGCAGTCCAGGCAGGTCGCTTCCGCTCAGACCTCTTCTACCGCCTCAACGTATTGCCCATTGAGCTTCCCCCTTTGCGGGAACGCCGATCCGACATTCCCCAGCTAGTGGCTTTCTCCATATCCCGCTTCTCGAAGCGGTTAGGGAAGAAGATCGACGGCGTTTCACGGGAAACGATGGAGAACTTGGTGAACTATCCATGGCCCGGAAACATTCGCGAGCTCCAGAACATCATCGAGCGCGCAGTCGTCTTGTCGGTGGATCCGACCATCCGGCTGGACCGCGACCTCATGCCGGTTGCGACCTCTACGAAAGGCATGGCAGCTCCGGAGATGGGTGCTCTAGATCATCGCCCGGCTGATCGCAACTCTCCGCAGCCACTCCTAACGCTGGACGAGGTAGACCGAAACCACATCCTCGCAGCCCTTCAGCATACAAGTGGAGTGGTGGACGGTCCAAAAGGTGCGGCAAGGATCTTGAAACTGCATCCAAACACGCTTCGCCATCGGATGGATAAGCTAGGCATCAA
>JASHPL010000030.1 GCA_030038125.1 Candidatus Sulfotelmatobacter sp.
TCGCACCGCAGCCTTGGCAGGTAAATTCGGTTCGCGCATAAGGAACAACAGGGGGAACAGCAACGCTCATCGATGCCCTCCAGGACGATGAACCTACTGTAAGGAGAGCCGAGCGCCGGCTCCGTGATCAGGATCACTCAGACGTGTGCTCAGGTGATATCAGAGACCGCCAATCCATATCTTGCAGAGAATCAAAACGTAGGCCACGACCGCGAGGCTTCCGTGGACGCGAATCATGCGACGGCTGGCGGGCCAGGGGAACATCAACACTCCAAACAGCGGCAGGAACTTTTCCGGCCACACTAGTCCGGCCACCCCGAAGGCGAGATTGAGCTGAATCAGAACGTAAAGGACTAAATTCTCCATAAATGGATCGGCAGAAGTGATTTCGAGAGGGAAATTCTGACGAGGACGGAATTTTAATTGAAGGCGACGCGGAGTGGAAAGGGAATTAGTAGGCCGCGACCAAGCGCTATCTCCTGCTAACGAACCACGTTTCTGCCCGTCCGTGCGAAGATAGACATGACCGCCACTACTGCCCGACCCATGTCGACCGCGCCCCCGACGCTCCGCCGAGTCTTTAAGGCCTTTGAATATCGCGACTTCCGCCTGATGTTTGTGGGTGCTTGCACCTCGAGCGTGGGTACATGGATGCAGATCGTCGCCCAGGGATGGCTCATTTACCGATTGAGCCATTCGGCGTTCCTGCTAGCCCTCGATCAGTTTCTCGCAGGCATTCCAATTTTTTTGTTCTCGCTGATCGGCGGTGTGGTCGCCGATCGCATCGAGCGGCGCAAGATTCTGCTGATGTCGCAATATGTACAGATGGCGAGCGCGGGAATTCTCACGCTTCTAGTTGCGACCGGCATTGTGCACGTCTGGGAGATTTTGTGTCTCTCGTTCGTTTCGGGAGTCGCCCAGGCCTTCGGCGGTCCGGCCTATTCGGCATTGATTCCTACGCTGGTCGATCGCGACGACATGCCTAACGCCATCGCGCTGAATTCGATTCAGTTCAATCTGGCGGTGACGATCGGTCCTGCGCTTGCCGGCGTGACCTTGGCGAAACTCGGCGAGACCTGGTGCTTTGGGCTGAACGCCGTTTCCTTTCTCGCTCCCATCATTTCGCTGTCAATTATTTCGGCGCGCTTCTTGCCCGCAAAGCCGACCGATTCGATTTTCGGCAGCCTGAAGCAGGGGATTCAGTTTGTTCGCCAGCAGGGATCGATGGTCGCCCTGGTCGTGCTCGCATTTTGCATGACCGCGCTGAGCATGCCGGTGCGGACGTATTTCCCCGTATTCGTGCGAGACGTTTTCCATCTCGCGGGATCTCGTGGGCCGGAGACCTACGGCAACCTGCTTTCGTTGATGGGCGTGGGATCAATTTGTGGATCGCTGGCAGTGGCCAGCCGTGGAAATCTGGCCAGCAAAGGACGTTTTGCGCTGCTGATGCTGATTTGCCTGGGCGCGGGCATTTCGATTTTTTCGCTCTCGAAATCGCTGCCCATCAGCTATTCGATGATGGTCGTGGTGGGCGCTTCGATGATGGCCGTGTTCGCAACCGTTACCTCGCTCGTGCAGCTCATTACCACCAACGAAATGCGCGGCCGGGTGATGAGCGTCTATAACTGCGCTTTTCGTGGCGGCATGCCGATGGGCAATCTGATTTCCGGATGGCTGGTTCCCGCGTTTACCGCACCCGTTGTGCTTGGAGTGAACGGTTTTCTGCTGATTCTCGTGGCGCTGTATTTCCTGATCATCCAGCGGCGAGTGGCCGCACTGTAAACTTCTGGGGATTCATTGTTCCCGCGGTCTGGGGCATCCTCTGAGCCCAGACCTGTTTTCCCACACCTGATTGGGATCTTCGTTAGAAACTGATCTTCAAGATCTGTCCATTGTTTCCCACGAACCATCCCGCGTGCGGATCTGCAAAGCCCACCGCCCAATAGCCGCTGACGTTGGGTAGTTTGAGCCAAGTCTGGCCCTCATCGGGAGTCCAGGCCGCATCGCCGGAGCTGTAGTTCGGCTGCGTTTCCGAAGTAACCACCACAGCGCGATCAAAATCGTGATCGAATCCATCGTTATCGCCGAAATTATCGTGATGCTGCGGGCCGCGCACATATGCGAGACAGAAAATCGCTCCAGAAACCGGAGGCTTGTTGGTGAGAGTCCAGGTTCGCCCGCCATCGTTCGATGTAGCGGCATCGGCGGAATTGTTATTGGTTAAGTCGCCGCCAGCCACAATGCCATTCCATGGATCGCGAAACGCCACCGAAATCCCACCAGCGTTCGCATTGGCAACAAGGGGCGTGTCGTACGCGTTCCATGTGTCGCCGCCATCGCGGGTCGCCAAAATCCGCGCAACACTTGTGGCGCCGGTGGTGATCCAGGCATTTCTGTCTCCTTGAGCCGCGATGCAGGTTCCACTGGCCGCGAACGACGCCTCTCCTGGGAGCGCAGGCGGCATATTGTTCGCGATCGACTGCCACGTTACGCCATTTTCCGTGCGGATATCGGGAAAGACTCCATCGAAGGAATCACTGTGGGTAATGCCGCGGTCGGGGCTCCAGAAGGCGAAGCAGTCATAAAAAGCATTCGCGTCGTGATTGGTAAACTGAATCTTCCATGTCTTGCCGCCGTCGACCGTTTTGTAAATGCGGAAATCGGTAGTCCCGGTGTTGTTTGGGATCGACATCAGGTAGGCGATCTGATCGCTCACACCGTAGACATCGCGGAATTGCAAACCGGCTGCCCCGGGCACGACCGCGGCTGTCCAGTGCTCGCCTCCATCGGTCGTAACCACGTAGGTCCCGCCAGTCCCGGCCGCCCAGACAACGCGCGAATCCACCGGACTGACGGCGATCAGCAACTGCGTGGTGCCGCTCTTTTGCGGAGTGAGCTTCGCTTGATGATCTCTCCAGGAATCTTGCGCAAGGCTGAATGTTGAAGCCAAAAGCACGAGAACAACCAGCGAGCGGTGCAACATAGCATTCCCTCCCCAGCCGGGATTTTGCGGCGTCGGCCAGTATAGGAACGCGGCCGAAGGGGTGTCAAACGCCAATTCCGGTCAGGAAAGCCGATGAATCGAGCGACAGAGCCGAACTCGCGACATCCGTACGCCACAGGTCTTAGTCGCGTAGCCCGCTATCAGCTGGCCCGTCTCAGTGTCCTGATCGGATCTTTTTCATGTTTCCCCACCAGATTTACGATCTGTGGGTCTACCAGCCGCACCACGTCGGCCCACGCCAGACGTACTAATTCGCGGTGCGTTCCAGCGGTGAATGTGATCTCCTCGTGCTCGGCCAGGCTGGAATCAACGTACACCGGCATATCGTAGAGATTGCCAAAAGGAGGCATCGCGCCCGTTTCGCAATCCGGAAAAGCATCCGTGAATTCCCGCTCGGTCGCAAGCTCAACCGCGTCCGCGCCAGCAACCGATCGAAGCAGGCTGAGATCGACGTGCAACGACGCAGGGACCACGGCCATAGCCAGCACGCCATCCATTTTCACGATGACGGTCTTGGCCAGTTTCTTGCCCGAAACGTGGACCAGCCCGGCGATTCCCTGGGCGGTGTATGCAATGGAATGCGAAATCACCAGATATTTGATGTTGTGCGAATCGAGAAATTCACGCAGCTTGCTCAGCGGCATAAGACCTTCTCAATGAGGAAACGAAGATGAGGGGTTATTGGTTCACTTGTGAGAGGAATGCTATTGCGGAAGATAAAACTCCGCCGTGACGGAGATCACTCAATTGCCATTGGACGCAGTCCTTGTCGTTCGCTCTCGAGTCCGAGCCATGGTCGACGACGAAGACCGGCGACTGATGGCCACGACTCTCAATACTTCACGATTGCCGCAAACGATTTGGGATCGAGCGAAGCTCCTCCGACCAGGGCGCCATCGATTTCTTCTTCCGCCATGAGTGCGGCGGCGTTATCCGGCTTTACCGATCCTCCATAGAGAATGCGCAACTTGGCAGCAAAGTCTTCGCCGAAGATTCGGGTCACTTCATTACGAATCACGGCGTGAGCTTCCGCCGCGATGGCCGGTGTCGCAGTCTTGCCAGTTCCAATCGCCCAAACCGGTTCGTAGGCGATCACGAGCTTCGCCGCTTTTTTTGCCGAGATAGCGTGAAACGCCCGAGTGCATTGCCGGCGCAGCACGTCGTCCGTCGCCCCGGCTTCGCGCTCTTCAAGAACCTCGCCGATGCAGCAAATCGGTGTAAATCCGGCTTCCAGCGCCATTTTCAAGCGCAGGTTGACGGTGTCGTCCGTCTCGCCAAAATACTGCCGCCGCTCCGAGTGTCCGACGATCACATGCGTAATGCCGAGCGCGAGCAATTGCAGGGTCGAGGTCTCGCCGGTGAACGCGCCTTCTTCTTTCCAGTGCACGTTCTGCGCGCCGATGCCAACGTCGGAGCCTTTTGCCGCTTCGAGCGCCGCGGGCAAATCGAGAAAGGGCGGGCAGACCACGATTTCGTCGCGCGTATGGCCCGCGACGAGCGGCAGGAACTCGCGGAAAAAATCGCGAGTCTGATCGGGAGTCTTGTACATTTTCCAGTTGGCGGCGATCAGTTTCTTTCTCATGAATGGCCTTTTTCGATTTTGAATGGAATTTCTGGCTTTGACTTATGCAGGGTCTCGGCAGCTCGTTCGAATGCCCGAGCGGTCGAAACGTCAAAAAGAACAAATCGGCACAGCTTCACGTGCTTGGCCGAGGCAAGGGCTTCGAAGGCGGCTGAGATCGCAACCGGCGCGGCTTCGTTCACGGGATATCCGTAAGCGCCGGTGGAGATGGCAGGGAAGGAAATCGAAGTCAGCCGGTGTTCATCGGCGAGCCGGATCGATTCGTAATGACAACTGGCTAAAGTTTCGTTCTCGCGATGATTGCCATCACGGAAGACTGGCCCGACAGTATGGATCACGTGCTTTGCGCGAAGATTCCCGCCGGTGGTGATGACTGCGTTTCCCGCCGCGAGCCGGCCAATCCTGCTTACGATCTCGCGGCACTCAGCAAGGACAGCCGGACCGCCAGCGTCATGGATCGCGCCATCCACACCGCCGCCACCGAGCAGGGAAGAATTGGCCGCGTTCACGATCGCGTCCGTCGTCTCTTCCGTGATGTCGGCAGGGCCGACGATGTTGATGATCTTTCCGTTTTCAAGAAGAAGCCGCATATACGGTTCTTCCCAACGCCCGCAGGCTTTCACCGGCGGCTGGGTATTGGCAACGGGCATGATTTCTTTACTTCTTGTTCGTAAGCGCTTCCACGCCCGGTAGCTTCTTGCCTTCCAGAAATTCGAGCGAGGCTCCGCCGCCCGTGGAAATATGTGTGATTCGGTCCGCCACATTGGCGGCTTTCACCGCAGCCACCGAATCTCCTCCACCGACGATCGAAGTTGCCCCGACATTGTCAGCCACGGCATGGGCGATCTTGAACGTGCCGTTCGAGAATCCTGGAACTTCGAACACGCCCATAGGTCCGTTCCAAACGATAGTGCGCGCGCGCGAAATTTCGTCCGCGAACAAATCAATTGTTTTCGGCCCGATGTCGAGCGCCATCTTATCCGCCGGAATGGGCTGGCCTTGGCCAACCTGCTGAATCACCGCGTTGGCGTCCGGTTTCACAGCAACCACATGATCAATCGGCAGCAGGAATCTCAAATTACGCTTCTTGGCTTCTGCCAGCAGTTCCTTGGCAAGCTCGATTTTGTCGGCCTCCACCAGCGACTTGCCAACTTCCTGCCCTTGCGCTTTGAGGAAGGTGTACGCCATGCCTCCGCCAATGATCAGTGCGTCCACCTTGTGCATCAGGTTTTGAATGACGCCGATCTTGTCGCTGACTTTTGCCCCGCCGAGAATCGCGATGAAAGGCTTTTCCGGGCGCTCCAATGCCGCGCCGAGATATTTCAGTTCCTTCTCCATGAGCAAGCCGGCCGCCGACTCTTTGACGAACTTCGTGATGCCCTCCGTCGAAGCGTGCGCGCGGTGGGCCGAGCCGAAGGCGTCGTTGACATAATATTCCGCCAGATTCGCTAGCTGATGCGCGAAGCCAGAATCGTTCGCTTCTTCCTCGGGGTGGAAGCGCAAATTCTCCAGCAGGAGCGTCTGCCCTTTTTCCAACTGGTTGGCGACTTCCTCGGCCTCCGGGCCAACACATTCGGGAGAGAAACCGACGTTTTCGCCGCGTGCCAGTTCTTTGTCGAGAAGCATACGCAGACGCTCGGCCACCGGCTTCAGGCTCATCTTCGGATTCGGTTTGCCTTTGGGCCGGCCGAGGTGCGAGGCCAGAATCAGGCGCGCGCCGTGGCGCAGTGCATATTCGATCGTGGGAAGAGTTTCGCGGATGCGCGTATCGTCCATGACGCGGCCGTCATCGAGCGGAACATTGAAATCGACGCGCATAAATATGCGATTGCCGTTGAGGGGAAGGTCGCGAATAGAAAGTTTAGCCATGGCTGGTCGTCCTTGCGAGGAATATTTGGCGCGGGCGCCCTCGCCCGCGGCATTAAGGTAGCGTATCGAAACGCGCGGCTCTGTCCGTCGCGGAGTGCGCCATCCTAGCCGCGCCCTATGCGGCTAGGACGGGTCCGCGATTTCCTTAGAGCCCCTTGCTGCCGATGTAATTGATCAGGTCGCGCACGCGGCAGGAGTATCCCCACTCATTGTCGTACCAGGAGATCACCTTCACGCAGTTGCCGCCGACCACCAGGGTGCAGGGTGCGTCGACGATGGAAGAGCGGCTGTCGCCCTTGTAATCGGACGAAACCAGTTCGTGCTCCTCATAGCCGAGATATCCCTTGAGCGGCCCCGATTCCGAAGCTTTCTTCAACGCGGCGTTGACTTCCTCTTTGCTCGTCTTCTTCTCGACCCACGCCACAAGGTCGACCACCGAAACGTTGGGCGTCGGCACGCGCATCGAGAATCCATCGAGTTTGCCAGCCAGTTCTGGAATCACGAGCTTCAAAGCCTTGGCCGCTCCCGTGGTGGTCGGAATCATCGACAGCGCCGCAGCACGCGCCCGCCGCAGATCCTTATGCGGAAAGTCGAGAATGACTTGGTCGTTGGTGTACGAGTGAATTGTTGTCATCGTGCCGCTGACGATCTTGAACTCGTCGTTGATGACTTTCGCCACCGGCGCCAGGCAGTTCGTGGTGCACGAAGCGTTCGAAATGACGTTGTGTTTCTTGGCGTCGTACTTCTCATGATTGACGCCGAGCACGACCGTGACATCTTCATTTTTCGCCGGAGCTGAAATGATGACTTTTTTCACCGGGCCGCGCAGATGCTTCTTGGCTTCATTCGCGTCGGTGAACTTGCCCGTCGATTCAATCACCACCTGCGCGCCGACCGATTCCCAGGGCAACGCGGCCGGGTCTTTCTCTTTAAAGACCTTGATGTTTTTGCCATCGACAATGATGGAATCACTTCCCGCCGAAACCTGGTTCGGCAAATTGCCGAGAACCGAGTCGTATTTGAGAAGATGAGCCAGAGTTTTCGGGTCGGTGAGATCATTGACCGCGACGAAATCGAGGTTCGGATCTTTGAGCGCAGCGCGCAGCACGTTGCGCCCGATGCGTCCGAAGCCGTTGATGCCTACTTTAATTGCCATGTTTCCTCCGTAGATTTTAGGAAGACGTAGTCAGATTTCACTGTGGGATGAGTCGCAAACAAATGATGGTAGCAGGGAAGTGGAAGAGACGTAAACGGCGCAGCAGGAACGATTGGGCGTACTGAGTTTCAGTCACGGAAGGAAGTGAGTCGGGTCACTGACAGATCGGCATCGTGCCCCGTGGGGACACAAGCCCTCGTTCGCGGGTTCCTGGAACACCCGCTTTTAGTGTGCCACGGTGATCGTCGCCCCCGCGAGGGCAGCTAGCGTGGGTTGGTGGCCCACGCTAGCAATGGTTGACTTTGAGCCGTCGCCATGAGCGCATCAGATCAGAAGGCTTGAAGCAAAACAATTGGACAATAGTACGAGCAATACTTTCGCATCATGTGTTCGATTTGCGAAGCAATAATTCCTTGTGCTTGATCAGGGAGATCCATGCACCTGCGAATCGAGCAAGGAGAGCTATCGTTACGCGGACCGATCTGGGAGATTCGGATGGGTGCGCGCCGATGTCCCCAGTTCATGGTTGGTAATATTTACCGTTAGCTTCGCTGCCCATCACTGCGAAATCACAGCTGGAGTTTTCCAAGGGATCAGTCTTGAATGTGAAATCGATGGCAGGCACGTGCACTGAAGCTTCGAATTGTGCCGTTGCCTTAAAACCCTCGAATCGGTATTGCCGCGACGCATCCTCGTACTTGACTGGTTCTTCTGTGGATTTGAAAACCGGCTTGAAGTCAAGGAATGCCGGCGTCGATTCCGCGTCGATCGCAGGCCAGCGTGGCTGGTCGATGATCGGAATATTGTTCAACTGGAGCACAACTGTCTTGCCGTCCTGGCTGAATGTGATCCCCTTCGAAGGAACTGGCGTGACCCAGTAAAGACCTTCCGGCGAGATCGGCGAATGAAAATCATGAATCTGGTTGGCTGGGACCGCCGGTCCCTTGAACACTGTGAGTCGAGTGTGCGCGAATACCGCCTGTCGCGCTTGCCGTGCCGCCCAATATTCCCCTGCCATGTAGTTGTAATCCGTTGTTGCCGTGCCCCAAGCGAGCTGATTCCCCTTGCTGTCTGTGCCCATTCCGTGGAAGCGTTACAACGACCCAGTTTTCCGTTGAAATGATAGACGCTTGACAGTTCAACATTCGGCATGGCCGGGCTGGTTATGACTACAGTTTTTGTCGAGCCATGGGATCGGGTAAGGGCGGGGACCACCGTTGGAAGGCTCGTGGTTTTGCGGAATTGGCGCTACACATTTCTGAGCCTCCGATTCCGCAGAAAAGGCTTTAGGCAGAGACGTCGCCATCGCGACAATCGATCCCGCCTTAAGCCAATGACGCCGACTGAACTTGTTACGAAACATAAGCTGTTGAGCCATGGGATCCTCTCAGGCGAATCGCAAAACTTTTCAAGCCACGGCGACTTTGGGCTCTCGCCACTCGTGCATCACATCAGAAAGTGTGAAGTGAAACAATTGGACGATGGTACGAGTGTCCTCCATCCCACCTTAAATTCACGAGTTAGCCTCCCTCTTTCCAGACTCAGATTGACCCTATTAGCCAGCCTAGCCGACGCCCAGGGCGTGCGCGCCGCTAAACTGTAAGTAATACTTAGGTATTGATTCGTACCATCGTCTAATAGACTTCTCTCGCTGGCTCTGGCTTAATCGCATCGCAATGGACAAATCAAGAGGACGAGAGGCGATTTATAGCCCCAGCCGCGATCACTTTCGAACGGGACGATAAAGACGTCTCCAGCCGCACCCGGCGGAGCTTTTTTGCCCCGTCCGCAATTTGCCGAGCCTTCTTACTTCTCCTGCTGGCCGCTGCCAGCTATGCGCAGACCGTTCGGACCGCCGATGCGCAAGGGTTTATCACTGGTCCACGTCCAGAGAAACGGAGCGCAACGACCCAAGACGATTCAATCCGCACGTTCCACATCAATATTCCTGAGGAACAACTCGTTGATCTCCGCCAACGCATCGCGGCGACGCGCTGGCTTGACAAGGAAACGGTCACTGATGAATCCCAAGGCATCCGTTTGGCGGAGATGCAGGCGCTGGCTCACTACTGGGGCACAGACTACGACTGGCGCAAGGGCGAAGCGAAGTTGAATGCTCTGCCGGAGTTCGTGACCACAATCGACGGCGTGGATATCCAGTTCATCCACGTGCGTTCGCGTGAACCGAACGCGTTGCCGCTGATCCTCACCCACGGCTGGCCCGGTTCGCCGATTGAGTTCCTGAAAGTGATAGGCCCGCTCACCGATCCCGTCGCCTACGGTGGTCGCGCGCAAGAAGCCCTCGACGTCGTAATCCCGGCCATTCCCGGCTATGGCTTCTCGGGCAAGCCGACAGATCTCGGTTGGGGTCCCGACCGCGTGGCGCGGGCCTGGGACGTGCTCATGAGGCGCTTGGGTTACACCCGCTACGTGTCGCAGGGCGGCGATCATGGCTCCGTCATCTCCGACGCACTGGCGCGCCAGGCGCCGCCTGGGCTGCTCGCCATCCATCTCACTATGCCGGCCACGATTCCCGCCAACCTGGTGAAGGGCATCAACAGCGGCGATCCGGCGCCCAGCGGGCTGACTGTGCCGGAACTGCGAGCGTACAACGCCCTCAGTACCTTCTTCGGAAGAAACGCCGCCTACGGCGCGATGATGGTGACGCGTCCGCAGACCATCGGCTATGCCCTCACCGATTCACCCAGTGCTCTGGCCGCCTTTACGTACGAAAAGATCGCCGAGTGGAGCGACAGCGATGGCCACCCCGATCATGTGATCGGTCGCGACGAAATCCTCGACGACATCACGCTGTACTGGCTCACCGACAGCGGCGCCTCTTCGTCCCGTTTTTACTGGGAAAACAACAACAACAACTTCAGCGCCGCGGCACAGAAGACAAATCAGATCAAAGTGCCGGTGGCCATTACGGTATTCCCGCACGAGATCTATCGCGCGCCGGAAAGCTGGTCACGCCAAGCCTATCCATCACTGTACTACTTCCATGAAGCCGCCAAGGGCGGTCACTTCGCGGCTTGGGAACAACCGGAACTTTTCTCCGAAGAGATCCGCGCTGCGTTCCGATCTGTGCGCTAGGAGTTAAGACTGAAAGAAGAAAAGTTTTATCGAAGTAAGAAAAATGGAATTTGAAGAGGAGGAAATGCAAATGGCAAATCAAGAGAAAACCAAGTGCGCGCATATCCCGTGTCTTGGTGACGCTTCCCCGGGCCAGGCGTATTGCAGCGATGCCCGTCGGGATGCTGGCAGCGAAGACGTCGAGATCGCCTACCAATGTGGCCACACAACCTGCCCTCTGACGGCATGGGGCGGGAATTCAAGAAAAAGGGAGGAAAGTCAAATGTCTGAAGCACTCAAGCGAAGTCAAGTTCAGCACAGACCAGATCAATCAAAACCGGCGCCGTTTCATCCGCGACGCCGCAATGACCCTCGCTGCCGCAGAGTTCGTTGCGATCAGTTCTGCGGTCGCACAGCCCGGCAAGAAAAACGACAAGAATATTGTCGCGGCAATGCCGTGGACGAGGGGATCATCCAGCACAACTTTCGGCCCGCTTAAGCAGATAGACGCTGGCCTCCTGAATGTTGGCTACGCGGAAGCCGGTCCCGCCAATGGTCCGGCCGTACTTCTGCTGCACGGCTGGCCCTACGACATTTACAGCTTTGTCGACGTCACTCCTTTGCTGGCATCGGCGGGTTCCCGCATCAACAACTCTTGCTCGGTGACGTCGACTGCCGATCCGAGAAAACCCTTGAGCACGTCATCTTTAATAACAGGAATTCCCACGCAGCGGACGTAGCGTAGCTGACCGTCCGGTCGAACTATCCTCTTTTTCACATCGCAGCCACAGCGCTCGACGTGCATCGTTTTGATGGTCTCTGCCATCGAGTCTCGATCTTGGGGGTGAAGTGTGGCCAGATATCGTTCCAGAGTCGGCGGGCCCGTCTTTGGATCCAGACCGTAAATCTGAAACAACTCGGCCGACCAGTAGTCAAAAAACCCTAACGGGTTAAAGGCCCAACTTCCCATGTGCGCGAGGCGCTGTCCTTCATTGATGTAAAACTGGCTCCTCTGCAGCGCCTCTTCCGCGCGCGTGCGCTCGGTAACATCGATCACCGTTCCTATAAATTCGTCGAGATTTCCATCCTTGTCGAGAACTGGATGGCTTACGCAATGGATGTTCCTGACCGAGCCGTCTCGATGGATGATTCGGTAATCAAACTCTTTATCCACTTTTTCTTGGATGGACCTCGCAACCAGGTCCCGGCAGTATTCTTGATCCTCCGGATGAATCCGCTGCATGATGGTTTCGAGTCGCGGCGGAGTTCCGCCGGGTTCAAAGCCCAGCAATCGACAGCACTCGTCGGAAAAGTACGTATTGTCCCTTGTGGGGCTCCACGCAAAGCTACCCGTTTCGCTTAGCTTCTGCGCTTCCGAAAGATAAGCTTTGCTTCTCCGCAGGCCTTCTTCCGCACACCTGCGATCTTCAATGTCGGTGAGGGTACCGTACCATTTGACAATTTTCTTATCCCGATTGCGAAGGGGAACTCCGCGCACTAGAAACCACCGATAATCCCCGTTGGCGGAGCGACGGAACCGCGCCTCGTCCTCGAAAGGCTGCCCGGTGGCAATGGAT
>JASHPL010000286.1 GCA_030038125.1 Candidatus Sulfotelmatobacter sp.
TCGACCGGTTCTCCTTTATCGAGTTTCTCAATGATCTCGGGTGGACCGGCGCGTAAGCATTGATACGTCATAAGGATCAAAGCCCCGTCGGTCGTCTTCAGCACGAGCCGAACGTCCAGCTTGATGCAGGAGTCGGCGCGAACCGACTGCCAGTCGTTGCCGCTTACAACTTCGCCCGAGAGCCGCTCACCCTCGAAAGAACCTCCCTGAATCACACCGATACGGCGAAATGCATTGGGAGTTTGGCCGACGACCAGCAGTGGGGGCACCTGCTCACGCAACACGAACAACGGCCGGGTTCGCAAGCTCTTGAGAGCCTCTGGCAAGTTTTGCGCCAAAGAAGTCGACATGATGGTTCCCCTTTCAGAGGAAGGCCAATAGCTCCTTAGCCAGCGCCTCGGGTTGTTCTTCCGGGACAAAGTGACCGGCGTCGGCGATGGTGACCGACTTGACTTCCTGGAAATACGGACGCAGGAATTCCCCCATATTCGGAATCGAGTATTGTCCGCCGACCGCCAGAAGACGAATGGGCAGCTTGCCCTTGAACTGCTTTTTGTTGAACTCCATATCATCGAGAATTCTTCGGCAGTAGTCGAAGGCCGCGTCCATTCGTCCTTCGCGCGCATAGGCCCGCACATAGGCGGCCACGGTGTCCGGGGGAACCGCCCCGGGATTGTGCACCTTGTTTTTGTACCACCACCCTACATACAGTTCCTCTTTGCCCTTCGTGAGTTCGGCAGGCAAATCGGGCAGCATTTGAAATATGAACTGCCACTTCCGCTTGTAGTCGGAAACCTGCATCTTGTCTTGTAAAGTAACTCCCGGAATTCCTGCTTCCATGAGCGTGAGTGACTTGAAATCGTCCGGGAAAAGAAGGGCCCAGCTGTACGCGCACCAGGCCCCGAAATCGTGCGCGACCACGTGGAGCGGCGCGCCCAGACTGGACACAAATTCATGAAAGATCCTGCCAACGTTCTCCGTTGTGGCTGGTGCCGAGAGGATGCCCGAGTCTCCGAAGCTCGGCAGGTCAGTCGGAACGGTTTCGCACTTTTGCGATAACAACGGAATTAGCGGCTTCCAGGACAGGCGGGTTTGCGGAAATCCGGAAATCAAGAGGACTTTCTCTCCATTTCCGACCCGGTCGAAGGCAAGTTTCTTAGCCTCTGCCTTGGCATCCAGTTCCGGCGTATCTGGTTCCGGCCCCATGGTCGGCTCGGGGGTCGATGCCGGGGCGGCGGCCACTGCGGATGAGGCAATGGCATTCAGCCGGGTCCCAAGGCCCAGAGCGCCGGCCACAGCCATAGCGCGCTTCAAGACTTCCCGTCGGTCAAGCGAGCACGCGTGGGCTTCGCTTGAGTTGGCATGCTGGTTAGAATTGGCAAGTTCCACTGGTCCCTCCTCTAACTATCTTGACATCAAGGTATAATGCTAGGGCACGCCCCTAGTCAAGAGGGATCCGTTGCGCGCTTCGTCGCACATCGGGAACACATCGGGAACAAAGAGAGGACGATAATGAGTCAAGCTTGCGGAGCAGTCTCACTACTGACCGCCGCCGTAGTTGTCATGTTTGCAGCGGCCGGCAACCCACAAACCAACCAGAATCTGCCAGACTACGTAGCTCTGCTGCCGCAGGTGAAGGCGAAGGCGCCGAGGATCGACCCGCAAAAGGGCTACCTCGTCCAACAACTCAAACCCGACGTGTACATGATCACCGAAGGCGCATACGAGTCCGCTTTCGTAACTACCGGGAAAGGAGTGGTCCTCTTTGATGCTCCCCCCTCTTTCGCCAAACATATTGTGGAGGCGGTCGGGGAAACAACTCGCGAACCGGTCATCGAGCTTGTGTATACGCACATGCATGTCGACCACATTGGCGGCGCGGGAATGATTTTGAAACAGGTTCCCAAGCTGCAGATTTTGGCGGAGGAGGGTACGGCCGAGTTTTTGCGCGAGATGCAAGACCCGCACCGGCCTGTGCCAACGCATACGTTCAAGGACCACTACACGCTGAAAATCGGCTCGCTCACCGCAGATATGAAGGTCGGCCATTGGCACTCGCCCGAGGGAGATCTGCTGATCTACATTCCGGACAAGAAGGTTGTGATTGCCATCGACGCATTTTCGTCAGGGGCGACACCGTTCATGAATCTTGATCTGACGATGAACATGCACGAATACCTCAGGTTTTTCGATCAGCTGGGGGCAATGGACTTTGATGTGGTGGTGCCGGGGCATCACGGCACTCCAGCGAACAAAGAGGATCTGGCGATTGCGAAGAGCTATGTGACCGATGTCTACAACACGATTACTCGGATCCTGGGAGAAGACCGTCAGGCACTAAAAACGCGCGCCGTGCAGAAGTATGGCCCTGAGAATACCTGGGCGATCGCGAGTGTCATCATTAACGACGAAATCAACCAGTGTGCCAATGAAATCAAAGGACGATGGATCAATCGGCTGGAGGGCGTCGATATTTGGGCGGCTAGCCACTGCCACACCGCATTGGTCTACGCCGAGTGGGATGTTGGACCACGCTAAACGCGCTCGTGATTCCGATTTAGCTCTATGCGTGACGTGTTTTTCAATCCCACGATCCTCGAGGGTAGATCGGCCCAGAGAACGCCTCCACTCACTCGCTCGGACTCGTGCAACCGGGGATGATTCTTGTTCCAATGCCAACGTAGCAGGATCGTGGAGACCGCGCTTGAGGAAAACGGGGCCTCTCGCGGGAGGGGGTTACCCCATCAATGCGGGCGCAATCCTCTGGAGAAAGTCCTCGACGGACATAGGAACTCTTCCGGTGAGGTTTGTCACGGTAGGGGTAACAATCGCCTGATAACCGCGCGACGTTTCCTCGTCCAACTCACGCACACTCCTCGCAGCGAATTGAGAAATACCAGCAGCCACCAGGCCTTTTTCAACCTCGTCCGGCGTGACATTCAGGTGTTGGATTGACTTGCCCGAAAGGCGCGAAAGAACACTCGCAATCTGTTCGTGGGTAACCGAAGCAGGGCCCGTAACATCGTAAATGGCTTTACCGGTGGAGTTGAGTAGTGCCGCTGCGGCCGTTCTTGCGCAGTCTTCGCGAGTTACATACGAACGGCCCTGCGACTGCGTTGCCGAGACCAGCTTTCCGGTCTTCAGCGCGAACTGCGCAAGTCTGAGGATGACTTCCGCGTACAGGTTATTCCTCAAGATTGTCCAATTTAGCCCGCTCTCGAATAGCGCGACTTCCGTCCAGAAATGATCGTCAGGGATCGAGGGTCCCTCGGTCGGGTGGGCATTGGGCAGCGATGTATAGACGATGTGCTCCACACCTGCAACAACCGCCGCTTGAATGGCGGCCCGGTGTTGTTTGATCCTCATGTCCGGCGCGTGAAGAGAATCGGTACTGATCAGGAGCAAGCGCTCGACCCCTCGGAATGCTGCCTGCAAGGTCTCGGGCCGATCGAAATCCGCCTCCCGCACTTCCACACCCAAAGCGGCAAGTTCCTGACGCTTCCCCGGAGTACGCGTGGCCGCGATCACTCTCTTCGCTCCCAGCCGCCGAAGTCCCGCCACGACGGCCCTTCCCAGGTTTCCACTGGCGCCCGTCACGAGAAGCTGCTTATCTGCAAGACTCATGTTCCACCTCCCATCCGAACGGCTTCGACACCGTACGTGCTGGATCCTGCCATGGTTTCGGAGCGAAGGATCGCCATCGAATTGAACCCGCCAAGTGTAAAGTGGTATATATCTTGATGTCAAGATATTGAGATTGGCGAAGATCAGCTGCCATTGCAGGACATTCCGAAAGCTACTCGTGCACGTGTTTTTCGATTCGGGGATCTGGGAGCAGCCACATGATGGCCACAAGGCTGTGACAAGCACAAGCTAACCATGGTTTTACGAATGCCAGTGGTAACGCAACCAGATAGACGAGCACACTTACCGTTCCCTTCCGATCATGGCCAATTGACGTGGCCAGGACCGAGTTCTTCCCATGGTGTGCGATCAGGCTCTTGGTCAGAACAAAGTATGCGATTCCGGCAGAGAGCAGCATCACTCCGTAAACCGCTACGGGGAGAGGGGCATAGTGATTTTCACCCATCCATGCAGTGGTGAAGGGTGCCAGTGACAGACAAAATAAAAGGGCCAGATTGGCCCAAAGAATCCCGCCGCTGACGTGATCCGACGCGTGCAGCAGATGATGATGATTATTCCAGTAGATCCCAACGTAGATGAAGCTCAGGATGTAGCAGAGAAAGACGGGAACAACAGACTTCAGGGCATGCAAGTCGGAGCCTTGTGGCACCTTCATGTCCAGTACCATAATGGTGATGATGACGGCAAACACACCGTCACTGAACGCCTCAAGCCGGCCTTTGCTCATGCAGTACCCTCCTCATCTACGATTGGAGCCGATGGACCCTTCCACCTCCAGTTGAGTCTTTCATGAATTGTTGGAAATGGCCGCGGCGGAAGAAAACCCTCCTTGGATGCATAGGGATTCGATCGCCCCGTGCTGTTCCAGGGGCGTCACGTCCTGTCCCCGAGAATACAACCCCCCGAAGACTTGAATCTCTTTCGCGGACCCGCCTGGCTTAATGCTCAGTGCCGTCGCAGCAAGGTCCTGGAGCACGCCTTTGACCAGAGACTTTCCCATCGCCCCGTGGGTTTCGATACCTCGACGAAAGATGAGGCGTCCGACGGGCTGGCTGATCTGCACGCCAACGGCGCCATCGCCGTGCGTAAGGATTCGATCAAAGTCGCCCTGTCGAACGGTTCCTTCATAGACGTTGAAACCACGCGCCCCGAGCCCAAAGGTCTCGATGGGCGCTTGCGCTACGATCTGATTGATCTTGCCAAAATTGACAAATCCTACGCCGCTGGGGCCATAAGTAGTGACCTTATCTTTGCTGATCCACCGGTCGACGACTCCCCAGTTGTCGAGTGCCATATCGTTCGCGCCATATGTCGTAACTGGACCGTTGTTCGAAACCAAGTCGACGCTGGCTCCGTACACCACGAACACACCACCAGAGATTTGGTCTGCCGTTCCGGCTGTGATGCGCCCGTCGTTATGTACGGAGTCGGTTTGAAGGTGGTGCACCTCGAGACGGCCGCCTTGTTCGGCTGCGCCGCTGACGAAAATTCCACTGCCATAAACGGGCGCGCCCAACCGTCCCGCGGATAAGCGAACGAGGTTGGCGGTAACGAAGACGTTCGGGTCCTCTTGCATATTCCAGAGCGTGAAGGCTCCCTGCATGACATAGACACCGTACTGCTGAGGGCGTTCTTTTTCAGCACTTGCATCAGCAGCAACGATATCGAGACCGTCGATTTCTACGTGCCCCCTGCGCACCGCACCGCGAGCGACAATGCGGACTCGACCGATTGTGGTAACAGAATGAAGCAGCAGCGTGCCCAGACTGGAAACCGATTCATCGTTCCAAATCGCAAGACGTTCGGGCGATGCCACAAGATTGAGATTTGCGACCACATTGTCTCGGGTGAGACATACTCCGTGAGTATCGTGCGCGAATCGCAGAACAGGCGTGCTGCCCGCCTGTCCGCGCAGAATCTTGCCAGGAGAAAGATGGATCTGAGGGACACCTGTCACGTCTTGCGCAACCGTAATCGTTTGTACGGCAGGGTCGGAGGTTCCTTCGATGAGCTGTTTCAGAGAATTGACAACTACATCCTTGCCGTCGCCGCGCGTCACATTGGCAGCTTGGGTTCGTGACATATCGATCGCTCTCGATTCAACCATTCAACTTCCGTGCTTTCATTTTCAGCGCCAAAGTGGGCAACAATTACGGGATAAGAAGCCCGGTCCAAAGGTGGATTTGACAGGCATGCGGCTACTATGAGAGAAAAAAGCCTTGAAGTCAAGATAGCTCAAGGGAGCGCACGATTGGAGGAGTTGTGAAGTCGGAGCATCCTGGCATTAATCCCGCCGTTCCTCCGAGTGGCAACGGGTGCGTCGAGTGTCTGACATCGAACGGTTGGTGGTTGCACCTGCGACGCTGTGCTCAGTGCGGGCATATTGGTTGTTGCGATAGCTCACCCAGCCAGCATGCCACCAAGCACTTTCATGGGACTGGCCATCCGATCGCTGCCAGCTTTGAGCCAGGCGAAACGTGGTTCTGGAACTATGAGACCGGGGAGACGATCGAAGGCCCAAAGCTCGCTCCTCCGCGCTGGCACCCCGCAGACCAGGCTGTGCCGGGGCCAGCGGAGAAAGTTCCACGAGACTGGGAGTCTCGTCTGCACTGATCGTGGTCACGCGGCGGGTCGTTTTTTGAAGAGTTGTCCGAGCATGCGCGATCGCGCATAGGCGAGGCGAGCTGCTACACGAATGTGGATCTCGGTTCCCTGATCCGGTGTGCTAGTGCAAACAAACTCCGCT
>JASHPL010000287.1 GCA_030038125.1 Candidatus Sulfotelmatobacter sp.
AGCGTTGACGAACTCATTCTCAATAAGCCGGATATCGTCAAGGTTCGGGTGGACGATTTCCTTGGCGCCCGTCCGAAGATGAGCCCGGAGGTGTATCAGGCGGTAATCGATGAGGCTCATAAAAATGGATATCGCACGGCGGCGCACGTGGTTCTTTTGGACGATGCCAAGGGCGTTCTGAGAGCCGGTGTGAATTACATCGCTCACAGCGTCCGCGACCGCGAAGTCGATGACGAATTTATTCAGCTCATGAAGGAGCATCACGCTTTCTACTCGCCCACGCTGACGCGGGAAGTGGCAGTTTTCACATACGCGGAAACCCCGGCGTTCTTCAGCGACCCGTTTTTCCTGAAAGAGGCCGATCCGGCGGAAATCGCGAAAATGGAGGATCCCAAACATCAAGAGGCCGTGAGGGATGACCGGGCGGCCCAATGGTACAAAGATCACCTGCCCATTGCCTTGCACAATCTGAAAACTCTCTCAGATGCTGGCATTGTTATCGCGATGGGCACCGACAGTGGCGGCGGCCCGGGCCGATTCCAGGGGTACTTCGAGCATCTGGAACTTGAATACGAGACCAAAGCCGGCCTCACTCCCATGCAGGCACTCGTTTCGGCGACGAGCGGAGCGGCACAAGTCGTCAACATCAGCCAGCAAGCCGGAACTCTCGAAAAAGGGAAGTGGGCGGACTTTGTAGTATTGACAGCCAATCCGCTTGATGACATCCGGAACACACGCAAGATTGATTCGGTCTGGATTAGCGGTATCGAAGTTCAGCAAAAGAAATAGGTTTTGCTTGATGGCGGATTTCAGTTTTTCGCTTCCAGGTTAGACGATGGAGGCATGGTGTAGAAGTCGTACCGAATCGTCCAGCGGACTTCCTTACCCGGCGTAATGCGCAGGAAAATGTAGGGTTCGGCGACAGCAACCGTGCGAATGGCCCAGAAGTTTACCTTGAGTAAGGGCTGGTTGCTCGTGATGTGCACTCCAGCGCCCGTCTTCACGTTTTCAATACGAAAGTCGTAATCTTTGACATCAGTGTTCGATCCTGTCAACTCGGTGAACACTCCTTTTTCCACCAACTCGTGAGGAAAGAAAATTTCGTGATCGCGCAGTTCAGCCCGCCCACCCAGGTCGCGTGTGAACTTGGGTGTGAATACAAATTTCAAGTCAACATCCGGGCCCACGATTTCATGATCAATGACGAAGAAATTGTGGTTGTATTGCGTCGTCTCGATGACCTTGCTTCCAGTATTTTTCAAGGAGTGTTCAATCAGCAGTTCTGGTTTCCCTTTCACCAGGCGCAGAGTCTTGCGATAGATGTAGGCGTATCCATCGTCTGCGCGTAGCCGATGTGTAAATTCGATTCGATCGGCATGCTTGCGAATCGTCCACTTTCCAGGGTCAACGATGTCGTACGTATCGTAGGGCCGATACGTTTTCTCATCCGGCTTGCGAACGGTACCAATGCCGATGCGCACAAATGTCTCGCCCGGTTTAGCTTCTTCATAACCCAATCCGCTGTCGTTGGTCCGAAATTCCTCCACAGGGCCGGTGATCGCGTCGTGAATCTTCGGGTCGTGGTGTTTGTACCACTGACCGAAATATTCATGCCCATCGAATTGAAGGCTAGAAATAATCCCGGACCAATCAAATCGTGTTCCTCGATAAGAGCCGTTCTGCGGATCGGGCAGCATCACGACAGCATGAATCAGACCATTGGAAATCTGCGTCTTCGGAAAATTCTGCGCCCAACTTGTGCTGTTAAGAAGACAGGCGCAGGACAATAAGAAGGCTTGCAATCTCATAATTGGACATTACCTTTACCCGTCCGAGAACGAGGCCCTTGGCGGCTCGTTCTCGGTCCAAGCGGGCCCATTTATTCAATTCGTCCGTCTTTTGAGACTAACGTAATATAATATTAGCTGTCAGTATTGCAAGCATTTAAAACCTACGTTCCCGGTGTTCAGTGACTGCGCTGTGCGACGCACTCGTGGATGACCGAACTACAGGAGGGTGCGATCCAGAGCGTTTGTTTTGCTCCGCGGGCAGATCGGAGCTAATTTGAAGACGCGCGCACAAGACAATTCACGTTTGCCCGATTCTGTCAGCCGACGCGATCTGCTGGCGGGTAGCGCCGCTACGGTGGTTTGCGCTTTTGTCCCGGCATCCGCTCTGCGATTCGCCGCCACGGTCACCGCCGAAGTTCTGAATGCGACGGAGCGACACTGTCTCGAGGCGATGGTTTCACGAATCATTCCCGCAGACGCAAATGGAGCAGGCGCGCGGGAAGCGGGATGCGCACTTTATATCGAATCTGCTCTAAGGGATGCGTACCAATCTCAAAAACCAGCGTACAGCGCAGGACTGGCCGCGCTCGATTCCTGTGCGGTTACAAGACGGGGAAAGCGGTTTCCGGCACTGGACGTGACTGATCAAGACCAAATTTTAATGGACTTCGAGCGGAACACCCGAGTCGGAGAGTACTTAGACAGCGCGGCTTTTTTCGAGCTGGTTCGTCGACATACTCTGGAAGGAATGTTTGGCGATCCGTCCTATGGTGGCAACGCGAACTTCGCGGGCTGGGACCTGATCGGGTATCCAGGCTTGAAGATGTATGTGAGTCCGGACCTCGAGCAGATGAATGCAACCATTCCCCGCTCCAGAGTGTCCGCAGAGCAACTCCTGCATGGCTCCCGTTAACTTACCTAAGACTGATGTAGTAGTGATTGGCCTCGGTGCGGCCGGAGGTCTCGCAGTACTTCCACTGGCGAGTGCGGGTTTGAAGATCGTCGGACTTGAAGCCGGCGGCTGGTTTCAGGCGGCGGACCATCACCCGGACGAGATACGAAACAATGTCCGACACTGGCCGCATGCCGTTCAGAAAGCAAACCACGAAATACCCACGGCGCGCAATGGCCGCAACGGTCCTTCGCTGCCGCGCCCGGCTTACCATCCTATGATGAATGGGGTCGGTGGCACATCGCTCCACTACTGGGGACAAAGTTGGCGCCTGACGGCATGGGATTTCAAGGTTCGAAGCGAAACCATTCGTCGCTATGGAGCTTCGGCCATTCCAGAGGGTTGTACTGTGGAGGACTGGCCACTTTCTTATCAGGAACTCGAACCGTACTACGACCAGGTGGAATTTGCGATTGGGGTTTCAGGGAAGGCGGGCAACGTTCAAGGAAGCGTCGATAAGGCCGGCAACATTTTTGAGAGCCCCCGGCAAAGGGAATATCCCATGCCGCCTCTGCGTGGGGCTGGATTTGCTGATCACATGGCCGAAGCTGCCCGGCGCTTAGGTTGGCACCCGTATCCTCCCCCCGCAGCCATTAACTCCCAGCCCTATGACAAGCGGACGGCGTGCTTTTACCACGGCTTCTGCGGAAGCGGCGGCTGCCCTATCAACGCGAAAAACTCGACCGCGGTAACAACGATCCCTCAAGCAATGGCGACGGGGAATTTGAAAGTCGTTCCCTACGCCCATGTCATCGCGATCGAGTCCGACGCTCACGGCAGAGTGACTGGCGCACGATACCTCTCGGACAACAAAGAACACTTTCAACCCGCCTCGGTCGTTCTGGTCGCTGGTTACACTTACGAAAACACGCGCTTGCTCTTGCTCTCAAAATCGAAGGCCTATCCTCGAGGACTCTCCAATAACCACGGTCAAGTGGGCTTGCATTATATGTCCCACACCCGAAACGGCGTGATGGGGCTGTTTCCGTTTGACTTGAATCGCTGGTACGGAACGCCAGCCCAAGGGACGGCGCTGGACGACTGGGCCGATGACAATTTTGATCATCGCGGATTTGATTTTATCGGAGGCGGCAATCTGCTCGTCCCCATGGAAGCGAAACCCATCGAAGCAGCCAGCATGTCGCCTTTCGGAAAGGCTCCGCGTTGGGGATCCGCTTGGAAAGCCTTCGTGAAGGAAAATGCAGGACGGTGGGCACCAGTTTGGGCGCAGATATCCACCTTCCCCTTCGAAGATCATTTCTTGGACCTGGATCCTGAAGTCACGGATCCCCTCGGTTATCCAGTCTGTCGCCTTACCGTCGGCCTGAAGGAGAGCGAGAGACGTGCCACACTGTTCATGCAGGAGAAGGCTGAACAGTGGTTGCACGAAGCTGGCGCTATTGCGATCGACAAGTTGCCGTTGCTTCCGATAGGACTAAGCACTCATGCCTACGGAGGCACCAGGATGGGCGACAATCCTGAGACGAATGTTGTTAACCGATGGGGCTTCTCCCATGAGGCTCCAAATCTTGGCCTTCTCGGCGCTTCGACTATGGGCACGAGCGGCGCAAGAAATCCAACGCTGACAGTTCAAGCTCTCGCGTGGCGCACTGCCGACCATATCGTCAAAGAATGGAAATCCATCGCCGAATAGTCAGGCTGTACATTGATTAAAGCAACTCAGATGTCAAGCGGACCTTGGGTGGCAATTCAATAGGCCTCACGAAGGAACTTATATCAGGATCACGGCGCTGGCGGTCCCGACTAAAGCCAGGCGCACGTGGAAGCCTGGTCCTCACAGTAAAGAACGCGGAAGTTATCTTGCTTGTTCTTTTCGCTCCAAACACGACCGAGAATGTAGTACGGCTTAGTCCAAGCCTCTGAGTCGACGCCGCGGGGCGCGATCACTGAAACGGATAAAGTACCGGTCGCCGGATAGCCGGTTCTTGGATCGATGATATGCCCCCAGATTTTGCCGTCCGCCCAAAAGAACTTCTCGAGATTGCCGGAAGTCGAGACCGCTTCGTCCTTAAGCCTGAGGGTTTCGGCTACTTTCGATGGCTGGCGCGGGTCTTTAATGGTGACCTTCCATCCGGGCTCATTGGGAGGTGTACCAAGGGCATAGATCGTGCTACCGCCGGCAATTATCAGCGCGGAATAAACCTCATTCTGTTTGAGAACCTCGGCCATTTTGTCTACAGCGAAGCCTTTCCCGATGCCCCCAGGGTCCAACTCCACGCCCTCTTTGGCGAAACGGACAGTCATGTTCTGCTGGTCCAAAATCATGTTCGTATATCCGACCTTTGCGAGGGCTTGCACGATCTCCTTGGCCGGCGGCAGCGTGCCCGTTCCCTTGTAGAACCCCCAGGCCTTAATCAAAGGTCCCACGGTGATATCGAACGTGCCCTCGCTCGACCGGCTATAGGCACAGCAGGCCGAAAGAAATTGGAAAAGTTCCCGCGATAACGTCATGCAGCCTCGCGCAGCAAGGCGGTTTACCTGGCTCAGCTCGCTTTCGGGACGATAATTCGAAAGCACTCCGTCGAGGCGGTTCGCCTCTCTCAGCGCATCGGCGATTGCCGATTCTAACCGTTCGCGCCGAGTGCCATAGGCCACAATATTGAAGCTCGTTCCCATGCAATAAACACTGCCCACCGAGCGCATCGGGCTCTCTCCAGAACCTCCATCTCGAGCGTGAATCTGGCACAGGCTGGAGTGATCATCCTTGTGACCGATCTTCATCTTGAATCTTTTGCGGAGAGGCTGGATCGATTGCCGCAAATCATATAATATGACAAGACTCTCGGTGGAAGGTCCACGGTAGCTAAGAATCTTTGGAGCGGCGCCGCAGGCACTCCACTTGAGTTATCAACCGTTTCATGTCCTCGGAACTGATTCCAATGCGCTGGCCCCCTCAGTGGCGGAACTCCTCGGACCTGCAACGACTGTCGAACACCCAGATCAATTGCCTGCTGATTGAGGATTCGGATTCCCTCCGTTCTGTTGTTGAACAGGCACAAAAAAATGGCATCCGCGTGATTCACGGGACGTCTGAGCTTCCCGGCATCACTGTCGTAAAAGGGGAGTGGCCGGGCGCAAAATTGTCTCGATCAGGCGATCGGGATACGGCCTCCTCCGGTCCGACTGGTTTGCCATGGGTTGATTCTAACGGCTGGAGAGTCCGCTTGGCGGCTGCTCTCAATCCAAAATCAACCATCTGGGTCGACGCCACTCCGAAGGACCCGCTTCCACAGTCGTATCAGCTGTGCGTGGCGGACGTTGCCGCATGCGGGGGGCGTTGGATCATCTCGCTGGACGGTCAACTGGCGGCCAGGATAGAAGGTGGCGACGGCGACGCTGTGGAAACATGGAAAGGTTTGGTCGAGAGTGTCGAGTTCTTTGCTATGCACAATCACTGGTCGGCATACGTCGGATCTGCTGTGGTCGGCGTCCTATCTAATTTTTCCAGCGACAATGAGGCATCGAGTGGCGAAGTTCTGAATCTGCTGACTCGAACTACAGAGCAGTATCGAATCATTCCCAAAGATAGTTTTTCTCCGAGCTCGCTCAGCGGTCTCCGAGCAGTGCTTTGCCCCGACTCCAATCCGCCGGCCGCCGGCGTAAGAAAGGAACTTCTGGATTTTGTGCAGGACGGGGGCTTGCTGATTTTGAGATCTGCATGGGATGGCATTCCGGGTACTCCCGCGAACTGGGAACATCCCCGTTATGCAGGCCTCGTGCTCGGGAAGGGAAGGATTGCAATCGCGAAGTCGGACGATGCTGCGGATCCCTACTTGATGGCGAATGACACTGTCGCCTTGGTGAGCCACCGATTCGACTTATTGCGTTTCTGGGACGCAGGTTCGGTCAACGCTTACATGAGTGAATCGCCTGATGGCAAGGGCGCAATCGTGCAGATGGTCTTTTACGCACGGGAGATGAACGGCAAAAGTGCTGTAGGTGGGCCAGAAAATGCGACGCTCAGAGTAGCCGGCCGGTATAAGACCGCTCAACTGCTGACTTGGGACAAGCAGCCGCTGACCTTAGTGCAGCCGGAGGGTCACGGCGTCGGGATGCTAATCGATGGGGACTCAGTCGAGTTGCACTTGCCATCTCTATCCCACTACGCAGCCGTGGAACTCGGCGTTTGAAGCAGGGAAGTAATAACAAGACACATCAGCGGGAGGGAACATGACGGGGATGAATCAGAGCCGCAGAGAAGCGTTAAAAAAAATCGGATACGCAGCGATCGCCGTTGGGGTTTACGGGAAGGCGCCATCGCTGCTGGCTTCTCCCGCACCAACCGCTCCGGTTGCGATCGGCAAGTGCAAGACCTACAACCCAGCGGAACTACTCTCAGTGCTAGGCAGAATGTTCGATCAGGTGGGCGGACTGCAGCGAATTGTTAACGGCAAAACGGTGGCCATCAAAATCAATCTCACTGGCGCTCCCACCTATCGCGTCGGCTACCTGCCACTGGGCGACACACACTACACGAACCCGCAAGTAATCACAGCTGCCGTGCATTTAATGGGGAAGGCCGGGGCAAAGCGCATCCGTATCCTCGAAAGTCCATGGTCGTCAGCCTATCCACTGGAAGAGACCCTCTTGCAGGCTGATTTCGATCCACGGCAGATCGAAAGCGCCGCGCCGAATGTGGAGTTTGAGAACACAAACTTCCTGGGAAAGGGGAAGAAGTACTCGCGTCTGGTTGTGCCTTTCGGCGGTTATCTGTTTCCCGCGTACGAATTGAATCACTCTTACAGCGATTGCGATGTATTCGTAAGTATGACCAAGATGAAAGAACATGAGACGACCGGCATTACGCTCTCAATGAAAAACTGCTTTGGGATCACCCCATGCTCGATTTACGGCGCCAGTGCAGGGATCGAAGATCCTGATGAGAACCCAAAGGGAGGGCGCGGTCAACTGCTGCACTCGGGCAAGCGTCAACCTTCGAAGATTGCGCCTGCAGAATTAGACACAACCACCCCCAGGGAGGGCGGTTATCGGGTGCCGCGTGCGGTGGTTGATTTGATCGCGGCTCGCCCCGTCGATCTGCAAATTGTCGACGGAGTGAAATCACTTTCTGGAGGGGAAGGGCCGTGGGCCCCGGGGATAGCTCCTGTGCAACCTGGAATGTTGGTTGCCGGGACGAATCCAGTCGCCACCGACGCTGTTTGCATGAGGTTGATGGGCCTCGATCCCATGATGGACCGCGGAACTCACCCGTTTGAGACTTCCGATAATATGTTGCGCCTCGCCGAAGAGGCGGGCGTTGGCACCCGCGATCTGAACCGCATTGAAGTCATCGGGGCCGATATTAAAAACGTTGCTTTCAACTATGCAGCTCAACGCTCAGCGATCCTGACGAGATATGGCTCGTTGCCGACCAGGGGAATTTCTCCGGCATTGACCTAGTGTGCGCCGGCACGAATGCTGTCGGTTTCGTGTTGGCGGTTCGGGCTGAGGGCTTTACAAAAAATGGCGATTTTGATAACGCCCGACGATGTTCGTTTTGCTGACCTCAAGCGGGCCAGAAACGGGCGCTGGCCAGAAGATCGGTCCGAGGAAGTGAGCACGATAGCTCTTTGCCTGAGCGCCCAGGATACCGCGGAGGTGTTGCAGCGTGTAGTGAGCGCGGGTCAACGACCGACGATCCGTTCTGGTGGACACTGCTACGAAGATTTCTACGCCAATAATCCCAAGGGCACGCTCATTGACATGTCGATGCAGAGTCAGGTCAGCGCACTTTCCAATAACGCTTCCTACCGCATTGAGGCGGGAGCCACATTGGGCAGGACCTATCAGGAGCTGTACAAGCTTTACAACGTCACGCTGCCTGGTGGCACCTGTGACTCTGTCGGTATAGGCGGGCACGTTACAGGGGGTGGATACGGCTTCGTTTCGCGACTATATGGAACAACCGCGGATTGGCTGAGCGGTGTGGACATCTTGACGGTGGATGCGGCAGGGAAGGTTACGATGCGCAGTTGCAGCGCCAAGCAAGATGGCGATCTATTCCGCGCTTGCCGCGGCGCGGGCGGTGGGAATTTTGGCCTGATTGTCGCCTACACTTTCGAAAAGCTGCCACCTGCGCCGCAGGAAGTGATGGTCTCCAACATGATCTTTCCCTGGGCAGAGATGAGCGAGGAAAAATTCGCGAGGATCTTTGATGCTTTCGGAGGCTACTTCGCTACTCGCGGCCAGGATCCCGACACATGGGGATTGTTCGGCGTGATCGAGGCTAATCATAAAGCCAGCGGCTATATGCGAGTCTCGGCACAATTTTGCAATCCAGATGGCACGTGCAAAGAAACGAAAGTCCTGGATGAGTTCCTTGCACTGTTTGAGGGTCTTAAACCCTCGGCGACCGTTCCTGTTGGAGCCGGCAATTCTTCGTCACAGAGTTTTGGCCCACACATGATGACGCGGATTCCGTGGGCGGAAACCGGTGCTGCGGGAGGCGCACGCCGAGGTTTGACGCGCGGGAAGTACAAGTCCACTTGTATGAAGAAAAAATTTACCGAGTACGAGATCCGCACGCTTTTTAAGTACCTCACGCAAACCCGGCCGGGCGTTGATTTTTCCCGCACCCTCCTCGAAGTAGATTCTTATGGTGGCGCCATGAACCGTAAAGAGATGCTCGAAGAAACGGTGGCATTCCAGCGCTCGAGCATCATGAAACTTCAATATCAGACCTATTGGTCTGATCCGGCAGAGGACGAAGGACATACCTCCTGGATGCATGAGTTTTATAAAGAAGTGTATTCCGGTAGTGACGTGGATGCGGCTCATCAGGGAACGCCATACCCTGGTGCAAATTATGAGGGGTGCTATATCAATTGGTGTGACCGCGACATGACCGAGTACTCCTATTGGCCCGAACTGTACTATGGGCCCAATTACGACTTTCTCCAGCAAGTGAAGCGGAAGTACGACCCCAACAACGTGTTTCATCATGCGATGTCGATTAGACCGTAGCGTCGCTTGAAGCTTGGCGAAAATAAGAACATGAAGCGGGTAACCGATTGCCATCGCCGACGTTTCCTGCAGACTTTCGCGGGCGCGACCTTGTTGCCAAGCTTGCGCGTGCCCTTATGTGGCCAAACATTCCTCAGTGCTTTGCATTGGCCGACGAGGTTTGCATACCTTGGCGCCCACGACGGGATTCATGTGTACTCGATCGCCGGAGATGAGACCTTTATCAAACTGCAGATGATGACCAGCGCGTATCCCGTAGCGATGGCGATCAGCAATTGGAATCTGTACGTAGTCAACGGCATTTCTGAGTTTGCCGGTTTGCCGCGCGGGACCGCGGAGTCGTACGGAATTGACGCTTGGAGCGGCAAGCTCACATTCAGGAACCGCGTGCCACTATCGCTGTCTGCGATTTCGCCCCGGGGCCTCGCGGTTTCCCCTGACGGAAGCGCCATTGTGGTGGCGGTGCACGGAGGCGGTGCCTACAATGTGCTACCGATTCGCGAAGACGGATCGCTGGGCAGGGTTACCGGAATTCTGAAGGAGACTGGCTCGGGGCCACACCGCTTACAGGTGTCTGCGCATCCTTCAGCACTAGTGTTCGACTCCGTTGGTCGGGTGCTAGGCGTCGATCAAGGTAGCGACAGGCTGAATGTGTTTACCCTTCGCAATCACGAGATCGCAGCCATTTGCCGCCACAAAGTCATTTCCGGAAGCGGGCCAATGAGCATCGTTCTGCACCCCAAGGAGAAGCGATTTTTTGTGGCGCAGGCCCTGAATGCGTCGATTTCGAGTTTCAAATATGACCCGAGCGTAGGCAGCATTGTTGACCACGAGCAGACGGTTGCCGCGCCGGTTGGCGATGGAATCGCTTCCCTGGCTATACATCCCTCGGGTAAGGCGCTGTACAGTTCGCATGGTCGAGGGATATATGCATGGAGGATTGCAGGAAACGTCCTCGTGCATTCCTCATCACATGTCGAAAACGTCCAGCCGGGAGCACTGTACGTCACGAAGAACGCCAAGAGCCTTTTTGCCTTGACGGACGACTCGGTGTTGCGGATGAGAATCGATGCATTTACTGAAATGCCCTCAGCCCCAGTCAAAGTCGCATCGCTTTGTAAGCCATTGAGCGTCGCTATTGTCTAATACGATCCTTCGAGAAGCAGTGAAACAAGAAGTTTAAAACTATTGTCGAGGTGAATTATGCTTGGTCGCTGCGCCGGAGTTCTCTCATCGGCATTATTGGTTCTGTTCAGCGCAGTTGCCTTCGCGCAGATGCAAAAACCGTATGGTCCTCCGATCAGTGTTGAGAACGCGAAGAAAATCGCCGCCGTCGCCCTAGCTGAAGCGAAAAAGAACAACTGGACCATGG
>JASHPL010000288.1 GCA_030038125.1 Candidatus Sulfotelmatobacter sp.
CAAAACACTGACTGAGACAATTCGCCGCGCGCCGCTGCCTCTGCGGAAAGCCATCGACTTCGCCATTCAGATCGCGCATGGACTGGCTGCGGCGCATGAAAAAAATATCATTCACCGCGATCTCAAGCCCGACAACATTTTTGTCACCAAGGATGGGCGAATCAAAATTCTTGATTTTGGCCTGGCCAAGATCATGCAGCCAAAAGAGTCCGTTGCCACCGTCGCGCCCACCGTGACCTTGCCGGGGATGGCCATCGGAACGGTCGGCTACATGTCGCCGGAGCAGGTTCGCGGATTGGCTACGGACCACCGCACCGACATCTTCGCTTTCGGCGCAATTCTCTATGAGATGGTAATGGGCAAGCCGACCTTCAGCCGGCCGACCTCGGCCGACACCATCAGCGCCATTCTCAACGACGAGCCGTCTTCGGTCTCGCAGATTTCCCCAGAGATTCCGGCCGGTGTGGAACGGGTCATTCGACGATGTCTGGAAAAAAATCCTGAGCAGCGTTTCCAGTCGGCCTCGGATTTGGCGTTTGCGCTGGAAGCTTTATCGGAACCTGGAATTGCAACACCCAGCGGGATCCACCCGATCGCACCGGTCAAGCCACGCCGATCGCCGGTCCTATATGCCGCGGTGGGATTGTGCGTCATTGTGGTCGCGGCGATCGCATATTTTGTGACGCGGCCGCCTGCGATCCCTCATGTCGCCAATTACGCTCAGCTCACGCACGACGGCCAGCCGAAATCGCTCATCGGGACCGACGGCGCGCGGCTCTATCTCAGCCTCGGCGAAGTCAGGACAGGCAGCTTCACCTCGCGTGACGTCGCGGAAATGTCAGTGACGGGGGGCGAGCCGTTGAAGCTTTCGATCATGCCATCGGTCAACATCTCTCCCGTGGATCTTTCGCCCGATGGTTCCGAGATTCTTGCCGTAAACGGTCAAGGTGCGCCACCGAAAGGCCCGCTGTGGAGCTTCCCGGTTCTAGGCCGGTCGCCGCGCAAACTCGGCAACTTGATCGCGGAAACTGCGGCCTGGTCTCCCGATGGCAAAATGCTGGCCTTCACCAACCTGGGTGATTTGTCGGTTGCCAAAGCGTACGGGACCGAGCCCCACAAATTGCTGAGCGTCAAAGGAGACATTCTGAATGTCACCTGGTCGCCGGACGGCCGCCATCTACGCTTTGATTCTTCGGAGACTACCGGAACGACCGACCAGCAGATGGAATGGGAAGTGGCGGCCGATGGCAGCGGGCTCCATCGATTGCTGGCGGGCTGGCATAACCCGCCGAACGAATGCTGCGGCAAATGGACGGTGGACGGAAAATATTTTCTCTTTCAATCGAACAATCAGATTTGGGCGCTGGCGAAATCGGCTGGCTGGTTTGAATCCGCTCCGATGCCGATTCCGTTGACCTCCAGCCCGCTGTCTCTCTCTTCTCCGCTACCGAGCAAGGACGGCAAGAAACTCTTCGTCGTAGGCCAAACGTATCGTGGCGAGCTGACGCGATACGATGCCAAATCGAAGCAATTCGTGCGGTTTCTCGGGGGCATCTCGGCCGAGTTTGTTGCGTTTTCGAAAGACGGCCAGTGGGTCGCCTATGTTTCCTATCGCGACGGGACTCTGTGGCGCAGCAAAATCGATGGCAGCGAGCGGCTGCAGCTCACTTATCCGCCGATGTATCCCGTGCTGCCCCGCTGGTCCCCGGATGGCAAGGAGATCGTCTTTTTCGAGTTCGCCTTGAGCGCCGACAAGCCGGCGAGAATGTACGAGATTTCGCCTGATGGAGGGACTCCGGCGTTGTTGCTTCCCGACGATCACTCGCAGCAACTTGATCCGAATTGGTCGCCGGACGGGACGAAAATCATCTTCGCTGGCGAATCCAACGACCCGACGTCTGCGGTTCATATTCTCGATCTGGCGAGCAAGAAGGTTTCCGACTTGCCGAGTTCGCAGGGGTTGTATTCGCCGCGCTGGTCTCCGGATAGTCGCTACGTCGCCGCATTTTCCGGCGACTCGAAAACCATTCTGCTATTCGATTTCAAAACACAAAAGTGGATCGACCTGGCCAGCGGTTCACTGGGTTGGCTGGCGTGGTCTCATGACAGCCAGTACGTTTACGTTCTGGATTTTAAGAACAAGAATGCGGTGGTCCGGATTCGCGTGAGCGATCACAAGATGGAGCCGGTGGCGGACCTGACGAATCTCACCACCACGGGCCGTTACGGTGCGGCCCTCGCCCTCGCACCAGACGACTCACCCTTGTTACTGCGCGATACCGGCACGCAGGACGTCTACTCGGTCGATTGGGAAGAGCAGTAAGCGAAAGACAACCCGAGGCATGTTTCCGGGACCTGGCTTATCAGACCGCGAAAATCTCATTGACAAGGTTCGCTAGTGGGGAGGAAGCGTCTAATGATCAGCGCCGCACACGTGGTGATCTACAGCAAGAAAGCGGAAGCGGATCGGACATTTTTTCGTGATGTGCTGCATTTTCCTTCCGTGGATGCGGGACATGGCTGGTTGATCTTCGCTATGCCGCCCCTCGAAGTGGCTTTTCACGACGGGACGAAAAATGATCAGCACGAACTTTATTTCATGTGTGACGATATCGAGGCGACTCTTCGGGAATTGAAAGACAAGAACGTCGAAGTCTCGAAGGTTAAAGAAGAGCGGTGGGGAAAGCTAGCCACGTTCACTTTACCCGGCGGTGGACGAATCGGAGTTTACCAGCCGAAACACGCGAGCCCGTTAAATCCGAAAGGATGATGCGCGATAGGGCGTGAACGAGCTACCTGGCTCGTCTTGCGATGCACATGATGTGCGCGCTCGCACCGAGAATGGAGGGTTCGCGCTCGACTTTTCTCACGCACTCGAGGAGGCGTTCGCATTGGGCCGGATCTTTCCAGAGGCGATCAAAATCGCGAGCCAGCCAGCCGGGTCCTTCGATCGCGGCCAATTCCACGACTTCGAATCCCGTGGCAAGAAATTCGCGGCAGAGCTCGCCCGGACGGTGAAAGTACGCGTCGGTAAAGTAAATCGGATTGTCTGTGGGATTGCGATGCTGACCTTCTGATAAATCGCGCGCCAGAATCGGGGCGAACGCCGAATCGGTGAAAAATCCATTCGACAATGAATCGAAGAAAGATGCGAAACGACTGATGGCCGCTCCCCAGACCAATCCTCCAGGACTCACGACGCGATGTGCTTCTCGCAACGCAGTGAGACGATCGTCCTTCTCAAGCAGGTGATAGAGAGGACCGAGCAGCAAAACCGCATCTGCAGACGCGTCGGAAAATGACAAGCGCCGAGCGTCTCCTATCTCTGCCGAGGCTAGAGGATATTCCGGCTGACTCGCCGAGGCCGCGCTTGCCTGCTCGACATGCCTGGGAACCGGGTCAAGCAGGTGAACCCGATATCCGCGGCGTGCAAGCCACGACGCGTACGCGCCCGCTCCTCCACCAATATCGAGAATGGTCGCTGGCGCTGGGGGAAGATGCCGCAGAATCAATTCTTCTGTGCGCGCACGTTCAATCTGAAATACGCCAGTGTTCAGACGCGAGGATTCATCCACGTCGCTGTAGTGACGAATCATTTCTGGAGAAGCGGATTTCATAAACCTGTTGCGTCTACGCGGTTGTGGCGCGACGGTGCGGCGGGCGATAGCCCAACTGCATGGAGATATGCCGGGCCGCGTCCTTCAAAGCTTCGAGGATACGCGGCATGGTATGCCCATTGACCTGGCTGATCGTCCCGCTCAAACCCAAGGCAGCCTCGATCGCCCCGTTTTGGTCGAATACGGGAGCGCCCACGCAACGAGCTCCCATATTGTTCTCTTCGTCGTCGACGGCATAACCTTGCGTGCGGACCTTGTCCAATTCCTTCAGCAATCGCGGAACACTGGTGATGGTCTTGGGTGTGCGCTTCTCCATGCCGCGCTCGGAGAGCATTTTCTCCAACCGCGCCTGCGGGATGTGGGCCACCAGAGCCTTGCCTACGCTGGTGGCGTGAACCCGCATGCGCCGTCCCACCCAGGTGTCCATGCGGATGAAACCTTCCGGTTCGACTTTTTCGATGTAGACCGCTTCGGGTCCATCGAGGATCGCGAGATGACAGGTCAGGCTGGTCTTCTGCATCAGGTGGCGCATGATGGGCAGCGCGACCTCGCGCACATCGATTCCCGTGAGAGCTCCGCGACTGAGGCTGAGAATCTTCAATCCCACGCGGTAGCGGCCGGTGCCGGGGTCGCGGTTGAGATACGCCTGCTTCTCCAGGGTGCGCAGGATATAGCTGGCAGAACTCTTTGGAATCTGCAGTTTGCGGCTGATTTCCGCATTGGACAAGCCTTCTGGCTCCTGGGCTACCGCCTCCAGCATGGCGAGAGCGCGCTCTACAGCCACCGACGGGGATTCGTGCTTTGCTGACATACCAAAACGTTATGGTAGCAAAAACCTGAGGCCGCCAACAAAATGAATGTATGTTCGGTATATTGAACACAGCGCTTGACCGGCTCCGCCCGGCATCCTACCATCGCGCTCGTATTATGAATGCGTGTTCAACATGTTGAACACACTAAAATACCAGGAAAACAACAAGGAAATAGTCGTGATGAGTCCAACCGCAATCGCCAACGCCGAAAGCTCCACATTGCTCAACCCGATCAATAGCGCGCCAGCCGAGTTTGATCCTTCTCGCGACCTGCCTTCGGGGTTCATGGATTTTTACCTGCCCCTGCACCGCGAGTTCACGCCGCGCCAGCAGGAATTGGCCATGCGCCAGTGTGAAGCGCTCGAGGCTTCGCTGGAAGGCCAGAAACCGCAGCATCGCTTCCCTTCTGACGCCGTACGGAACGGATGGAAAATCACCCTGCCGGAGTGGTGCCAGGATCAGCGGAATCAGATGACCGGCCCGGCGGATGACGCCGAACTCTGCGTAAAAATGCTGAACTCGGGCGCGCCCGGCGTGATGCTCGATCTGGAAGATTCCTGCGTCAATGAGTGGACGCATCACGCTACCGGAGTGGCCAACATACTGGAGTGTTTGCGCGGGCGGCTCAGCTATTTTGACCGCAAGCGTCAGCGCACGGTGACGATTCACCCGAGCAGCACGGTAATTTTCACCCGGCCACGCGGACTGCATCTCAACCAGGCTGGGGTGATTGCCGGCGAACTGACGTCGGCGTCGCTGTTCGACGTGGCGCGAATTTTCTACGGCATTGAACCGGCTGAATTGAAGCACCCCTTGTGCATTTACATTCCGAAATCCGAAGCGGCCGACGAGGCGCTATGGTGGAGAGATCTGTTTCAGACGCTGGCGCGCGGGCGTGGATTGCCGCACGACTATATCAAGTGCATGGCGCTGGTCGAGTCGCATCCCCTCGCATTCCAGATGGAGGAGTTTGCCTACCATCTACGCGATCACATTGTCGGCCTGGATCTTGGTCGATGGGATTACATGGCGAGCCTGATCCATTTCAATCTCGACGATCCCGAATGGGTACTGCCGGATCGCAACACGATTCCGCATAACGTCGCGTTCTTTCAGAACCTTCGCGAACTGATGCCGGAAATCTGCCATCGTCGCGGCATTCTTGCGATTGGCGGCATGACCGCTCTGTATCCCAGCCGCGAAGATTCAGAACTCAATGCCCGCGCTCTGGCCGTGCTCGAAAAAGATAAGAAGAACGAAGCCGACTGCCTCATGGATGGCGCGTGGACCGGCCATCCCGATCAGAACGCAATTGCGGTCGCGCAGTTTCCTTATCCGAATCAACTGCAAAAGCGGCCGAAGAATAACGGCCGTTATCCCGATCTGCGTCCGCTACCCACCGGCGTGGGGGCACGAACCGTCAACGGCACGCGGGCGGCGGTGCGGACGGTAATTCGCTATCGACATGGCGTGCTGAGCGGCAGAGGCGCCAGCCTGCTCGACGGCTATATGGAGGATCTGGCAACCGATCGCATTTATCGACTGATGATCGCGCAACGCATGCGGCACAGCAGTCTGACTCGCATCGAGGATGAGAATGGGCAGCCGGTGAAACACACTCCAGAATTTATCTCGCGTCTTTTTGATGAGGAACTAGAGCGCCTGCTGGGAGAAGCCCCGGCCAAGAATTCACCTGAAGAAGCCGATCGCTTTCGCCGGGCTCGTGCAATCAGCGAAGCCATGATCGTCACCGGCGAATTCAATCCATCGTAGTAATCACTCCCTCAAAAACGAAATCTTCCAGGAGAAGCGCACATGCACGTCAACGGAAATGGAAAGCAGGATAACTTGAATCAACGGTCGGTCGAGCACCCGATGAGCGACAAAGAACGCGCCGCACAATACATGCTGGCGCAGGATTGCCTCGAATATGAATGGGCGAATAACCCGCGCTGGAAGGGCATCGAGCGGCCATACACCGCCGAGGATGTGCTGCGTCTGCGTGGTTCGATCCACATCGAACACACGTTAGCCCGTATGGGAGCGGAGCGGCTTTGGGAGCTTTTGACGACGGAACCCTACGTCAACGCCCTGGGCGCAATGAGCGGCAATCAGGCAGTGCAGCAGGTGCAAGCGGGGTTAAAAGCGATCTACGTCAGCGGATGGCAAGCCGCGGCCGATGCGAATAACGCAGGCACGATGTATCCCGATCAGAGCCTGTATCCCGCCGACAGCGTTCCCAACCTTTGCCGGCGTATCAACAACGCGCTGCAACGGGCGGACCAGATTCATCACGCGGAAGGGAAAGTTGCGCCCGGCGAGACCTGGTTTGCGCCGCTTATCGCCGACGCCGAAGCCGGATTCGGTGGAACTCTGAACGCCTTCGAACTGATGAAAGCGATGCTTGAAGCCGGGGCCGGCTGCGTTCATTTTGAAGATCAGCTTTCCTCCGCGAAGAAGTGCGGGCATCTCGGCGGCAAGGTACTCGTTCCCACGAGCGAGGCGATTCAGAAGTTGGTTGCGGCACGTCTGGCGGCCGATGTAATGTGCGTGCCCACACTCATCATGGCGCGCACTGACGCAGACAGCGCGCAGCTTCTGACCAGCGACATCGACCCGCGAGATCGCGCTTTCTGCACCGGCGAACGCACTCCGGAGGGCTTCTTCCGCATTCGAGGTGGAATCGAATCGGCCATTGCGCGCGGGCTTGCCTACGCTCCGTACTCCGATCTGATCTGGTGCGAGACTTCGCATCCCGATCTGGGTGAAGCGCGGCAATTTGCCGAGGCGATTCGCGCCAAGTATCCGAACAAGATGCTTGCCTATAACTGTTCGCCCAGCTTCAACTGGCGCAAGAATATCGACGAGCCAACTATCGCACGCTTCCAGCCGGAACTGGCGCGTATGGGATACAAATTTCAGTTCGTCACACTGGCCGGTTTTCACGCACTAAATCTCAGCATGTTCGAACTGGCGCGCGGATACAAGCTTTCCGGCATGACGGCGTATTCGCGCCTGCAGGAAAAAGAATTCAGCCGCGAGAGCCAGTACGGATATCAGGCGGCGAAGCACCAGCGCTTCGTGGGCACGGGGTATTTCGATCAAGTGCAACAGGTCATCAGCGGAGGCCTGGCATCGACGACCGCTCTTGCCGAATCGACGGAAGCTCACCAGTTCTCCGAGTACACGCCGCAGCCAAAACCAAAACAGGGGCCGGATGCGGCATGCCAGCCGATCCTGGGCGAGTGCCCGCACACGAGCATCAACATCGATCCGGGGTCCGAAGAGATGCTGTTGCCTTCAGGCGACTGAAAACATGATCTAAAATCTTCTGGATGGTGAACCCACGTCAAGTTTTTACCGCCGCGCTTATGGTTGGCGCGGCTTTCTCTTTCGCGGCGGCCAAGGAAAAAAAGCAAGAAGCGCCCATTTTTCATCCGGTGGGCTTCAGCTATCGCGACTTCCCTGCTCCGGCCGACTACAATTGGCGCGAATCGCGCGAGCACACGCTGGGCGGGATCGTCTGGTATCCCGCCGAATCGAGCAGTGAAGAAAAAGATCAATATGTTGGTCCGCCAGACGCACCGATTTTTTTTGCAGGCCGCTCCGCACAAGACGCGACGTTCGCACCCAGCTTTGCGGCATATCCACTGGTCGTGCTTTCACACGGAACTGGCGGTAGCGCGATGCAGATGGCATGGCTCGGTACTTATCTCGCTGCCAGGGGCTACATCGTAGCCGCGGTCAACCATCCCGGCAACAATGCGCTGACGGGTTACACCACCCAAGGATTCATCGAGGGCTGGGAGCGGGCGAAGGACATCAGCACGGTCATTACCGACATGTTGAACGATCCACGCTTCGGCGAAAGGATTGACGTCGGGCGGATCGGCGCCGCCGGATTCTCCTATGGTGGCTACACGATGATAGAACTGGCCGGTGCGACTACAGATTTCCATCAGGTTCTAGCCTGGTGTGATCAGGTGAAGAACGCCTGCAATCCGCCGGAGATGCCGGATCAGATGGAAAAATTCAAAGCCATTGAGCAGCAGCCCGACGTGCAGGATGCCATTCGTCACGCCGGCGATTCGTATCGCGATCCGCGCATTCGTGCCGTCTTTGCCATCGCTCCGGCGGTAGCTCGAGCGTTCACACCGGAAAGCTTGCAGAAAATAACGATCCCGGTGGAAATCGTCGTGGGTGCTAGCGATCCCATCGCCCCGCCTGCAGACAACGCACAATTCTTCGCGCAAAACATTACAGCGGCAAAACTTACGATTCTTACGGGCGGGGTGGGTCACTACACGTTTCTCGATGTCGGCACAGAAGCTGGCAAGAAGCAGTTGCCGCAGCTGTTTGTCGATAACGCAGGAGTGGATCGCGAAGCCGTGCATAACAAGGTAGGCCAGATGGCGGCTGATTTCTTTGACCGCGAACTGGCGCCGCTCAAACCGGCAAAAAAGAAGAAACATTAAATTAAATTAGGTGTGGTGACATTCTTCTTCTTCGCTCTAGACACTAACCTACGGTCCTCGCTAGCATTTCAAAGCGAAGCAACGCCCGCCGTCGAATCCTCTCAGGCAGCCGGGCTGAAAAGGCGGCAAGTCGCTCAACTCGACAACCATGAATCGACGATCTTTCACGCAGGCACTGGCAGGGACCATCGCAGGCGCTTGCTCTCCTGGTGTGAAGTCTGACTTTCTGCGAGGTAGCGTAGCCCGAGCGGACAGCGCAGACCCCGCACTCGGCGCTGGTTTTCAGGTCTCCATCATGCTGTGGACGGTTTTTACTGATCTGCCCTTCGAGCAACGACTGGAGAAAGTCGCCGAAGCCGGATATCGCAATGTTGAGCTTGTCGGTGAGTATGAGCATTGGACGGACGCGGACTTCAATCGCGCGAACGCCAAGCGCAAGGAACTGGGGATCACTTTCGACTGCACCGCCGGGTTGAAGCACGGCGTTGCTAACCCGGATGAGCGCGAGGCGTTGCTCGGCGAACTGCGTCGAGCACTCCCGATCATGGAGCGCATTGAGTGTCCCAGTATGATCCTGTTATCGGGCAATCGAATTTCGGGAATGTCGCGCGACAGACAGCACCAGAGTTGCGTCGACGCGCTGAAAGCGGCCGCTGAAACGGTTGAAGGCAAGACCATCAATGGCCAACCAGTGCGACTCCTGCTTGAGACCATCGACCCCGAGGAAAACCCCCAATACTTTCTGACCCAGCTGCTCGAGGCGCTGGACGTCATTCAAACTGTAAACCACCCGCAGGTGCGGCTACTCTACGATTTCTACCACGAGCAAATCGCTTACGGAAACCTTATCGCCAAGCTGGAAAAAAGCTTCCCCTACTTAGCCCTGGTTCACATTGCCGATGTTCCCGGCCGCCACCAACCCGGAACGGGCGAAATCAATTATCAGAATATATTCCGAAAACTCGCAGAACTGAATTACCAGGGAATGATCGCGATGGAGTTTCACCCGACCGACAATCCGGTGGCGCAATTACAGGCCGCGCGGGAGTTGGCTTTGCACGCAGCGGCTGAGGTGTCCCGAAGCAAAATCTCCGCTTAGATGTCCGTTCTCGATTCATTCTTCGATAGAAATCCGGCTTCTCTACCAGCGACGTGGCGGTAGGTGAAATATTATATCGTATTGCGATATAATGTTTGTGTGGATAGCGCGGACTTTGTCCGATGGGAGCCGGTGGGCAATGGTCGGGTGGAGGTCGATTCAGTCATTCGAGATCTGGCACGATTCCGCTATGCCTTACGTAAATTTCTGCGTTTTAGTGAGGAGGAAGCGCGGCGATGGGGAGTAACACCACAACAGCACCAGTTGATGCTGGGCATCGCAGGATATTGCAGTCGTGGGTCGGCCACGGTTTCTGAACTGGCCGAATTTCTTCAAGAGCGAGTGCATTCCGTTGTAGGTCTTGTAGAGAGAGCGCAACTGAATGGATTGGTCCGGAGCAAGAAAAGTCATGTCGATCACAGGGTGGTTGTTGTTTCTTTGACTCGGCGAGGAGAAACAATCCTTTCTCGTTTATCCAGAATCCACGAGAAGGAATTAAAACTGGTAAAAGGTTTCCTCGGAGTACGTCAACTCTCGGAGTCACTTCCTTGTGACAGGAGATAAGGGTGGATCGGTCGATATTTGCGTATCTGAAATCGTACTTAACGCCTTCCAACGGTGCAAGGAGTGTTAATACACGAGCCGGCGTTGAACGACCGCGGTCAGCAAGAAAAAGGGACTGGCTGTTACATCATCCGCTGCTTCGTAAGTACTTGCCGCTTGTGCATGAGGATTTGGTTGCGGTTTACTCCCGCGACTTGCAGAAGTGGCTGATCGTTGCGCCTGTCATCGGAGTGAGCACAGGCCTGGCCATTACGGCTATCACTGAAATTGTTCTGGGAAAGCTATGGCCGGTTGTCCTTCACTTTTACTTGCATCACCATTGGGCCATTGTTCCACTGTTGGTAGTGGGTTTCGCGATCACCGGGCTCATCATGCAGTTTTTGACTCCCGACCCGGATGAACATTCCACGGAAGAAGTCATTCGTTCCTATCATGAGCATCAAGGCGATATTGATATGCGCTCTTTTGCTCCGAAGCTTATTGCTGCAATCACGACTGTAGGCTTTGGAGGAAGCGCGGCGCTGGAGGGTCCGAGCATTTACGGAGGCGGAGCCATTGGCTCCTGGCTCTGGACGAAGTTGCGGCGATTCCAGTTCGACGATCGCGACCGTCGCATCATGTTGATCTGCGGTGCTGCGGCGGGCATGTCCGCCGTTTTTCGCGCACCGTTAACGGGCATCGTTTTTGCACTGGAGATGCCTTACCGCGACGATCTCGCGCATGAAGCTTTGGTGCCATCTCTGATTGCCTCGGTGGTCGCTTTCGTGACTCTCAGTTCATTTCTGGGGGCGACGCCTCTGTTCAACTTCGCGGGAGCCACGTCGTTCGGGCGCCATGATCTGTACTGGAGTGCACTACTGGGTGTGCTTGTTGGGCTGATCGCAATGGCATTTGTGGTCACCTTCCGGCGTTCGCGCAGCTTTTTTGTGAAATGGTCCATACCCCACTGGGCAAAACTGACGATTGGCGGCCTGCTGACTGGGCTCTGCGGCCTCCTCTTCCTGCATATTTATCCAGGCTTGCTGCTACCCCTCGGACCCAACTACGAAGCGGTCGGGCAGATTCTCGGAGGGCACCACAGCACATCTGAGCTCCTGACATTCGGGGGATTCAAACTGGCTGCCACCATCTCCACACTCGCATCGGGCGGGGTGAGCGCTATGTTCGTCCCCCTGTTTCTCACTGGAGAAGCCCTGGGGACTGCTTTTGCTCAGTCCGTTGTTCATAGCCCTGCGATCGGACTTTACGCCGCAGTTGGCATGGCTTCGTTCATCTCTGCTGGCTATAAAACGCCACTCGCGGCCGTAGTGTTTGTTGCAGAAGCGACCGGAGCCCATGCTTTTATAATTCCAGCACTTATCGGAGCAGCCGTTGCCTACGCCGTTTCCGGAGACGCATCCGCGTCTGGGGACCAGCGACTGCACGAGGGCGTGAAGTTGCAGGAGTTAATAGAAACTCCAGTGAGCGAGGTAATGCAGCGACGCGTGATCTCTGCGCAGGCATCGCTGACCCTGCATGAGTTTGTCGGAAGCCTCACGCCTCATTCCCATTACGAAGCTTTTCCCGTGTTTGACGGTAATCACCTGCTCGGCGCTGTAACCTTGTCTTCAATTGTTCGGGTATCTTCCGATGAATGGAAAGAAAGAACGATTCGGGACGTCATGGCTGCACGGATCAGTAGAATCTCCGCAGATTGTGCGGTTAGTGAGGCTCTGCGCTTATTGTTAGGAGCACACAATCAGCCTATGCTGCTGGTCGTGTCCGAGAAAGGAAACATTATTGGTATTGTCACCAAGACTGATATCTTGCACGCGTTGAAGATTCGGAGAGAAGCGCCCCTCGAGGCAAGTTATGCAACTATGCCCAAAGGCTGGGATCTTGCCGATGGCGTGGAAACCGAACGTGCTTCGGAATCACGATGAACACTATGAGGATTTCGTAGGGGACTTCCCGAACTTAGGTCCGGCACACCAACTTTGCGTGCCGCCGCCACTAGTCCGCGACTTAGGCAACAAGGGGAGCAAGGAGGTGCATGATGGTTGAGTTCCCCATTCCAGCAAGCGCGGCCACTCCTGAGTCTCGGTCGAGCAAGAAAGGTCAGTTCGGAGTAGCACTAGAACCAGAAGTTGTCCGCATATGTGGATTCGCACTCCTTGTAGGATTGGTTTCTGGACTGGCCGCGCAGGCTCTGCTCGAGCTGATTTATCTTTTCACCAACATATTCTTCTACGGCAGGTTCTCTTTCGCTATTACCAACCCTGCCTATCACCACTTGGGATTCTGGGTCATTTTGATTCCACCGATTGGTGGGTTAGTGGCCGGAGCCATGATTTACTACTGGGAGCCTACTCTTAAGGGCCACGGCATCCCGGAAGCCATGGAATCAGTGCTGTTCGGCCACAGCCGCATGCGAATTCGGGTAGCCGTTCTTAAGCCACTCGCGACAGCGTTCGCAATCGGAACCGGCGGACCATTTGGGGCAGAGGGCCCGATTATTCAAACCGGTGCTGCACTGGGATCCTTATTTGGTCAGGCAATCGGGCTTACTCCTTATTACCGGCGAGTGCTGCTTGCGTGTGGAGCGGCAGGAGGTATGGCAGCGACATTTACCGCCCCGCTGGCTGGAATCCTAGTGGCAATCGAGCTGCTACTCTTCGAGCTTCGCGCCCGATCCTTTATTCCCGTGGCGCTCGCATCAGTGGTCGCGACCGGCGTTCGCATTTATTTCGTAGGCTGGTCGCCGCTGTTTCCCGCACCTGCCTTTAAAGTAACCGGGACAACCGAGTTATGGTTATTTGGACTGCTGGGAATCATCATGGGCTTAGTCAGTATAGGAATGATTCGGGCCCTTTCATGGCTGGAGGACTTCTTCGATAATCTCCCGGTCAAGCGTGCGTTGATCTGGTCTCCAGTTATCGGTGCTCTGATTCTGGGAGTAATCGGGTATTTTTGCCCGCAAGTGTTCGGTACCAGCTATGACACCATTCGCGACATGCTGAATGATCGACTGACCATTGGCAAGCTTGTGGGTATTTCCGTGGCAAAGTTCTGGGCCCTGGTGATTTCGCTGGGCTCGGGTACAACGGGCGGAGTATTCGCTCCGTCGCTGGTGGTAGGTGGAGGCCTCGGTTCAGCTTTCGGCATGATTTGCCGACACTTCTTCCCTTCTGTCGTCAGCGACCCGGCATTCTATGCACTGGCGGCGATGGCAGCGGTCTTTGGAAGCATCGCGCGGGCCCCGTTTACGAGCATCGTCTTTCTCTTCGAACTCAGCCATAACCCCAATTCACTGCTACCTCTGATCGTATGCGTCATGATCGCCGACGGCTTCGTGCGATTGTTTAGCCGGGACTCGATCATGACCATTAAGCTCGTCAAGCGCGGCCTGATCATTCTCCAGGATTACTCTGTACCAGTGCTGATGCGCGCTCGAGTCGATCAAGTCATGGAGAAACAATTCAATGTCATCCAGGGAGAAGACGAATTGCGAAAGGTATTGCCAACCTTCGCGCCCAAGGAGACTTTGACGCCTGTGGTGAATAAGGCCGGGGGACTGGTCGGGATTGTTGAACCTCATGATCTTCTAAGAACAGAACCGCCCGATCATCATTTCAGAATGCGTGAACTTGCAAGGCAGGACTTCGTGCTCGCCTATCCCGGCGAGTCGGTCGACCGGGTCCATCGGGACATGATGCTGAAGGATACGGAGAACGTGGTCGTGGTTGAACCAGATGGCTCGCGTAAGCCTATCGGCATTGTACGGGCGAATGACATCTTGCAACTGCGACGCTGGCTGATGGAAGAAGAAACTCGGGAACCGAAAACAGATGTTAACGAGCACTGACGGAACAGACCTCGGCGCACTGATGAGTGTCTAGGCTTCGACCCTTGCGAGTCAAGGCGCTCAGGACTGCCCTGTCAAGCGCAGGCCACGCTAAAAACTCCGCCGCCTCACAAGATCGAGAGCGACTGCTTGACTCGGCGATCGTCTCGACACCGCTGATTCCCGTTCAACTCCCCGCTGATATCCCATAACGGTGTAGTAGACTGCATGATCGAAGAACTGGTTCAACAACAGCTGTAATTCCATTTCGCCGTAGAGCTCTACGATATTGTCGGCAAATGCATTGGTGGTGAGAAATTGCCACAAATGGCTGCGGCTGATTATCAGGGCCCACACCAGTTCATGCAGGTCGATACCTTCGGCAGCTCGTCGCACCGCGAGTGTTGTAAAGCGTTCCTCGATCTCCTTTTCCGTCTTTTTCAGTAACCATTCCCCCAGGTTGTGGTACACCTCGGCGGTTCTTAGATGTAGCTCAGGGCGTGGAATCCTGCGAAAACCCCGTGTTCGCTCGGAGATCCGCAGTTTCTCAGTCAGGCCTACTGCCAATTCGTCTGAGTGTTTTTCGATCAGCCGCATGAGTCGCAACGCTAACATGTATCATCTTCCTCCATCTACTTTTCTCCCTCGAGCTGAACGGCCCTCGAAATACGAAGACCCTGCAAAGCGATGGACCGGATCTCGCGGAAACACCGCCACATCACACTCATATTATATCGTAGAACGATATATCAATATAGGCCGGTGTTGCAGTCAGCCAAGTGGGTCGGGCAGGCTCATACGAGTGCCGTGGGCAAATAGGGATTCAAAGGAAGGCCTCTGACAACTCGGTAACCGACTCTCAACAGGTGTCGTCCTCGCACACATCGACGAAAGAGGAGCCTTTGCGAGTCCTTTTGTCCAGGCATGGAGATCCGCCGAGCGAGCAGGTCCTGAACTAGCTAGTCTCTTAGTCGTTATTATCACCCTGAAATCCACAGTTTTCCGGGCAGAGGATTCCGTGGTAACCTCTCTCCCCGATGACCACACGTACTACGTTAAACGGTTTGCTGCTCTCTGGTGTGTTTCTCGCCGGCCTGCCGTGTTATTCCTTGAGTTCGGATTGTTTGACCGCTCTGCCTGCGGTCGTCGGCCACGAGTACGCGGTTGGGGTGGTTTCAGTTTCTCGACTCAGTTCCGACGATCTCGGTGTGACGAGAACTGTTTTGCAGGACGACTCGGCGAATAGGGATGAGTTTCTTGACGAAGTCCAAGAAACTGCGACTTCGGATGCGTACCCATCCGACGCACACCTAGCTCCCTGGAACGAGTCGTCCTTGGTCACGGGCTGCCTGCCTTTGTTAGACGGCTCCGGGGACCGACCCGCAGACTCGCCAGGCAATCCGGAGAAAGTTTCCCCGAACCCGCCGGTGGAAAGAGTTTTGGCGAACTCCGAGCCCGCTGACAGAAACCGCGAAATCTATTACCGAAACAAGCTTGAGCTTGCGTTCGATCTGGGAACGTTTCCCATCAATATCCCTTTCCCGTTCGACTTTATCGAGGGCGATTCTTATATCCAACATCCGATTCGATACACACTAGTCCCCATCGTGGCGTCGCTGCGCTGGCAAATGTCAAACATCGATGGACCGTGGATTTTCCGTGGAAATTGGGATCTTACCTCGAGCGGGTCTTTCACCTGGATCCCAAGCGGGCCTGAAACACGGTTTATCTCTTACGATATGGGGGTTCGGCGCAATTTTGTGCCACGCAACAGAAATTTCGATCCCTATTTCGATATACGCCTGGGCGTGGGACAGATTAACGCAAAGGGCCCTAAAGGAGTTCCTTATGCGCAAGGAGAAAACTGGCCTGAGTTTACGATGAATATGGGCAGTGGTCTGCGATATAACTTCAGCCCGCAATTTGCCTTTACCGCCGGTCTCAATTACATGCACTTGTCGAACATGGATTTATCCGAACACGCGCCTACCGCGACGGATCCGCACTGGGGCGCGACAAACTATGGCATCAATGTTTATGGCCCGCAGCTTGGGATTGACATCCAGCTGCGTAGGCATTCCCACCCAGAATGAGCCGTCCGCGGGCGGGGATGCGTCTGCGTTCCGATAACTCAGGTTGGTTTGGTCTTGAGCAGTTCGCGAGCATGCTCTGCCGCTTCTTGTACAAGAAATCCCATCTTCGGGTGCGTACACTCGATGTCGACACAAAGACCTCGACCGCGTAGTTCCTCGGAGCTGAGTGGGCCGATGGAGGCGATCACGATCCGGCCGAGCGCCTCGTGCAGATGATCTGCCTTCTTCATTTGCTCAGCCACTTCAAAAAGATGACGGATCTGGACCGAAGATGCCACCAGCAGAACGTGCACGTCGCCACCAATGACCGACTCAATGGCGTTCTGAAGTGGCGCAACGTCCTCGGGCAGCGCCCACTGATAAACGTTTACGAGAGTAACGACGGCACCGCGCTCGGTTAGACCTGCCGACAACTCGGGGTTCGTCACTCCATACTCCTGAATGGCGACGCGACGCCCGGCGAGCGGAAGGGTATCTTTGTTCTGGTCGAGGACCACCAAGAGTTCGCGCCACGTGTTGGGCTCGGGAACGATGAGACTGATCCGGACGCCGAGTTCCCGGAGCGCTGCAGTGGGTTTTGGCCCGCGCGCAACAACGACAATATCGTTCAGGCGGCGCGCCAGTTCCTCTCTCGAACAAACGCTTTCGATCGCGGATGCCAGCGCTTTGACTCCGACGCCGGTCATAAAGATGACCATGTCGATGCGGCCGGAAGACAGATTGCGGGCGAACTCCAGAGCTTCTCGATTTGATTCCAGGGGTACTTCCCTAACGGAAGGCGCGACGACCGGGACGCCACCAAGATTCTCGATGAGCCTGGCAATCTCCCGGGCTCTCCGGCTCTCGAGCGCCAGAACGGTCAGACCGTTGAAGGAAGCCACCGTCATGATTAAGAGCTTTCTGCCGACCCTGCTCAACTGTAGGGTTCCTGCAGGGAAATTTCAATCGGCGACATGACAGCCGGCACTGTCTCGACCTTGGATAAAGAAAACCAGTTCCACGGCTGAATCCGCCTCAGAGTGCCCGCGCGTATTGCGCAACTTCAGCAGAACGATCCGTTGGAGCAACGCACCAGGTCCACTCCCGCGCGGAAAATAGCAGCTCGACACCCGCCGCGCGGAAACGCGTGATCCGATTTGTGCGGGCAAACGCTAGACGACCGCTTGCAGCGGCTCGATGGGCTTCTGATCTTCCGAAGCCGCGCTCTTTGGGATGGGGATGTGAATGAGAATTCGTGTTCCCGAGGAATTCGATTCGATGTTCAGAGTGCCTTCGAACTGGCGCAGACGTTCCCGCATTCCTCGGATTCCAACGCCAGAGCGTCCCGCCTGAATTTCGGCCAGGCGTTCCGATGTCATACCCTTGCCCTGATCCTGAATCTCCAGCATGATTTGCCCTGCATTCCGCGTCATTCGGATGGCAGCCGTCTTACTTTCGGAATGGCGGTGGATATTGGTCAAACATTCCTGCACCAGGCGGAACATTATCAGCTCCATCTCGCGGGACAATCTGCCAAATTCATCCGATATATCCAAATGAATGTCGAGACCGCTGCGTTCGGCGAGGCCTTGTACGTACCAACTAATGGCGGAATACAGCCCGGCTTCGTCCAGGAGCGGCGGATGCAACAGGTAAGATGCGGTTCGTATTTCGCGGTGCAACTGCTGAACGGTTTCCTGGATCTCCTCAATGTCGGCAGCAATTTCCGGCGCTCTGCGGCCAGTCTTGTGGAGCACCTGTGCCAGGTTGATTCCCAGGACGGTTAACGTCTGACCCGCGCTGTCGTGAAGTTCGCGCGCGATACGGCGGCGTTCTTCATCTTGAGTTCGCAGCAAACGCCAGGAAAGCTCGCGAATCTGCACAGACTGCTCTTCCAGTTCCCGAGTGCGAGCCCGTATCTGCGACTCCAGAGTCTCTGACAACTTTCGGAGCCGTTCCTCGCTGCGGCGCAGGGCTTCATCCTTTTCACAGCGCTGGATGAAGTCCGCAGCTAGCCGGATATAGAGATCCAAGCGGCGCAGATCGTGCTCGGTGGGCTGATGGACGGACAGAAAATGTGTGGAAATAACTCCCAGCAGCTTCCCCTCCGGGCTCACCAATGGAGTGGAGATGACGGAGCGAACTCCAGCGGCTCGCATCACCGGACGCAGAGGAGCAAAAGCTTCGTCCTGCTCGATATCCTCTACGATTAGCCTGGCATTTTCGTGCCAGGCCCTTGCGCACGCGGAACAGTCGTCGAGCGACACTTCGCGAAAATGATGAAGAAAATTCTGCTCGAATCCGTGCTGGGCAACGATGCGAAGCACATTGGTGTCAGGATCGAGAAGTTGGATGTTGCCCTTATCGGCGCCCACGAGTTCGATGGCGGCGGGAAGCATTTCATCCAGGCCTTCCTGCAAGGTTTGAGAACGCCAGAGCCGCCAACTCCACTCCGTCAGGCGCGCCAGGGCGTGAGCCTCCGCCGCGAGTCGAGCCTCGCTTTGGCGCAGCGCCCGCTCCGCTTGTTTTTGTTCGCTGATGTCGCGGGCGACCTTAGAGGCGCCGATCACACGGCCCGCCGAATCCTTAACTGGAGAAATGGTGAGGGAAAGATCCACGGTGCTGCCGTCCTTGCGGCGGCGTACGGTCTGGAAATGTTCGAGACGCTCGCCGCGCCGCAGACGCTTCAGAATCTCCGTTTCTTCGTCCCAGCGTTCCTTCGGGATGATGAGGGTAATGTGCCGGCCGATTGCTTCCTCAGCGGTATAACCGAACAGGCGCTCGGCACTCTTGTTCCAGCTCCGGATCATGCCGTCGAGATTCTTGCTGATGATGGCATCGTCGGAGGAGGCCACAATGGCGGCCAGATGGCCGCTAGCCTCTTCGGCCTGTTTGCGGGCGGTAATCTCGACCAACATGTTGATGCCGCCAACGATTTTTCCATCTGCGTCCCGCAGTGGCCGGGGATAGGGAGTAAACCAGACACGCGTTCCGTCGGGCCGTTCTGCAATGCACTCGGCTCCCTCAATGATCCGGCCCTCCTTGAGGGCAATCGCCATCGGACATTCGTCGTGAGGCAACGCAGTACCGTCGGGACGAAACAACTTCCACGTAACGCACCAATGGTCCGTTCCTAGTTGCGGAGTGCGGCCGGAGAATTCAACCGCAGCGGGATTAAAATGCGTAAGCCGACCCTCGGCGTCGGTGGTGTAAATGGCGGCAGGTAAGGTATCAATGATGTCGCGCAAGCTCTGTTCCCGCTGTTGCGTCTCTTTGCGCGCCAGTTCGGTTTCGGCCGTTAGTTTGCGCTCTAACGCCGACGCTTCACGACGAGTTCGGGCCATTCTTAAGTGCGACCGCACACGAGCCAGCAACTCGCGAGCCGAGAATGGTTTGGTGAGATAGTCATCGGCCCCGACCGTTAAGCCTTCAACCCGCGATTCTTCCCCGGCCCGAGCGGAGAGCATGATGACGGGAACGGCTGCGGTATCTTCTTGCGACCGTAATTTCTTCAGCAAGGCAAAGCCGTCCAGTTTTGGCATCATGACGTCGGTCAAAACCAGATCCGGCGGATTCGCGCGGATGGCTGCGAGCGCCGCTTCGCCGTCACCAACCGTTTGCACATCGCATGTAGAGGAGAGGAGTTTGCGGAGATATTCCCGCATATCGGCGTTGTCGTCGGCGAGCAGAATGCGGGGACGACTGTCGGCAGATAAAAAATCTGGAGATTCCGCGGGCACAACCAGGGGAAGGTCCGGGGCGCGCTGGATGTCGGGCAGCCAATGCAGAGCTTCGTCGAGATAAGCTTCGCCGCCAAGGGCGGTTGACGACAGCGTGCGCGGCACTCCGATTCGGTCGGCGGGCAAGTGAACTTTGCCGAACGGAATGGTTACGGTGAAGGTGCTGCCGCGACCCACTTCGCTCTCCACGCGCACCGTTCCACCATGTTGCTTCGTGAGTTCCTGCACGAGGGCAAGCCCGATGCCACTGCCTTCGAAGGTTCGCCCCTGGGCATTCTTAACGCGATAGAAGCGCTCGAATAAATGCGGTATGTCTTCGGCAGGAATTCCAGTACCCGTGTCCCCCATGGTGAGTTCGATGCCGGCATCGTTCCTGCGAACGGAAACCTCGATTTCACCCTCGAAGGTAAATTTGAAGGCGTTCGAAAGCAGATTGAAGACGATCTTCTCCCAGAGTTCACGATCCACATAGACCGGCTCATCCAGGCCGGGGCAGTTTACGATGAATCGCAGGCCGGCTCGCTCGATGGAGGAACGAAAGACGCTGGCCAGGTCTGAAGTCAGCTTGGATAAATCGGTGGGCTCATAGGAAGCCTCAAACCGTCCGGCCTCAATCCGCGAGAAGTCCAGCAGCGTGTTCACCAGTTTGAGCAAACGCAGCGAGTTGCGATGTGCGATATCGAGCTGCTCGTGCTGCTGAGGGCTGAGCGCTTTGGGATGGGAAAGCATATCTTCCAGCGGAGCCAGCATGAGTGTGAGCGGAGTACGAAATTCGTGGCTCACGTTGCTGAAAAACAGGGTCTTGGCGCGATCGATTTCCGCCAAAGCTTCGGCGCGTTTCTTTTCCTCTTCATAGGCGCGCGCATTGGCGATACCCGCTCCGATTTGTACAGCGATGAGGTTGAGGAACCCGGCGTAGCTGACGTCCAACGGGCGATAGGGATTGAGCGCGGTCACGATCACTCCCGCGGGAGTGCTTTGCGCTTGAGTCGTGATGGGAAGAAGCAGCGCCCGGGCAGGAGGACTATCCCAGGCACCGGCCGGAAGAGAATCAAATCGCGCCGTCAGGTCTTCTACGAGCACCGAGTCTTTGCCGCTGAGCAGTGCGTGGATCGGCCAAGGTTGGCTGCTGCCGGTTAATTCCATTACTTCCGGCGCCGCCGAATGACCAGCCGCAATTCCGCTGCGACAAGCCAAGTGAGCCTGCTTGCCGTCCGACGACAAGAGGTAGGTGAGGGTAAACGGCAAGTCGTGCTGGTTCCCGCTCAAGATACGAGAAACGGAGTGGACCACATCCTGTTCGGTAGTCGCTTTATTCGATTCTGCGGCGAGAGACCGCAGCGTGCGCAGGCGGCGTTCGCCAATTACGCGGTCCGTCTCTTCCGTGACCACGCAGAGATGACCCGCGATTTTGCCATCGTCGCCAGCTAACGGACTATAAGAGAAAGTGTGATAGGTCTCTTCCCGATATCCGCTTCGTTCCAGGAACAACAGCAAAGCCTCGTCCCAAGTGGCTTGACCGGTCTCGAACACGCGTTGGATGCGAGGCCTGATGTCGTCCCATATTTCTTCCCAAACTTTCTGCGACGGTTTCCCTAAGGCCCATGGATGCTTCTTGCCCAGAGTCATCTTGGCATAGGCATCGTTGTAGAGAAACGTGAGCTCCGGGCCCCAACTCATCCACATGGCGAAGCGGGACGCCAGCATCACGCAAACCACGGTTTTGAGAGCCTGGGGCCAACGTTCCATCGGACCGAGCGGAGTTTTCGTCCAGTCAAAGTCATGCACCAGCTTTCCTAATGCTCCGCCAGCGCGCACCCAATCTTCCGCATGTGCGGCCGATCCGTTTGCAAATTTCTCAGTTTCCGGATTCGCATCTCCGAATACTCGCTCGATGGTCGGAAGTAAATCGTTGGGGAGATCGGCTTTCGTTACCGCGCCTCTCGCGTCAACCTGACGTGCCTGCTCGCGTGCGATCGTGGCATGGTTCTGAGTCACGATGATTACGCTGCACTCCGGCACTTCGCGGCGAATGATCCGAGTCGCCTCTAAGCCGTCCATGCGAGGCATGTTGATATCCATCAGCACGATGTCCGGACGCAACTGGTAGGCTTTCTCGACAGCCTCGATGCCATCGCCGGCTTCGCCACAAACCCGGTAATCCGGATGAGATTCAATCAGCGACCGAACACTGCGCCGGAATGACTCATGGTCATCGGCGATTAGGATTTGGACAGAACTCATTTCTCGTTTTGGCCTTGGTGTATCTCTGGGGTCGCGCCACTATCTTTCTACCGCGAGGAAGCCACGTCTATGCGCTTGACTGCTGGTTACGCTAAGCAAGGTACACACAGATACCTACGCTACCTTACAGAATGCACTATGCACTAAGTATTGGCATATACCTTGATTACCGTATTGCCTCGGCTCTGAGCGCGGGCTCAGCGGCTGGTAGAGCAGTTGCTAGCAGCGGCGCGGTTTCCGAATCTTGCCTGGATCCAGGAAATTTGGTCTCCCACCGAATCGCCGAAGACGCTGCTCATCTCCGATTCGGAATAGCGTTCGAACTCAATTCGGTCACCTTGCTTGCACATTGTCGCGATCGTTTGGGTTGTCCGGCTGATGGGCGTGACCGGGTCAAGCTCGCTGCTGATCACTAAAATCGGGCGTTTTGCCGGCTTATGTGCCAGTCTGTTGCGGGAAAAATATTGCGTAACAAAGCTGTTGCCAGCCCAATTCGATCTGAAGATTGCGGAGGGCGATGGCTTACTCGGGTCGGTGCAGGATTTCTCAACGTCCGCATATAGCGACAGCCCTTTATCTGTAAGAATGTCTTTCACTTCAAAGTCGGGATAGACAGTTTTGATCCCATACGCCAGGAATAGAGGGGTCTCGTAGCCGGAAGAACTGGGGGGCTGGTAATGATCTTGCGGATCGTCCAGCCCCGAAATGGCGATGCTTCCGAGATAACCGGGATCGCGCAGATCGCTCTCCAGTTCGGTGACTCCGACCACTGTGGAGCCGCCTTCCGCGATGCCAATCGCAATCCACTGTGAACTTAGCTGAGGTACCGCAGCTCTGGCGGCGGGAATTGAGTCAATCACATCGTTCGCATTGGACTGCATATCCGAAAACGCATTGCGAAAGGCGGTCCCTAGTCCAGCATAGTCAGTGGCGACAACGGCATAGCCCAGATTCACATACATCGAGAGATAAGGGCCGTGCAGAAGGTTTCTGGTCAGCGAAGGTGCGCACTGGCGAGCCACTCCATTCAAAGGATGCGCCCAGGCAAGAACTGGCCAGCCGCTGCGCGGAGCTTTGCCGCCGGGATAAAGAACCACGCCAGAAGCAGCGACGTCATCGCCGTTGCCGGAGCGCGAATGATACAGAATGCGAACCGCCAAGACTTCGGGAGGCAAATCATATTCGTCGAATTCCTGGGAACGAATAAGATCTCCGGGTTTGCCGACTGGAAGAAGACTGGGAACGTCGTAGAATTTATCGAGGGGAAAATTATGGCGGAGTTCCGACATCTTCTGCCGCGATTCGTTGATTCTCGTTTGAGCAAGCGCAGAGTCAATTGCGAGCAGGATCAGAAACGCGCCAAGCATCCCAGGCAGAAATGGATGGAAAGACGGTATAGGAACTACTCTTACCCCGCGCTCAGGACCTCGATCAGGTTCGGGGAGCATGGCCCGACTGGCCGGATGACCACCCCGGTCCGCGCGTACCGGGGGCCACGGACGGGGGCGCCCGGGCCTACATGAGCAATGCTTCAAGCCTTGTAGACCATCATCGTAGCGAGCACCACCGGTAAGTACAGAACCGAGGCGTGGACCACGCGACGGGCCAAGGATTTCGAGGTGGACCGCATGAGCTTGGCCACATGATAGAGCAGGTAGCAGCCCGCCAGCGACACCGCGAGCCAATAGATAACGCCGGCGTGAACCGCGAGCGGCAGCATCGTGGTTACAACCAGAATCAGCGTGAACGCGAAAATCTCGGCACGGGTGAAGCGAGAGTCTAGATCGAAGCGCGGCAACATCCGATATCCAGCCCGGGCATAATCCTCGCGATATAAAAGAGCAATCGCGAGGAAATGTGGGAACTGCCAGAGAAACAGAATGGCGAAAAGGAACCATGCGCTCCGGTTAATGCTCGCGGCCGCACCCGCCCATCCGATCAGAGCCGGAGCCGCTCCCGGGAATGCGCCCAAAAGCGTGCACAGCGGGGTCTTGCGCTTCAGAGGAGTGTAGATCAGAAGATAAGACAGTAAGGTTGCAATCGCCAGCAGGGCCGAGAGGGCATTGACCGCGAGGAAAAGATACAGTCCGCCGGCGATGCTTAGCACGGTTCCGAACCAGAACGCTTCGCGGGCACTCAGCCGTCCCGATGGCAGGGGACGAGACGCCGTGCGATGCATCTGGCCGTCCCAAACGCGCTCCAGCCATTGGTTCAATGTGGCCGTGCCGCTAGCCACCAACAACGTACCAATCAAAGTATTGAGAAGGCCGCCAATCCGGAAGGGGCCCCGCGAGGCCAAATAATAGCCCGCCGACGTCGTCATCAGGATGAGCAGGTTGACCTCGGGTTTGGTCAGGGTGTAATAGTCGCGGAGCTTACCTTGAATCGTCTGCATAGAAACCGGAGTCGCAATTGGGTGCGAGTTTCCCATTTTACCAATCCTGGCGGTATTCCAGCTCATCATCGGAGCGACGGACTTGATTGCGCTTGTGATGCAAAATAAAAATCATGCCGATTGATCCCAGCGTAGGAGGAATCACCAGAAGGAGGATGCCCTCTTTTAACGCATGGATCATCTTGGCGCCACTCGAGGCCGCCTGAGTGTAGCAAAGCGCGCAGCCTTGAGAAAAGGCCGGCAAGGCGAGCGCTCCGATGAAAAACAAAACCAGCGCAGAAAGGCGCAGAAGTCGCGCCAGCGACAAGGTTCGATAGGTCACTGCGATACCACTCCTGCGTTGGGTTGCGAATAAGGCGCACCCGTGTCCATGCGATTGCTGTCGGTCCAACCGTATTGCATCGCGAGCAATACAAAGCCGGTAAAGATTACCACGAACAGAAGGAAGCCGCGCTTTTCCGCCCAGAGGTGCATGAAAAAAAGAAGGGCGAGTCCGGCTTCGGCAATCGCGATCAGAAGCATTCTGGCAAACATCCCGAATGTACTTACATTCGAATACGCGATTACAAACTGGAGGGCAGCCAGAATCAAAAGGCAGACGTAGATCACAACGTACCTGCCCGCGCTCTCGGTATAACGCGCTGCTGGTTCGCTGCGGTGTATGTCGGGTGCATCGGTCATAGTTTTCGCTCCGAGTTCGGATCTCAATGACTCAGGTTCAACAGATAGACAAGAGGCACGACGAACATCCAGACCAGATCGACGAAGTGCCAATAAAGGCCGGTAACCTCCAGATCGTCGGCCTTGTAACGACCGCCCATATAGCGTATCCCGACGGCAAGAAGAGCGATAACACCCCCGGTGACGTGGAGCAGATGCAGCCCGGTGATGCTGAAGAAGGAAGCGCCGAACAACGACGTACCCCAGGGATTGTGAAACATGGTCATCCCCTCGCCGATAAGACCCAGCCACTCGCGAATGTGCAACAGTGCGAAAATGATTCCACCGATTGCAGTGATCAGAGTCCAACGAAAGGCAGCACTCTTGTCCCCAGCCTTCGCGGCGCGGACGCCAAATAGCATGGTCAGGCTGCTGGTGAGCAGAATGAACGTCATGATCGCAACATTCACGATGCTATGGAAGGGAGTTGGCCAGTGCGGCGTTCCATTCCTCAAAAAGCCATAGGCAACCAGGCAGCCGGCGAAAGTGGCGGCGTCGGCGATGATGAAAAGCCAGATCGCCATTTTCTTCGCGGGTACGGAAAAAGGAGGAATTCCGGTGACGAGTCCCGGCGCATGTCCTTCCATGGCTAGATCAGCTTGGCTCACGGTGCCTCCTGTCCCATAAATCAGAGTTTCGCCCACATTAACAAGAGCAAATAGATCCAGAGAACGTCCATAAAATGCCAATAGCGTGAAGTAGCGTCTAATGTGCTTCGTCGCAGAGAGAAGTTGCCGAATTTTCGGATGACTCGAATCAGTCCTCCCAGGCCGCCCAGCACGTGCAGAGCGTGGGCTGCGGTCAGAACGTAAAAGAAGGAACTGTTGGGATTGCTGGCGAGATAGACTCCCTGCGCGCTGAGCTGCCGCCACGCGATGTATTGACCGATGACAAACAGGAAACCCAACCCCAGAGTGAGGTGCAGCCAGCGAACCGGGTTGGTGAGCTTGGGTTGGGCATTGCTCATGAAATCCGCCACGCGCCGGCGCGAGATTTCCAGAGTGACGCTGCTGGCGATGAGCAAAATCGTGTTGAAGTAGAGAATGGAAGGAATGGTGAAGTGGCGCCAGTCCGCTGCTCCGCCTCGGCGGACAATCAACGCGCTGGTCAGCGCTGCGAACGTCATGGCGATCGCGGCGATGCCGACCCAAATCCCGGTCGAAGCCGGCGGTGGTGCATATTGCACCGCGCGCGTGCTTCCCTGGGGCGGAATCTGATTGCCGCGTCCTCCGCCGGAATCAAGAACTCCACGCGGTTGAGGCTGCTGTTCGATTCTTGGTGGTTCGTGAACGGTGGTGGCCATACTTCCAAATCCCTCTTCGAAATTTCAGTCTATAACGCGAATTAACTTCGCTGCGCCTTGTGCGATCTGAACAATTTTCCGAATGTCTCTAAGCTTCCTCTCCGACGCTCTGTATCTTCTCCGGCGAATTTTGCATCACGTAGTCGCCAGTCGAACCTTCGATGCCGTACTGATATGGGTCGTGGTAGACAACCGGAAGCTTGCCTCCGAAATTGTCATAGGGCGGCGGGGTGGTTGGCGTCGCCCACTCCAGCGACGTCGCTTGCCAGGGATTGTCGGGGGCCTTTTCTCCCCAGTAGCGGCTGTGAATCAGGTTATACAGGAAAATGAACTGCGCGGCGCCGGTCGCGAGAGCCGCGACCGTGATAAATCTGTGGAGCGGAATGAGCGGTTGCAGATAGTCATCGACAAAAGCCTGGTAGCGGCGCACATTGCCTGCCAGGCCCGCGTAGTGGAATGGCATGAAAATGCAGTAGGCGCCCACGAAGGTCAGCCAGAAATGAATTTTGCCGAGCCTTTCGTCCATCATGCGGCCAAACATTTTGGGGAACCAGAAATAAGTTCCAGAAAAGATGCCAAAGATCGCCGCCACTGCCATTACCAGATGGAAGTGTCCGACCACAAAGTAGGTGGCGTGCAGCATGATGTCGAGCGAGGGCTGAGCCAGGAAGAATCCGCTCACGCCTCCGCTGATGAACATGGAGATCATGCCCAGCGCAAATAGCGAAGCCGAGTTGATGCGCAATCGCGAGCCATACAGACTCCCCAGCCAGATCAGGACAATGATCGTAGAAGGAATCGTGATAATCAGGGTTGGAAACGAGAACACGATAGAGGAAATTGGGTTCATCCCACTGACAAACATGTGATGCCCATAAACCATGTAGCTGAGAACGGCGAGCGCGCCCATCGAGTACACCAGCACGCGATGGCTCAGCATGGGCCGGCGCATATTAACGGTCAAGACGTGCGACACGATGCCCATGCCAGGCACGATCGCGATGTACACCTCGGGATGTCCAAAGAACCAGAACAGGTGCTGCCAGAGAAGCGTCGAACCGCCGGCATGAGGCTGCAGTTGATCATTGAGAACCAAATTCGAAGCGACAAAGAAACTGGTTCCGGCAACGTGGTCGAGAATCAGGAGAATGCAGGCAGGCATCAAGACTGCGAACGCCGTCAAGCCCATCACCGAGGTGATGAACCATCCCCAGGTACTCAGGGGGAGGCGCCACAGGCTCATCCCTTTCGTGCGCATGTCGAGCGTGGTGGTGATGAAATTGAGCGAACCTAACAGCTGGCCGATGCAGAAAATCGCGATCGACGAAGCCCAGAGAATCACGCCCATGCCCTGACCGGGACCGGCCACCGAACCGACCGCGCTCAGCGGAGCATATTGCGTCCAACCGCCGAGAGTCGGCCCGTCGCTGACAAAGAACGAAGAAATCATCACGAGGAAAGCCACCAGCGTGACCCAGAACGACATCATGTTGAAGCGGGGGAAGGGCATATCCTCGGCGCCAACCTGAATCGGCAGAAAGAAGTTACCGAACGCGGCAAACGGCGCCGTGGTGAGGACGAAAAAGACCATGATCGTGCCATGCATGGTCATCAACTGTAGGTAGTATTCCGGCGTCATCACGTTACCCGGCGCGCCGGTACTGGAGAGCCAGTGCAACCCGGGTATGGCGAGATTGGTCCATCCCAGGTGGAGGCGCATCAGCCAGGAAAGCACCATGCCGACAAATACGGCCACCAGGGCCAAGCCGTAATACTGCTTGCCGATCACTTTGTGATCGATACTGAAAATGTGCTTCCGAATAAAACTGGTCGGAGGCGCATGGTGAGCTACATGAGCCTGCGCTGACATGTCGTGCATCGGTTCACCTCGGAAACAAAGTTCTCCATCAGAAACGACGCCTGCACTATTGCATCGCTGCTTCTTTCTTCAACCAATTGTCAAAGTCTTCCTGCGACATGACGTACAAATACGCCTTCATGTTGTAATGTCCCAGACCGCAGAGCTGAGTGCATACAATCTCGTATTTGCCAATCTTCGTGGCGGTGAAATGGATGGCGAGATCCAGGCCGGGAAGGAAGTCCTGATGAACGCGCAATTCCGGCACGTAAAAAGAATGCCCGAGATCCTTCGAGTGCATCAGCAAGTGGATTTCGCGATTGACTGGAATCGCCATTTCGGCGGTCACGATGTCGTCCTTTGAGTCGGCATCATGGGTCGTATCCAGGCCCATGAAATTCGCATTGGCCTCACTGATCATGTCGGGATGGATGGGCCCGAATTTTCCATCAGGACCGGGATAGCGGAAATAGAAGGCAAATTGTCCGGCTTGAACCTGAATCGGCATGGCATTGGCGGAGGGCGGAGTGAGATAGATGTTGGCCCATGCCTTGGCTCCAAAGGCGCCCAGCGCCAAGACCTCCGTTCCTACCAGAAGAAAAGCAGCAATGACGAGACCCATCGCTCCGCCCGGGAAGTTTTTGATTCTCTCGTTCGGACGGGGCTTCGAATATTTCCAGATGAAGATCGCCAGCAGGATCTGAGAGGCGAGAAAAGAAATCCCAGCCTCCGCCATCGTCTCCGACATCTGTTCGTCGATCGGCTGCCCGTGAGTGGAGATGTCCTGCGGCAGCCACCACGTATGCTGGAGAATGGGAATCGCCGAAAGTATCGCAATCACAATGATCGTAACTGCAAAGAGTTTCGCCATGTCGCCCTCGCCTTGAGCCGGATCGCTGTGCGTCTGGTCGGCGTGAAGCCGCCGTCACGCGGCGGCTTCACAACTTCAATCTCACTACTTTGCCGTGAACGTGAAATCCGCCTTGGCGGTTTGTCCGGCAGCGACGGTCACCTTGGCGGTCTGATTTCCATAGACTTCTTGCCACGCCGTTACGGTGTAGCTCCCCGGGGGCACGTCATGGATGGTGTAATTGCCGTCCGCATCGGTAGTCGCGTACGGTCCTTTGACTACAGCAAACCAGCCATGCATCCAGGGATGAATGTTGCATTTCACTTCGATCATCTCCGTTGCCTTCCAGCTTTTCTCGACCGGGGGCGCACCCGGCGGCTGAGACTGGTTCCACGGGATATTGCCCGTCATCGGGTTGGGGTTGGGGTGAATGTTGTGCGCCGTCTGGTCACTGGTTTCCACCTTGAAAGTCTGCCCGACGTCCATCGCCAGCACGTGTGGCGTATACATACAATTCTTCTGGTCGAACACAGGAACCGTGGTCGGCTTCTCGGCAAGAACGTTAGGGCTCAGGCCCTCCGAAATGTAGAGGACCACATTTTCTAATCCTCCGTTAGACCCAACCACAACGTTTTCGAGTTTGGGCGTGTTGTTGGCGTTGGCTTTGACACAGTAAGGATCTTTAGACATGTCAATGCCCCTCATGTGAGGAGCCGTTCCGCTGAGCTTTACCGAACCAGTAATCGACCCTTCACCGGCGGCATTGACCTTCT
>JASHPL010000289.1 GCA_030038125.1 Candidatus Sulfotelmatobacter sp.
CTTCCGGAGTGAGATGAAGCAGGCGAAACCGCTTGCTCTTCATCGGCATCATTCGGCGCACCAGTCCACGCTCTTCCAGCCGCACTGCAAGATCTGCAGCGGTTGACGTGTCGAGGGCACAAAATTTCGCCAACGTCACCTGGTCAATCCCGGGGTGTTCCTGAAGAACTCGCAGCACGCAGTATTGGATAGGCGTCACGCCATTGCCCATGGTCGAATGAAACATCGAGACGGCTATTTGCTGAGCGCGCCGGATCAAATGGCCCGGCTCGTCGTAGACTTCGACTAACGCCCCGCCGTTACGCTTGCCCCTGCGAATCGATGAACGTTTGGCCTGCAGACTCATGCTAGGTCCCTATTGTAAGGGAAGATTAGGGTGCTTCCCACCGCTTGCGGCGAGGAGTCACATCCATTAAGCTCATCACATTGAGTACACTGAACCACAGCACAGATTTTCACGGTTTGCCGCTACGGCCAGTGCGCTTCTTCTCTCCCGACGTCGAGCTGACCCGCCGGGCCGATGGCAGCTTGCTGATGCGGTCCGTTGAACCGTTGGGCGATTACGACTTTCGCGTGGGGGATTGGCTTGACCGCTGGGCGAGGGAAGCACCGGATCGCATCTTCATCGTCGAGCAGACTCAAACTGGCGAGCGATCCATCACTTACCGGGAAACTCGGGAAGAGGTTCTGCTCCTGGCAGAGGGATTGCTCTGTTGTGGTCTCGGTCCGGAGCGGCCCCTCGCTATTCTTGCCGCCAACGGGATTGATCATGCGCTTATCATGTTGGCCGCGCTTTACGTTGGGATCCCCATTGCTCCTATCGCTCCTGCCTACGCCCTGCAGTCCAACGATTACGCGAAGCTGTCCTATGCTTTTGAGTTGTTAACACCCGGAATGGTCGTGGTTGATGATGGCGTGCTTTATCGCCAACCGATTGAACACGCTCTCAAGCTGGATGTTCCGGTAATCGCTCTTCGGAACGCGTCAGCATCCCGGAACCTGCGGAATCTAGGATCGCTGAAGGGTAGTGGCAGTCATCGCAATAATGTACGCGAAGCGGCAGCGCGCGTCGGTCGAGAAACGATTGCCAAGTTTCTGTTTACCTCCGGTTCGACCGGCATGCCGAAAGCCGTCATCAACACTCATGGCATGATTTGTTGCAACTCCCAGATGAAGCGCCAGGTGGCGCCGTGTTTGGAGGAAGAGCCGCTCGTGATGGTAGATTGGGCTCCCTGGAACCACACCGCAGGCAGCAACAGCAACTTCAGCATCATTCTTCACAATGGCGGCACGCTGTATATCGATCCCGGCAAACCCACGCCGGCACTGTTCAGCGCAAGTCTGGAATTACTGCGCCGAATATCGCCGACCATCTACTTCAATGTACCGCGCGGGTACGAGCTGTTGATTCCTCATCTGGAGGCCGATCACGCGTTTCGCAAGCGATTTTTTCATCGCCTGAAATTCCTTTGGTACGCAGCGGCGTCCATGCAACCGTCGACCTGGTTCGATCTTGAACGGCTTGCCGTAGAAACGGTCGGGCACAGGATCTTAACCGTGAGCGGCCTGGGTATGACCGAGACTGCACCCATTGCTCTCTTCGGCAACGTAAAGGCAAATGGGCCCGGAGTGGTCGGCATACCAGTCGCAGGCGTAGAACTCAAGCTCATCGCCGACGAAAACAGCTTCGAGGTACTTTATCGGGGCCCCAACGTTACCCCGGGCTATTGGCGCGATCCCGCATCAACCGCGGCTGCTTTCGATGAGGAGAACTTCCTGCGCTCCGGCGATCTGCTCAGTTTTATTGACCCGCAGCGGCCACAAGCAGGTCTCCGCTTCGATGGCCGGGTCAATGAGGTCTTCAAGCTGGACTCGGGCACCAAGGTCAGCGCCGGCAAGTTGCGCCTCGACGCGCTGGACATGCTGCGGCCGCTGGCCTATGAAGTTGTGGTGGCTGGGGCTGACCGGAAGGATGTTCGCATTCTCATCTTTCCCGACTGGGAGGTGTGTACCCGCGCTGCCGGCCTGGATCAGGTGGCCAGCCCCGCACAAATCGCTTCCAACCCCGCCATCAGGGCGATGTTTCAAGAACGCGTAGCGAGACTGTGCGCCGCCGGAACCGGCAGCTCTAATCGCATCGTGGCTGCCTTGCTGGTCGATGTCCCACCCTCCAGCGCAGCCGGCGAACTAACGGAGAAAGGCACAGTTAACAGCCGCGCCCTGCAGCGGAACCGGCCCGAGTTACTCGATGCCTTGTTCGGGGATAGAGATGAACGAGTGCTGCGCGTGGAAGAAACATAAAACCGATGACCACCTACATAGTGGCCTGCTCGCTGAGAGCCCGTTACACTTAGATTCCAAGGAAACTTTCCATTTTCTGCTTTGTCCCTCGGGCCCCGGATTCTTCAGCATATGACAAGACTTCGCGATGTTCCGTATACTGAACGTTCCGTATACTGAACGTCGCCTGAGCTAAATGCTCGCAATGGGGTTCCGAAATGAAACAAAAAAGTCTGGAAGACCTGCTACAGGCCGTAGGCAACCCAGTGAAGATGCTGCGGACTTCTCAGATTGGCGCTTACGTCTATCCGGTAGTTCCTTCCGAGTACTCCAACTGGCGCGATGAACAAGGGGCTTGGCGCGAGAGCGCGGTTCTGTTCGACCAGTCGCACCATATGGCGAACATCTACGTCGAAGGCCCCGATGCGCTGAAAATGCTCTCCAACCTCGCAACCAACAGTTTTGCGAAGTTCCCCGTCAATCGAGCCAAACAATTCGCGCCCTGTACCTACGACGGTTTTGTCATCGGCGACGGCATTCTCTTTCACCTGGAAGAAAACCGGTTGGTCTTCTCGGGGCGCGCCCCGGTCGCGAACTGGATCGAATTTCACGCCGCGACTGGCGGTTACAACGTCAAAATCGAGAAGGACGATAGGTCTCCTTCGAATCCGAAAGGCAAAGCAGGTTTTCGGACCTGTTACCGCTACCAGATTCAAGGCCCGAATGCTGCGCAGATTCTGGAAAAGCTGAATGGTAGGCCGCTGCCAGAGATCAAGTTCTTCAACATAGATACGATCAATATCGCCGGACGCAAAGTGCGCGCACTACGCCACGGCATGGCCGGCGCTCCGGGGTTGGAGATCTGGGGTCCCTACGACGAGCGCGAGGAGATTCGTGTGGCCATCGTCGGCGCCGGCAGAGATTTTGGCCTTCGGGAAGTCGGCGCCAGAGCCTATGCCACCAACACGCTTGAGTCAGGATGGATTCCATCCCCTCTTCCAGCCGTTTACACCGGCGAAAAAATGAAAGCTTACAGGCAATGGCTACCAGCCACCAGTTATGAGGCAACCGGTTCGCTCGGGGGCAGCTTCGAGTCCGATGACATCGAGGACTATTACTTGTCGCCGTATGCTCTGGGTTACGGTCCGTTCGTCAAATTCGACCACGATTTCATCGGAAGAGAAGCGCTCGAGAAAATGACGGGCCGACCGCAGAGGAAAAAGGTGACCTTCGCCTGGAATGGCCAGGATGTGTTGAGAGTGTTTGCATCGATGTTTGAAGCGGGCGAGATATATAAATATATCGATTTGCCGCTGTCGAATTATGCGTCTGCCTCGTACGACAAGGTCCTATTGGGCACGAAGACTGTCGGGTTCTCTATGTTTGGGGGTTACAGCTATAACGAGCGCTCCATGCTTTCGCTGGGAGTCGTTGACCCGGACATTGAGACCGGCACCGAAGTCATGATTGTGTGGGGCGAAGCCGGAGGCGGAACCTCCAAGACGACAGTAGAGAGGCACAAGCAAACCGAGATTCGGGCTGTGGTCAGCCCCGTACCTTACTCCAAAGTCGTACGCGAGACCTACGCGAGAGGATGGCGTACGGTTCAAGTGTAAGCCGACATTGCCTTCAATAACCGTTCGGCATCTATCCAATCCATAGTTCTTCTAAGGCCGCCAAAAATGTAAAAGTGCAAACCGGCAATACCGAGCCGCGTGCCATCTTCCCCCGTTAGCGAAGCAACAAGTCCCCGAATAATAGGTTCTGGTCCTCTTTCAACCAGAACCTTCGCGAACGATGGGTTTTCGCTCAGCACCCGAAGCAAGTTGCTTACGCCGCAGCGCACAGCGTAGCGCATAAGGGTTAGCAAACCGGCTGGTCCCGCCAGCCCCACTCGTATCGGAATGTCTATGCCGCGTGCTCGGACTCCCCGGACCCAATCGACCACCGGTTCCGGCTTGAAACAGAATTGCGTGATGATCGAGAGTTGCAGCCCTTCCTGCCGTGCGAAACTTACTTTTTCCTTGAGTGCCTCATTTAAGACCGTCTCACGAATGTGAGGATTGCCTTCAGGAAAACCGGCGATCGCCATGCGGGATATGCCGGCTTTTTGGAACACTCCAGTTCGCATTACCGATAGGCTGCTGTCATATGGTCCCGCTGGTTCGGTGCGATCGCCGCCTATGATCAGAATCCGATCCACGCCTGCATCGCGCAAGCGCCCCGCCAGGCGCTGGAGCTGGGCGGAGCTCTCCAGATGACGTGCGGCCACATGCGGCATGGGAAGATGCCCGGCGCATTTCAACCTTGCCGCTGGCGCGATCATATCCATTGGATTTGAGTTAGGAATCCAGGCCAAGGACACTTCGGTAGCCGGATCCAGACGCTCTCCCGCCATCTCCACGGTCTTCGAATCGCCCGGATTCAGCTCAATCGAGTAGCTGCGCAGAAGCTCGCTAATGCCTGGCGAAGAAGTTGCTGTGGCCCTAGGAAGCATTACATTCAGTATACTGAATTTATATGCATTTCTCCATGTCGACCGCAGATTGTCAGGCATGAAATGAATGTGCTTTCCCCCGGACAGAATTTGTGAAAAACAGCTCGAGTCTGAATATCTGATCAGATCTTTCGGCCCACTGGTGAAAGCGTGCGCCGTCGGTATGACGCAGGTGAGATTGGAGTTCAAACGAGGCCACTACTGTTTTACGAGTTGTCTGGAAAGTGAGAGGTATATTGAGTACACTTAACGCTTCCCGGAGAGGTCTCGCCATCGTGTGACGATGGCTCGGCGTCAGGCAGAAATGCCGGACAAGTATTGGATTTAGCCACTCTCGCAACGAGGAATCTTGCAAAAAGAACCGGTAATGGATGTTGCTCATCTCGGCCATTTGGAACTGCTCACGCCCAAGCCGGAAGAGAGTCTGCGGTTTTTTGTTCAGGTTATGGGGATGACCGAGAGCGGCCGGCAAGGTGATTCGGTCTACTTGCATGCTTATGACGATTACGAGCGGCATTCCTTGAAGCTCACCGCAGCCGAACTTCCGGGTTTGGGCCATGTCGCTTATCGGGCACGGAGTCCCCAGGCTCTCGAACGCCGGGTTGCGGCCCTCAAAGGATCGGGTTTCGACATCGGCTGGACGAAGAGTGATTTGGCGCATGGCCCGGCGTTTCTTTGCCATGATCCAGACGGACATCGAATCGAGCTCTATTATGAAACCGAGTGGTATCAGGCACCGCCTGAGTTGCGTCCTGCGCTCAAGAACCAGGCGCAAAGATTTCCAGCGCGGGGCATCAATGTGCGGCGCCTCGATCACTGGAATGGACTTGCGGTCGATATCAAAGCCAACCGCGAATTCTTCGAAAACTACCTGGGTTTTCGTTTGACCGAGCAAATCGTCATGGATGATGGCTCGGAAGCCGGCATTTGGATGACGTGCACAAACAAGAGCTATGATTTCGCTTATACGCGCGACCACACCGGCAGCAAGGGTCGATTGCACCACATTACCTATGCCGTCAATAGTCGTGAAGAAGTTCTTCTGGCCGCAGACATTTGCCTGGAAAATGGCGTCTACATTGAAACTGGTCCTCACAAGCATGCCATTCAACAAACTTTCTTCTTATATGTGTACGAGCCTGGAGGCAACCGGGTTGAGATTGCGAATGCCGGCGCGCGTCTGATTTTGGCCCCGGATTGGAAGCCGATCCGCTGGAGTGAAGCCGAACGCAAGAAAGGGCAAGCTTGGGGACTCAGGACGATCGAATCATTCCATACCTATGGCACGCCCCCCATGGAGGCGCCACGCAAGAATGCACTCCGCTCTGGATGACGCTTGCATCTTCATGACAGTCGCGAACAACTTAATTGGTGGCGAAAAATCGGTCCAAAATCCGGGCTCAAATAGGTAGCGATTGTGGCTAGTCGAAAAACAGCAATTGTCGTGAGCGCCCACTCGGCGGATTTTGTGTGGCGGGCGGGCGGGGCGATCGCGTTGTATGCCGAGCGCGGTTGGGACGTCACTGTTGTTTGCCTCTCGTTCGGAGAGCGAGGTGAATCCGCGAAACTTTGGCGCGACCCGGGAATGACGATCGAGAAGGTTAAAATCAACAGGAAGGAAGAGGCGACTCGCGCGGCGGAAATTCTGGGCGCCAAGGTGATTTTCTTCGACGTTGGCGACTATCCCATGAGAATTCCAGACACTGTTCTTTTCGATCTGGTTGCGCTCTACCGAAAGATCCGGCCCGAGTTTGTCCTCACCCACTCACTCAAAGATCCTTACAATTTCGATCATCCGCTGGTTTCTCACGCGGCACAGGAGGCGCGCGTCATCGCGCAGGCGCACGGGCACGAACCGGGCACTCCCGTAATCGGCGCACCAGCGGTATTTCTGTTCGAGCCGCACCAGCCAGAGCAGTGCGAATGGAAGCCGCAGGTTCTTCTCGATATCACTCCGGTTTGGTCGAAGAAATACGAGGCCTTCAAAGCCATGAACGCCCAGGAGCATCTTTGGCATTACTACGAGCGGGTAGCACTGCAGCGCGGAACACAGGCTTCACGCAACTCCAATAAAACGATCAAATATGGAGAAGCCTATCAGCGCATCTTTCCGCAGGTTACAGAGGAACTCGCATGAACGAACCGGTAGTGGTTCGCAACGTGGAGCAGCCGCCATCCGAGGCCTTGGCCGCATTGGAGAAATTCGGTGTGACGACGGTGCATGAGGCGCAAGGACGTTGCGGCTTACTTGCCTCCTATATGCGGCCAATCTTTCCCGGCCCCACCATTGCGGGCGCTGCTGTAACCGTTTCGCTTCCTCCCGGAGACAACTTGATGATCCACGTTGCCGTTGAGGTGTGCCGCGCAGGAAATATCCTTGTGGTGGCTCCGACTTCACCCTGTACTGATGGTTATTTCGGCGAGCTGCTTGCGACCTCACTGCGCGCTCACGGCGTGAAGGGACTGGTGATTGACGCGGGTTGTCGCGACGTGCGCACGTTGACCGAAATGAAATTTCCCGTCTGGAGCCACGCCATCAGCTCGCAGGGAACGGTCAAAAGCACACTGGGATCAGTAAATGTTCCAATCGTATGTGCGGGCACACTGGTCGAGGCCGGTGACGTCATTGTCGCAGACGACGACGGAGTCGTTGTAGTGAGACGGGCCGTCTCGCTTGAAGTGGCGACAGCGGCGGAACAGCGGGCACGCAAGGAAAATGCGACTCGCGAGCGTCTTGCACGAGGTGAGCTTGGGCTTGATATCTACGGTCTGCGCAAGAAGGTCACCGACCTGGGGCTCAAATACATCTGAAAGTTCTTACCGCCGAGCGCGATGAGATAACAGCCATTGTTCTGCGCTGCTTTCGATGCCGGGAGTGCTCGGCGGTCTTTGGTAAGGAGAGACAACATAATGTCGCGTGCATCGCAAACTTCTATCCCCTGCACGCTGATGCGCGGCGGTACGTCAAAGGGGCCTTTCTTTCTCGCCAGCGATCTGCCAAGTGATGGACCGACACGCGACCGAGTTTTACTTGCTGCCATGGGCTCGCCCGACCCCAGGCAAATCGATGGCGTCGGTGGCGCGGATCCTCTGACCAGCAAGGTGGCCATCGTGTCGCGTTCCTCGCGACCTGGAATTGATGTGGAATATGTCTTTGCTCAGGTTTCTGTCGATCGGCCGCTTGTCGATGTCACTCCAACGTGCGGGAACATGCTGGCGGCAGTTGGTCCCTTTGCTATTGAACGCGGCCTTGTTGCGCCCACGGACCCAATCACCTCCGTCACAATTTATATGGTGAATACCGGAACCGTAGCTGTCGCACATGTGCCCACGCCAGGCGGCGAAGTCACCTACGCAGGGGGAGCGGCGATAGCCGGCGTTCCGGGAACGGCAGCCGCGATCCGCATCGACTTCCGCGACACAACTGGTTCAGTTTGTGGGGCTCTGTTGCCGACGGGCAACGCGCTCGACCAACTTGATGGAATCGAAGCCACACTGATTGACAATGGCATGCCTATGGTTGTATTGCGCGCTTCGGACTTTGGGAAATCCGGGTACGAAGCCCCTGCCGAACTTAACTCCGATCAGAAACTTAAAGCACGTCTGGAGGCGATTCGTATCCTCGCCGGCGAGCGCATGGGTTTGGGCGACGTGCATTCGAAAGTAATTCCGAAGATCACCCTCATCGCACCGCCACAATCCGGCGGGCATGTAATGACGCGCACTTTTATTCCACACAAATGCCACCCAGCTATCGGAGTCCTGATGGCGGTAACGGTGGGCACGGCGTGTGTTCTTCCCGGGTCAGTCGCGTATGGCATCGTGTCGGTACAAGACGAGCCCGTGCAGCAGGTCTCGATCGAGCATCCCAGCGGCGAATTTTCAGTTGAATTTCAGGTGGAGCACACTGGCGGGGAGACGAAGGTAATCCGCTCAAGCCTGATCCGAACCGCTCGTGCGCTTTTTCGAGGCGAGTTGCTCGTGCCGGCAAACGTTTGGGTGGGAAAGGAATCCCGACCGTCCGCCGATGTTCCGGGAACGATGCAACATGCTTAACGCAAAGACCATTGATCGGGTGGCGATCATCGGCTTTGGGGAAGCCGGGGGTATTTTCGCCAAAGACCTCGCCGCCGCGGGGATGCATGTCCGTATTTTTGACATTATCTTTAATTCCAAGCTACAGCGGCAAGCAATGCTGCGGAAAGCTCACGCCTGTGGAGTCGTGGCGGCGCACAGTTTGAAGGATTGTCTGAATAACGCCGAACTGGTAATTTCAGCCGTTACTGCCTCATCTGCTTTGGATGTGGCGAAAGAAGCCGGGTCGATCCTGGGTGAGAGCCAGCTGCTTCTTGACATCAATTCGGTTTCGCCCGAAACCAAGTGCAAGGCTGCGCGCTACTTCGCGCGAAAAGGAGCCCGATTCATCGAGGCCGCCGTGATGTCTGCGGTTCCCAAGCAACGATTGCACGTTCCAATGCTGCTTGGCGGACCGCATGCATTCGAGACTGCAGAACGTCTACAGAGGATTGGAATGAATGCGGTGCCGGTAAGCGATGAACTCGGTGTCGCCTCGGCGGTCAAGATGTGTCGCAGCGTCATCATGAAAGGATTGGAAGCGCTTGCCATCGAGTCTTTGTTCGCAGCGAGAATCTACGGCGCAGAGGATAGAGTGCTAGAGTCTCTGGCCGCGAGTTTCCCGGGAATGGGCTGGGAAGATCATTTGCCTGATTACTTGGTCAGCCGCGTGGCCGAACATGGCCACCGACGAGCCGAAGAAATGCGCGAAGTGGCACAGACACTGCGGCATGTTGGCATCGAACCGATGATGGCGCTCGCCACAGCTAAACGTCAGGAACAACTCGTCAGCGTGATGGCTAGAAGGACACTTGCGTTCGGTTCCGGCGAGCGGTTCTCCTGGCGTTCTCTCAGTGATGCGGTGGCCCGCCCACGACGCCGGTTCCGATCAG
>JASHPL010000290.1 GCA_030038125.1 Candidatus Sulfotelmatobacter sp.
TCGTCATCGGAAATTTTCAAGTGCGTGATCTCGGGCTTTTCTCCAGCTCGTCCTCGGTCTTGAATTAGTTCCGAGTTCGCCCGCAGCTTTCGCATTTTTCGTCTGCATGGCGCGTAGCGAATGGCGTCGTTGTAGCAAGTTGCTTATTGGCGGCGCGCATTCCTTCTCGTACAACCCAGGACCGTGGATTAGAAGTCGTTTTTCCGTACTCCGGTAGAGCGTCAAACATTCGGTTTTAACTGATATCCTGCTACTCATAAAAGGGAGTGGAATTCGAGATGACGACGTTTTCTCAGAATTCAGCTTGGAAAACACGACTTGTAGAGAATGGGTTCCCGGATCGGTCTTTTGACGTCGAATTCTGGCAGGAGCAGGGAGATGAAGCCATCTTTGCCGCCGCGTGGGAGATGGTTGAATTAGCTGAGGAAGTCAAGCATGGCAGAAAACCTCGACTACAAAGAAGTATTACAATTCTTAAACGAATTTGAAGTTGAATGCTTGATCGTCGGCGGCTTCGCAGTCATGAAGTATGGGGAGCCGCGTTACACGAAAGATCTCGGCGTGTGGTCCACAATTCACGAGAGAACTCTTGCGGCGTGGTCAAAGCGCTCAAGAGGTTCGGTGCCGGGTCAAGTTCAGCGATGCCTGGGGAAAACGGGTCGAGAGCACTTTTTTCGGTGTTCCGGTCCAGTTCATCTCCTTCGATGATCTGATGCCCAACAAACGGGCCCTCGGTCGCAGCAGCGACCTGCAAGACCTGAAGCAGTATCCGAAAAAGTCAGAAAATTAGGGGCCTATCAAAACCCCAGCTACGCCCCGGCCAGTTCGAGACGGCGACGTCAGCTACCCCCTCTGAAAAGCGAAGAGGCCGCGAGAACCTAGAAGGAACGAGTTACAGGCTCGTTATCTTGATCTTGGTTCGGTTCTCGCTCTCATTGTCCGACATCGCGGGAAACCGAAATGGCTCTCTACCGAATTACATGGAAGGAGTGACGGCGCTTCGAACCGAACCGAAATACGGAAAAATCCTCGTCGAGCGAAGCGACGCGCTCGATGCCGAGACGGCGCATGATGGCAAAGCTGGTACGGTCGACGATGGAAAAGTCTTGGTCACGCCAGGAAACTCCAATCTCCCATGCGGCCTCCAAATCCGCAGGCCCGACTGCTTCAATGGCTGCGATCCCGCTTCGTAAGCCGTCCCAAAATCGCTCAGCTACGTCGCGCCCGAGCCTGTGATGAAGCAAGCTCCATGTCTCGACCAAAACATGATCCGAGGTGACTAATGCTTCGCCATCTCTCAAGATGGTTTTGGCGGGAGAGTTGCTGCGATCGCCCGAATCGGCTGCTGCGTACCAGATTGATGTGTCAACAAATAAGCTCACTAGATCATTAGGGACGCCGGGCTCTCCTGCGGGAGACTTTCATGGATTCAGCAATCATGGAATCCTTGTCCTTCGCGATGTCGGAGCCACCTGAATTGCCGAGGTCGAAAATGCGATCTACTTGGATTGCGGCTTTAGGACGAATAAGATCGCGCGCGACCAGGCGGCGCAAATATTCTGCGAGGGATACTCCGAGTTCGCTTGCGCGATGTCGGGCTCGCCGCTGCATCTCAGATTCGAGTGTGATCTGCGTTCTAGCCATCATGATGTATACATCATAACACATTACCCAACCGTAAGCTGCACGGTGAGCGATTCGAAATTCGGGACGGACAACGTGCAGCTTAAATGACAAAATGATTTCCCTGGTCCACTTTTGTCGTGTCCATCCCCGCGATACGGACATACCCGGCTGCACCGGCTATGTGGTCGGCATGTTCCTCAACCTTTGGCTTTGCCAATCGCGACCCGAACCGAGTTATCACGTCTTCCGGGCCGGACGTCATCGTCGTCTCAACCAAGGGCGACTCGATGGCTCGGGCGAAGCTCCTCAATCAGAGCCACGATCGACGAGTGTTAAGGCATGTTTCGCCAACGCACTTCTGTCGAACTCTCGGCTTACCCTATCGCGCTCCCGTAACGCCCGCTTAGGCGGCAGCCAGTCTTAAGGAACAATGGGTGGCCTTTTCTCTCCTATCCCCATCCTATCCAAGAACGTATCGACTGAACCATGCTCCGACGCCATGAGACGGCACGTTTCCCGGCTCAAGGACATCGCCATGTCAATGTCTTCAGGCATTCCGGCTAGGTCGGCAGCCATGCGATACCCAGTGATGTTTACCTCCATATGTCGCCGGATGTTATTTGGCAGGACAGGACCTCCGTACTCGTCGCCCGCACACAAGACTGGCAGGCCACATGCGAGCCCTCCAAGTGCTCCCCGACCCGCCGAAGTGACGATATTAAAATGGTGCAAGAAATTATGAATCGAATGGCAAGGTATAGTTGATTAGGGTCAGATCGCGTCCGTATTGATCACTGATTTTCCAGAATGCGTCACCATCTCCTAACATCGTTAATCTAACGTTGCAGAGCAAGAGCCGCTCCAAAATCCGCCACATCGTCGCCTCTTGGCTGGCCCATTTCTTTGCTAACTCGACTTCGTGACAGTCAAGGCCGTCAGTTGCCCTTCGATAGCAAGTCCGATAATGCAGAATGATGGCTGAGAATTTTCAAGCAGGCTACATGCACGTTCGTATCCGAGCACTGTCTAGTAAGACAGGTCATTGTCTGCGCACGCTGCCTGGCGACGGTCCTTGGGAGACAGCCTAAAACGGCAACCGAGCGAACTGGTGCCGTATAAAATCTAGCAGCCAGTTCTCGATTCGGTGAAGCAAGTTGTGGCTTCTCGTTTGAGGCTATTCAGCGGGAAGCGGAAACACATGAAGCTGCTTGAGATCGTTTTAGCCGTGAGCCGCAATTCTAGTTCGTTGCTAAAATGCTAGACCTCATTCGACTCTCGACAAAGAGCGGAGGACATTATGGACCTAAGGACGGTGATCAAGAGCGGGTGTCCCATCTATCGAGCCGTCCCATCAAGCCTCCGAAGACTTCCGTGTTTGGTTACGACGTGCTTGGTTGTGATGGCCCTGATGACGATTCGGACCAGTGTCTCTGGTCAAGCTGCCACACGAAGCTATGCAGATGTCCCAACGCTTACGCTGGACCAAGCACTCAGGATTGCAATTCAAAACAATCGGCAACTGCGGATCAGTGCTCTTGATGTGGTAAAGGCCCGCGAGGGTCTCTCTGAGGTCAAAACAAATCGTTTCCCAGCCTTGAAATCATTCGGTCTGGGGGGATTCCCCCTGAGGCCCCTCTCCTTCACAGTTCCTGCTGGAGTTTTGGGAGTGTACCCTACGGTCGGACCCATTCCGGCACACGACTCTACCATCACCACACCGCAGAGGCCTACTGGCTTGATAAACGCGTCGGCTGACCAGCCGCTGACTCAGCTTTACAAGTTAAACCTGGCGGCGCGTGGAGCCGCCATCGGCCTGGGGCTCGCGCGTGAAGCCGAACGTGCGCAACATCAGGAGACAGTCCGGCAGGTGAAAACCGTTTACCGACAGCTGGCGCAAGCACAAGCAGAAGTCAGCAGTGCGGAAGCTGTGGTGAAATACCTGACTGAACTGTCGGAACTTACTGATCGGAGATTGGCGCAACAAACCGTGCTGCTCTCTGATTCCCTGACCGTTAAGGCGAATCTCAAACAGCAGCGCTACCAACTCCTCACACTGCAGGATGCGTTCGAAGAGCAGAAAGAATCCTTTAACCGGCTTCTCGGTCGAGACGTTCACACTGCTTTTTCTATCGAATCGCAGCCTTCGCCCGAGTTTCTTGAGCTCGATCTCAAGGCGGCTCGAATGCAAGCGCTCGAACAACGTCCAGAAGTCCGGGAGGCGCGACTGCAGCGCGATTCCGCCAAAGTCGACGTTCGGCGCGAGAAAGCTGAGTACATTCCAGATCTAAGCTTAAACGTCACTTACTTATCTTTTCAGAATGTCGCTTTCTTGCCTAGGAATGCTAGCTCCGTCGGTCTGTCGCTGAGCTGGCAACCTTTCGATTGGGGATACAAGAAGCATCGCATTGGAGAATTAAAAGCAACCGCGGAGCAGAAGGCGCTCTCCGAAGCGGATGTAGAGCAACAGGTCATCGTGGAAGTGGACCAAAAATACCGCATTCTAAACGAGGCGCGGATGCTGCTCGACGCCGATGCAGATGCGCGGCAAGCGGCGGAGCAGAAATTGAAGGAGATCACCAATAGTTACGAACAGAAAGCCACGCTTCTTTCCAGCCTGTTGGAGCAGCAGTCCGCGGTGTCGAAAGCCGAAACAGAATATCAGCACGCTCTAGCAGCCTTCTGGACAGCAAAGGCAGACTTCGAACGGGCCATCGGAGAAGACTAGATGAGCATCATGACTTTTATTTCGCCACCCCGTTTGCGCGCACTTCTTGCTATCTTCGGGATCACGCTTGCAGGCGGATGCAACCGAACACCGGCACCCTCGCTGCAAGTTGTGAGCGCTGGAACCGTGCAGCAGTACACACCGGATACCGGACAGAAATTCTCTACCTCCATCAGCCCCTTCGCCCAAGTCGATTTGGCGTTCAAGTCGGGAGGATTGGTCGAGGACATACTGCAAGTACGTGGCAATGATAGGCGTATGCGCCCGGTCGGAGTGGGAGACAAAGTGGGCGCTGGGACTGAACTCGCGCGCGTTCGCGTCGCCGACTATCAGCTGCGCGTGCAAGCCGCCCAAGCTGCCGTCGATCAAGCGAAGGCACAACGTGCCGCAGCGCAGGCCAACCAGGAGGATGCGAAGTTTAATTACGATCGCGCCACAAGTCTCTACCAGACTGCTAGCCTGACGAAGCCGGATTATGACCGCGCAGTACAGCAGTATACTTCGGCGGTCGCATCAATCCAGGCCGCTCAGGCGAGCATCGCTAGTGCGCAAAGTGACCTGGATACTGCGAAACTTGCGCTGCGCGATACCGCCATTCGAGCACCGTTTCCCGGTTGGATTGTTGGACGGTATATCGAACGCGGGATGCTCGCGGGGAATAGCACCAAAGCGTTCACTATGGTAGATACGCGGCGCGTGAAAGCGACGTTCGCGGTCCCGGACTATACACTTTCCGAGATCCGCATTGGACAAAGGCAAGATCTACGGCTCGACACCGTTCCGGAAACGGTGCACGGCATGGTCACGGCCATTTCCCAGGTGGCGGATCCTTCGAGTCGGGTGTTTTCCGTCGAGATTACCATCGCCAACCCAAAAGACACGCTACGACCAGGGATGATTGGCAGTCTCACCATCGGGCAAGGCCAAGGTGGCCCACCGTGTCTGGTTGTACCGTTGAGCGCGATTACTTCATCCAAGGACACCGCAAACGGCTTTGCCGTTTTTCTGGTGCAAGAAAACGCAGGAAAAACCTATGCACGCAGCCATGACGTGCAAGTCGGCCGGACATACGGCAACTCAATTGAGGTCGTCGGCGGACTTGCCGCGGGCCAGCGGATCGTGGTCGTTGGGGGACCCTTTCTTATCGATGGACAGGAAGTGCGGATCATCCCCTGAGCAAGGAAAATCATGGCTATCAAGACTGATGACGAGCACATTCGGCTCACCCACAACACCTCGCGCTTTTTTGTGGAGCAACGCCCAGTCGCATGGGCGAGCCTGATTGCGGTTGTCATTTGGGGCATATACGGATTTCAGCACATGCCTCAACGCAAGGATCCCGAAATTGTCGTTCGGGTCGCGGTCGCGGTCTGCCAGTATCCCGGCGCGAGCGCCCAGCAAGTGGAACAACTCGTCACTCGTCCGATTGAAGACGCCATCGCGCAAAACAAAACCATCCATCCACCCTCCGCCGCTGACTATGGCATTCGTTCCATTTCTCTGCCGGGCGCTTCCTTTGTCTATGTTCAGCTAGCCGAGAATGTCTCCGATACCCGGACCGAGTTCAATGACATCAATCTGCGACTGGCCGCACTAAACCCAAGATTGCCGCAAGGCGCCGGCCCCATTCAGTTCCAGAGCGACTTCGGAGATACGGCCGCCGTGATGCTTACAGTGGCGAGTCCACCGGCCGGCAATATCGAAATCGACCTGCGAACCCGTGATATCGCGCAGGCGATTGAGTCAGCGCGTTCGCGCAATCGGAAACATTCGTCGCCGCCGGTGAGTCTTGTTCTCAACTATCCGCTCTCTCTGTCCCAAGCAGGCGTGCGACAAGCCGTCGAGGATTTCCTCCGTTACGCCGAAGAACGGAGAGCTCTGACAAATGCCCAAATTATAGGTGGTTCCGGATTCATCGCCATCGATGGCGAAACCCAACTAGATAACAGCCAGCTTCAGGCGGTTCTC
>JASHPL010000291.1 GCA_030038125.1 Candidatus Sulfotelmatobacter sp.
GGGTCAAAAGGCTGCACCCGAAACAGAAAATCCCCGACCAGCCGAACGCCTAGCAGCGAGGCGAATGCTCCACCGACGATCCCCAGGCTCGTCAGTGCGAAAGCACGCCGGAGAACAATCCCGAGAATATCGGACCGCGAGGCGCCAAAGGCCATTCTCAGAGCGAGTTCGCGCATCCGTTCGGCAACGATGTACGCAAGAACGGCGTATAGACCGAGCGCCGAAAGCAACAAGGCAAGCCCGGAGAACACAGATACCAGAACCGCCTCGAATCTGGGCTGCGCTGAGAGCGACCGCACGCGGTCGGCGAATGTGTGATAGTCGAAGACGAGTTCCTCCGCGTCAATCCGCTTCACGACCCTCTGCATCGTGTTCTCGTAGCTCATCGGATCGCCCGAAACCTTTAGGACCACTCTCGGACGCGGGTGCGTGGGATATTGGGCAAAGGGCAGGAAGAATTCCGGCTGGTAGGGATCATCCCAGGGATTGCCACCCAGAGCGTCGCCGACGATTCCGATGATCTGGCGGGCGAGAATCGGCTCGGTGGATTGCTCAAACCGGGGAGTCAGATAGCGGCCGATCGGATCCTCGTTGGGAAAGTACTTTCGAACGAAGGCGCGATTGATAATGGCGACCGGAGCCGATGTAACGAGGTTGTCATGGTCGGTAAAAGTGCGGCCGCGCAGCAAAGGGATCGACAGCGTTTCGAAAAAACCTGGCATAAGGACATGCACGGTGGCAGCCGGCAGATTGTCCGGAGGATCGATGTGCCCGGCAATAGTGAAATTCGTCCAACTGCCACCCCCGCCTCCGCCCGGCAGAGGATGCCCGGCCGACGCGCTGATAACTCCCGGAACCGCAGCTATCTCGGGAAGGAGCTTCTTGTAGAACATGACTTTGCTGGGATCCGGATAGCGCGCCTGGCTCAAAGCAACGTCGAAGTGCAAGGTTCGCGTGGTGTCGAAGCCGGGATCGAGATGAACCAGATTAAGCATGCTCTTGAGCAGCAGACCGGAGCCGACCAAGAGAGCAAACCCGAGAGCGATCTCGGCAACCACCAGCGCGTGATTTAAGCGATTGCGACGTCGGCCTGCCGTCATGGTCATGCCGCCATCACGCAGCGCAGGAGCGGGGTCCGAACCGGACAAGCGCCACGCGGGAATCAGCCCGAAGATAACAGCAGTGGCGCAGGAGAGCGCAACGGCAAACAACAGCACCTGAGCGTCGATCGAAACATTGAAGAGCCGGGGAATATCTTTCGGGACCATGCGAATTCCCACTCGCACGAATACGATCGAGAAGAGAATGCCTACCGCTCCGCCGCAAGCCGCTAAGAGCAGCGACTCGATCAAAAGTTGCCGTGTCACCCGGATGCGGCTCGCTCCCAACGCTGTGCGGACGGCAATCTCTGTTGTCCGCGAACTGGCGCGGGCCAGAAGCAATCCTGCGACATTAGCGCAGCCGATCAACAGGACAACACCAACGGAGACGAACAGAAGCGTTAGGACGTTGCGAATGCCTTCGACCTGCGGTTTCAGCAAGGGCTGCACGAAGACGGCGGGCCGCAAGCGGTTTTCGGGATACTGTTGCGCAAGCTGCCGTTGAATCGTGTTCAGATCGGCAAGCGCCTGCTTCATGCTGACGCCGGGTTTTAGACGCCCGATGATGTTCAAATCGTCAAACTCTCGAATGGAAGTTGTAGGAGACGGACCCTCAGTTTCGACTGCATACGTCGCCCAGAAGTACGCAGGCTCATCCACCGGGTAGTGAAAAGCCGCCGGCATTACCCCAACAATAGTCGAAGGCTCGTCGCTGACTTTCACGATTTGGCCGATGACATCGGGTGACGCCCCAAACGTTGAGACCCACAATTCGTGGCTCAAAATCACCACGCGATGACCGGGCCGTTCCTCCTCTGGCGTAAAAGTTCGTCCGAGTATGGGAGTGGCGTCAAGCGTGGAGAACAGATTCGCAGAAACCCGTCCGCAGCGGAGGACCTGCGCGCCTTCGCCATTGGCCTTCGCGAACAGGCGCGCGGTGTATTCGTAGGATGCGATCGACTCAAAGGTATTGTTCAGATGCTGCCAATCAAAGAAGTTGGGATAGGAACTCCCCTCCGAATAGCCGGCGTCGGGATTGCTTATTACGATTCCTGGCGGGAACTCAATCGTGTCGATGGCAACCAGGCGATCATGGTCGGGGAATGGCAGCGGGCGCAGTAGAATTCCATCGACCAAAGTGAAGATCGCCGTAGTGGCTCCAATTCCAAAGGCCAAGGTAATGATGGTGGCCACGGCAAAGCCCGGACTGCGGCGAAGCTGCCGAAGGGCAAAGACCATGTCCTGGGCAACAGTCGATAGCATGGCGGGATTATGACAGGAGAAAGTCCATAATTTAAGCACCTTAAAGGGAACGTCCAGTGGTACTTGCACATACGCCTGTGATCGAAATCACAGACCAGAAACAGGCCCCTCGCTAACGTAAGCTCGCTACCGTAAAGGCGAATTTCCAGAAGGGGTTTTCCATGGCAACTGCTTCCCAGACCACGCGAGTTCTGAACTCCAAGCTCGAATCGAGAATTATGAGCGCGGCCGAAGCCGCGGCGCTGATTCGCTCCGGCGACCAAATCGGCATGAGTGGCTTTACCGGTTCGGGATATCCCAAGGCCGTGCCAATAGAGCTGGCGCACCGTATCGCGGAAGCCCATTTCCGTGGGCAGAAGTTCCAGGTCAGCGTCTTCACCGGTGCGTCCACCGGCCCCGAACTCGATGGCGCTCTCGCGATGGCCGGAGGCATTCAACTCCGGCTGCCGTACCAATCCGATCCTGAAACTCGTAAACGCATCAACGCCGGCGAAATGGATTATATGGACGTCCATCTTAGCCACGTCGCGCAGTTCGTCGAATACGGATTCCTTGGGAAACTGGATGTAGCGCTGATCGAGGTGACAGCAGTGCTGGAGGATGGCCGTCTCATCCCCAGTTCTTCGATCGGTAACAACAAGACCTGGATCGATCAGGCCGAGCGCGTGATTCTGGAAGTGAACTCGTGGCAACCGATGGCGCTCGAAGGCATGCACGACATTTATTACGGCCTCGAGCCCCCACCAAATCGCGTGCCCATCCCACTCACCAAGCCGGGGCAGCGCATCGGCACGCCCTATCTGAAAGTTGATCCGAACAAAGTTGTTGCCATTGTCTTGACGGATTCTCCCGACCGTAACAGTCCGTTTAAGGCGCCGGATGAGGCTTCAAAAAAGATCGCCGGGCACATTCTCGAATTTCTTGGCTGGGAAGTAAAGAAGGGCCGCATGCCCCAAAACCTGCTGCCTTTGCAATCGGGCGTGGGCAATATCGCCAACGCAGTGCTGTTCGGTCTCGAGGAAGGCCCGTTCGAAGGCCTGACCTCGTACACGGAAGTCATTCAGGACGGCATGATTCGTTTGCTGAAATCGGGCAAGGTGACGTCTGCCTCGGCTACCGCGTTCTCGCTGAGTCCTGAGATGCTGACCGAAGTCAACGCCAACATGGGCAGCTATCGCGAACGCATCGTGCTGCGGCCGCAGGAGATCTCGAACAATCCGGGCATTATCCGCCGCCTCGGAGTGATCGCCATGAATGGCATGATCGAAGCTGACATTTATGGCAACGTGAATTCCACACACGTTATGGGATCGCGGATTCAGAACGGCATCGGCGGTTCCGGCGATTTTGCCCGCAACGGATATCTCTCGATCTTTATGGCTCCTTCGATTGCGCAAAAGGGAACGATTTCGACGATCGTGCCCATGGCCTCGCACGTCGATCACACGGAGCATGACGTCCAGGTCGTGGTTACTGAGCAGGGGTTGGCCGACCTGCGCGGCCTTTCGCCGCGGCAGCGCGCGCACCTGATTATTGAAAAATGCGCCAATCCGGATTACAAGCCTCTGCTGCTCGATTATCTGACACGGGCGGAGCGACTCTCATACGGCAAACACACACCCCATCTGCTGACCGAATCGCTGGGCTGGCATAGTCGTTATTTGCGTACGGGAAACATGCGCCCACGGGAAGCGAGCTAGGCGGCGTGCCCTATCCCGAGCAGTGCGTTATCCCGAAGCCCCGCCTTCACCAGCGGGGCGAGGGATCGGGCGCGGGGGCCCATGAACACTCCACGCGAGATCCTTCCCTCCGCCCGAGAAACGGCTGCGCCCAGAATGACAGCCCCGTTACTGCGTCGCCCCGCCTCTGTGTCCGTGGTGGAACGCGCTTCGCTCTATAATTCTCTCGTCATGTCCTTCCTGCGCTATTTGATGTTGCTCTCGCTCGTGGTTTGGGTTGGCGGGCTGATCTTCTTCGCGTTTGTGCTGGCTCCAACCGCGTTTGAAGTTCTACCCACAACGCATCTGGCAGGTAATGTCGTCGGACGCGCGTTGAGCAAGCTGCACTGGATAGGAATCGCCTCGGCAATCGTGTTCCTGCTGAGTTCGCTGGTTTACGCCTGGCTCGCGGACGGCAGAATGCACATTTCGCCCGTGCGGGATATCTTCGTCTGCGTGATGCTGGCACTCACCCTGTTCTCGCAGTTCTGGATCATTCCCCGAATGGATAGCCTGCGCGCGCAGATTGGAGATTTTGCAGCGGTTGCGCCGAATGATCCCCTGCGCATGCAGTTCGACGCCTTGCACGTATGGTCGACGCGCGTGGAAGGCGTGGTCTTGCTGATTGGATTGGTAGCGATCTATTTAGCCGCAAACCTGGTGGGAAGTGCGAATCGTTGAGAGTCGCGGCAGCGTCTCCGTAGTAAGAAATCACTTCACCGCCGGAGATTTTTCGTCTGCCGGCTTGTCACCGTCCGCATGGATTTTGCCGTCTTCATCCGCGTAGAAGGAACGATGGTCGGCATCCATGTGATTTGGCGTCATGGTCAGGACATAACTGTCTTTCTTCCCCTTGAAGCCCACGGTGTAATCAGCTTGGCTGGGATTGACCATGCGCTTGGTGAAAGATCCGGTGTGTACGAGTTCGGGCAGAGTCGTCGCGTAGTGTCCGTTTTGCCTGTTGAATTGCCGCTGTGCGCGGATGACCACGCGCATATAGGCTAGGGCCGCGGCCTCGGAATCGGAGTGCGCCGGGTCACCTGGAAATTTCGGCTTATAGCTCGAAGCCGGGGGCGCTTGCGTCTGATCGGGGGAAGCCGGGCTTTCCTCGGTGAACGATGGAGCGGCGTTGACGAGCGTTAGGGTTAGGATCGCAAGCAATAGAATATTGGTTCTCATCAATTACGGTTCCTCATTCGGCGACGAATTTCGCAGGCGGACCTCGGACCTGAGTTCGCGAGTTCAGCGTCGGCAAGTCCGGACCAGCCATGGCTGAAGTGTGCGCCGGACCTACGTTTTGCGGCGAATTTCCATGTTACTCCCGTAATTTCCCTTCGGTCACCTTCTCTTTGCATCCTGGCCGATTATTACTATGCTGAGTAGAGAATTCCACATCCATAGGGACAACTATGAAAGCAGCCGTCGCCAGAAAACCGGTTATCAGAATTGCGGTGGTGGAAAGCGATCCCTTGCGCTTTGTCGGGTTTCGCGCCCTGTTCGACGCCGAGCCCGAATTCGAACTCATTTCGGCGGCGCTGCCCGAGATCGCCACCTTGCAGAACATTGATCTCATTCTGCTCGGCAACCGTTCCGGACAAAACCTTTTTGATCTGATGGCGAGTCTCAAGGCTACGCGTCCCGATCTGAAAATCATCGTCACCGGCTCCGGCGTGGATGAGGAAACGATTCTGAAGGCGATTGCTTCTGGAGCGAAGGGATATGTGGATGAGGCTGCCACTCCGGCCGAATTTGCGCAGGCGATTCGGGTCGTGAATCAGGGCTCAGTCTGGGCACCTCGGCGGGTGCTGTCGATGTTCATCGAGCGGGTTTCCTCGGCTCCGGGACGCATCTTTCCCGCAGGCCGCGTTACCTTCACCGATCGCGAAAAAGAAGTACTGGAAATGCTGGTCGCGGGCCGCTCCAATAAAGAAATTGGCGGGCAGTTGGGAATTGAAGAGCGCACGGTTAAAGCACATGTAGCAAAGTTGATGCGCAAAGTCGGGGTGCAGAACCGGATTGCGCTCTCGGTCCATGCGATCACGCACTCGCTGGTAGCAACAAAGTAGTCCCGAGTCGCGAGCCTTCGAGCATAGGAGCGGTCCCGCATTTTTGCTCCGCGGGCCGCTTCACGAAATCGATTCGCATTAGAGCGCGCCTTGATGCGTGTTGTAGCGTTCCCTGGAACAGAGGCTGCTCTCAGCCTGTCCTCAATCCCTTGCTAAATTTCTTTGTCGCCGGGGTAACCATGAATCTGCTTACCTTAGTAATCTTGCCTCGATTTCCCAGGCACCGCATACTCGCTTCACCTACCACAGAACCTGGGAGACGGGGTTGAGAGTGGCGATTAGGGTCACTGCTTTCAGCCCCGCATTTTTTTGTCCTCCTGATTGTTCCGCCTTAGGGCTTGCGACTCAGGACGTCGCCCCAAACGCTGCGGTCCGCAGTTTCGTTTACAATTCTGTTCTGTAATTCCCCGTCACAAAAATTTATTCGTGCGATGAGGAGCCATGAAGAGGATTCTGTGGTTGTTCGCAATACTGTCTGTGTGCGCGTTCTGCTTTGCGGCCGACGAGCAGACGCAAAAGGATTCCAAGGTTACCGACCGGGTCCAGGCCGCTGCCGAGGTGCTCGACGAAATTCAGAACACTCCGGATAAAGGCATTCCCCAGGGTGTTTTAAGTTCGGCTGAGTGCGTGGCTGTCGTGCCCTCCATGCTGAAGGGCGGGTTCATTTTCGGCGCGAAGTACGGGCGCGGGCTGGCCAGTTGCCGAACCTCCAAGGGATGGAGTGCGCCGGCATTTTTCGAAGTCGAAGGCGGCAGCTTCGGACTTCAGATCGGCGGACAAGCTGTCGATCTGATCATGCTGATCATGAATGACAACGGGATGAAGAGCCTGCTCTCCAGCAAATTCGAACTGGGAGCCGACGCCTCAGTCGCAGCCGGGCCGGTAGGACGGCTGGCTGAGGGCGATACCGACTGGAAAATGCGCGCTGAGGTGCTGACCTATTCGCGCGCGCGCGGCGTCTTTGCCGGTATCACGCTCAACGGAGCGGTGGTGAAGCAGGATAAGGATTCGACGCGCGAATTTTACGGACACATGGTGACTTTTCCCGCGTCGTTGAAGGGGGAAGTCGATCCGCCGGCCGGCGCGAATCCGTTCCTGACCACTCTGGCCAAGTGGGCGAAGGAAGCGGCGAAGTAACCAGGCATCAAGGGGCTGGGGGGCTGAGGTAAGTGGCTGGAAGCTGTCTTATAAATGATTTTAGGAAGGGCACGGCTTCAGTCGTGCCCCATGATCAATAAAGGCACAGGCCTTTGGCCCCTGAACGGGCGCCGCTTCCACTCACTTTCAAGTTCGTCGTTACGGGCCTGAGCGCGAGCTAGGAGTGGCTGATTCGCAATGGCGAATACCTAACCCCTAATCTCTGGCCCAGTCCCTGCTCTTTCATGCGCAGAAAGCTAGAATATGCGGCGGCGTGGCCGTTCATAAAGATTTTGGGCATTCTGCCGCGACCGCTCTGCCGCTTATTCGCCATCACCATCGCCCAGGCCGTCTATCTCATCCATGTTCGATTGCGGCGCGTCGGCATGCGTAACCTCGAACTCGCGTTCCCCGAAAAATCAAGAGCCGAGCGCAGGCGCATCCTGCAAGAAGAGTTCACCTCCCTCGGACGCCAACTGGCCGAGGTGTGTCAGTTTCCCAAGTACACGCGAGAGAACGTAGATCAGGTTGTCGTCTATGACGGTCTGGAAAATTATGAACACGCCTATGCCCGGGGCAAGGGTGTGTTATTTCTCACTGCGCATTTTGGTGGGTGGGAGCTTTCTGCCTTCGCCCATTCGCTTCACGGGCATTGGCTGCACATCGTGATGCGGCCCATGGACAATCCTTATCTCGACCGGCTTATCCAGAGCTATCGCACCATGCATGGCAACAAAACCGTCGGTAAAGATGATTTCGTCCGCGGCTTGCTCGCCGCCATGAAATGCAGCGAGACTGTCGGCATATTGATGGATACGAATATGACTCCGCCGCAAGGCGTGTTCGTGAACTTCTTTGGCATTCCCGCGTGCACGGCCAGCGGCCTGGCGCGGATTGCCTTGCGCACCGACGCGGCTGTTGTTCCCGGCTTCACCATCTGGGACAAGAGTCTGGGCAAATATCGTCTGCATTTCGACCCGGCGCTCACGCTGATTCGTACCGGGGACCTCCAAGCCGACATCATTGCGAACACGCAGTTGCTCACGAGAGTGATCGAAGATTACGTGCGGAAATATCCGGATCAGTGGCTCTGGGTGCACCGCCGCTGGAAAACGCGCCCGGAGGGACAGCCGCCGCTGTATTGAGATTAGTTACTCGACAGCTGGCGTCAGAAGCTGCTCTTGCGGTCTAATTCGGCATGGCCTACACGTGGTTCATTCTCCTGCTGGCCGTCTCCGGAACGGCAGCAATGCTTCTAATTCTGCATGGGACCTCGCTCGGCGATGCCCTGCACGACCGCATTCCGGACCGGCCTCGCCGCCGGCTATTTACCGCTTCCGTCAGTTTCTTCCTGACCTTCGCGGGAGTGCGCGCCGTCGTCTTTGGCGTGACGCACCAGATTCCTCCGTTTCATTTTGTGCAGATCGGAGGGCGGCACATCCATCATCTCGTCTTCGGCATCATCATCCTGCTTCTCGTCGGCTACGGCTGGCTGGCCGAAATAGGCAACGGGTCCGACAGGTCGTCGATTTTTGTTGGTCGGCTGATGTCGATTCTCTACGGCGTCGGTGCGGCGCTCACACTCGACGAGTTTGCGCTGTGGTTGAATCTGAAAGATGTCTACTGGTCGTCTCAGGGACGAAGCAGCATTGACGCGGTCATTCTCTTCGGAGCCTTCCTGTCTGCCGGAGCTTGGGGCACGCCGCTGTTTAGCGGCAAAAAGAAAAAGGCGAGTCATACTTCAGACCCGCCATGATTTCAGCTTGCTTGGAAAAACATCAGAAGCTTACAGCGTAACCGCTGCCGTTAGCGCTGTGGTTGCACCATTGGCGGGAACCTTCAGGGTGCTTAGCGGCGCGAGCCCACTAGTCCGCTGATTTACAGAGGGAGACGCAGCACTCCCGAAGGCAACGTAGCTGATAGTCATGCTGTCACTGGATTGCGTCGCCAGAGACCAGGAGTAGGGAATCGTCAACTTGCAGGTTCTCGTGGTCCCGCTGCCGGTCGCAGCTACGGTGTCGCTCTCGTCGTATCCGCGAGGGTTCGAGGTGATATCGTCCTCAACCCCGACTTCCGCGGAGCAAGTGAAATTGGTGAGCCCGGTAGATTTTACGGTGATCGTCAGAGTAACGGTGATCGTTCCTCCGAAGGTGGTAAAGGTTGCGGGATCCACGGCGTCATCCGAGGCTTGAGGCACTGGGCGAAAAGCTCCGGTATGAGGATCGAGGTATCCCAGGATCCCGGCTTTGGATTGGTTGTTTGCTGTTTGGCTCCAGAGCGTCGGCATCAGCACCACGCAGAACACACACGTCAAGAGCAGCTTAGTCACTTTCATGTTGTCTCCTTTCGCGAACGGATATGGGGTTATTTCTGACCGTCTAGAGGGGAAAGGGACACAGGGTTAGGGGGGGCGGGCTCCCCGTGCTTGCCGAAAGCTTAGCACAAAGCGACGGCGATTGCAGATCTGTTCGATCCGCCTTCCGGTAAGAGTGAGGTTTTTGAGGAAACCTTTGTGATATTCGCACGATCGCCAACGCTCCACGAATTCGCCGATCGTGCACGCTCCCAGATGGCGAAAACCGTTTGCGACCACCAGAACCGGAACGACGAATACTTATCCAGTTTTGCGTTTTCGCGATCAGTTCTTTACTATCCGCACGCTGTTGCAAAAGGAGGCTTTTAATGAAGCGAATTTCGGTTTGAGGCCTGGTTGTGATCCTGGGGGCGACGTTCGCTGCGGTCGCGGTGTGGGGCGGGGAGAAATCGGATCTGGCGGAGCGTGCCGCGACTTGGGAAAAGGAATACAACGCCGACAATCTGCCGGGGGTGGTGGCCCTTTATACGTCGGATGGTTGCCGCATGCCGCCCAATCAGCCAGCGGTGTGTGGGCGGGACGCGATTATGGGACAGCTGAAAGCCGGCAAAGATCGCGGGGCCGCCAAGGTGAAGATTGCGGTAACTTCTGCTGAGGGCAGCGGCAACCTGGGCACCGGGACGGGAACATATGAAGTTACAGCTGCGGACGGATCCCATGTCGATCACGGCAAGTGGATGCTGATCGAGAAGAAAGTGAACGGAACGTGGCTGACGCAGAAAGATATCTTCAATTCCGAAATGGCCATGCCCGACATGAAGTAGTTTTTTTCTTTTGGCGCACCTGCGATTTGAGAACAATTGCCCGGTGCGCCAGTTCCTCCACTCCTAGCCAGTTTCCAGTTATTTCCTTTTTTCCCTTAGCGTACTTGTGACATCCGCGGCGTCACCGTATTTCGGTAAAATTACAAGATTATGGAAACTGCCATGGACACTCCCCCAACGCTCCCCTCCGGGCCTACCGATCATCCCACACTTGAACAGATTGCAGAGCGCGAGAAGAAATTCTTGCTGCAGACCTATAACCGATATCCCGTGGCCCTGGCACGCGGCAAAGGCGTGTTTTTGTGGGACATCGAAGGTAAACGCTACCTCGACTTTGTTTCAGGCCTCGGTGTGAATGCGCTGGGGCATGCGCATCCCCGAATTGTAAAAACCATTCGCGACCAGGCGGCTAAGTTGCTGCACGTCTCCAACCTCTACTACCACCAATACCAGGGCCCGTTGGCTGAGAAACTGTGCACGCTTTCGGGGCTCAATCGCGCGTTTTTCTCGAACAGCGGTACGGAGGCTATTGAAGGATCGATCAAGCTTGCGCGCCTGGCTGGGCATCGCGCCGGTGGTGAGGCCAAGTGCCGCCTGGTAGCGCTGGAAGGCTCTTATCATGGGCGAACATTTGGAGCTTTGTCGCTGACCGGGCAGGACAAGCATCGCAAGGGATTTGAGCCGATGCTCGAAGGCGTGACTTTTGTGAAGCAGAACGACATCGAAAGCTTGCGATCGGCAGTGAATGACGATACCTGCGCGATTGTGCTCGAGCCGATCTTCGGCGAAGGCGGAATTTACGAGTGCACTCCGGAATTTCTCCAGGAGTGCCGATCGCTGGCTGATCGCCATCGGGCGGCACTGATTTTCGACGAAATCCAGTGTGGGCTAGGGCGCATCGGAACTCTGTTTGCCTTCCAGAGCTTTGGTGTTACGCCGGATATTGTCGCCGTGGCCAAGCCGATCGCAGCAGGTCTGCCGCTGGGAGCTTTCATCGCCAAGGAAGAATTCGCGTCGGCCATTTCCGCCGGCCAGCATGGGACTACGTTCGGTGGTGGTCCGTTGGCGTGCCGCGTAGCACTGGAGTTCCTGGCCATCGTGGAAGAAGAAAAGCTGCTGGAGAACATAAATCGGGTCGGCGCCTACTTGCACCACGAGCTTGAGGGTTTGTTGGGCAAATATGCGGCCGCTACAGGCGTGCGGGGCCGCGGATTCATGCAGGCCATTCAACTGGAAATTCCAGCGCGTCCGATTGTCGACGCCGGCTTAGCACAAGGCGTGTTGTTCAACAGCACGCAAGATACCGTGGTGCGATTCTTGCCTCCCTTTTTGCTGGAAGAAAAGCACGTGGATAAGGGAATTCGCGTGCTGAAGAAGCTGCTGGGAAAGAACGTGAAGGCAGCAGCATAGTGCACGCGTTGGCAGGATTATCTATTTCCGCATGATTATCGCTTGAGGTCCGTCGCTGACTGTGTTCTCATGGAAGAAAGCGAGACGCAGGTTCGGTCTCGTCGCGCCATAAGCCTCCAACCTTTCAGCCTACCAAGGAGGAAACATCATGAGCAAAATCTCGTACATCCCCAAAGACTACAACACTGTCACACCATACCTCGTCATTAAGGGCGCTGCGCAAGCGATCGAATACTATAAAAAGGTGTTCGGCGCGACCGAAGCTATTCGCATGAACAGCCCGGATGGCAAGGTCGGGCACGCCGAACTTAAAATCGGCGACTCGCGCATCATGCTAGCCGAGGAAAATCCCAGCATGGGCCAGGGACACACCAGCGCGACGAGCATCGGAGCGAGCCCGGTGAGCCTTTACGTCTACCTGCCCAATGTCGATGATGTCGTGAAGCGAGCGACAGCGGAAGGCGCAAAAATTCTGAAGCCTGTGCAGGATCAGTTCTACGGAGACCGCAACGGCTTCATTCAGGATCCGTTCGGGCATCTATGGGGCATCGCCACCCACGTGGAAGATGTCTCCCCGAAAGACATGGAAGAGCGGATGAAGAAAGTCATGCAAGCCGCATAGTCCGAATCGTTCAGCAATCCAAGGGCGGGGCCTCCAACGCTCCGCCTTTTGCGTGTCTTGCGACTTTCTGATGTTCATTGATTCGAGCTACTACAGTCTGATCCTTGGGTTGGCCACCGAGTACAGCACGTCCGTCAGGAAATTCACGGCCACGTAGGTTAATCCAATCGCCAGTATGCACCCCTGCACCAGGAAATAATCGCGATTGGAAATCGCGTCGATAGTGAGGCGTCCGATGCCGGGCCAGGAAAAGATCTTTTCGGTGACGATCGCCCCGGCGAGTAACGCACCGAACTGCAAGCCGAGCACTGTCAGCACCGGGATCATGGCATTGCGCAGCGCATGACGATAGACGACCGTTCTTTCGGGTAATCCTTTGGCGCGAGCAGTGCGAATGTAGTCCTGGCTGAGTTCTTCGAGCATGGAGGTCCGCACCATGCGCGTGAGAATCGCCGCCAGCGCGCTTCCCATCGTGATGGCAGGTAAGACGAGATTCGCGATGGACCCTGCTCCCGAGACCGGCAGCCAGCCGAACTTGATGGCGAAAATCAAAATCAGAATCGGGCCAAGCGCGAAATTCGGGAATGACAAACCGAAAAGGCTGACGACCGAGAGCAGGCGATCGTCCCAGCGATTGCGATGGAGGGCCGAGCGAACTCCGGCAGGGATGGAAAGCACGATCGCGATCAACAACGACGCGACGGTGAGCTGCAGGGTGTACGGATATCGCTGCACGATGAGTCGCGTTACTGACTCGTTGTAGCGCAGCGAGCGTCCCAGATCGCCATGCAGAACGCCGCTCCAGTAGCGAAGGTATTGCGTGCCAAGCGGCGCATCGAGACCGTAGGCATGGCGGACCGCAACGAGGTCAGCGGGCGGCGCGCCTTCGCCCAGCATCTGCGCTATCGGATCTCCGGGAACAAGATGGATGAGCACAAACACGATGCTTACCACCAGCCAGATGACTGGAAGCGTATAGAGCACGCGTTGGAGGATAAGTTTCACGTCCTCAGTAGGGAGTGCCGCCGTTGTCGTTGGTCAGCCCTCGGTCGTCCTTCGCGGCTGTCATTAGCTTCTACGAACTTGCTCCCAAATGACGAACACGCCATTCAATCCCCAGCTCCCGTTGCCGCTTCCGCTTCGTCCTCGACTTTCGCCGTTTTTTCAATCCGCACGCGGGCGATGCGATGACCTTCCATCTCCTCGACCGTGTAACGACGGCCTTCGTATTCAAACGAATCGCGAAGCCTGGGAATTCGCTGCAGGCGCGCGAGAATAAATCCCGCCAAAGTCTCGAATCCCGCATCGTGGGGCAAAATCAGTCCATATTCCGCTTCCAGATCGCGGATGCTCACTGAGCCTTCGAGCACCAGCACCGACTCGTCTTGCAGGGCAGGTTCGCTGGGTGAAACATCGAATTCGTCCTCAATATTACCGACCAGCTGTTCCAGGATGTCTTCCACGGTGATCACGCCGGCGGTCGATCCGAATTCGTCGACCACGACGGCCATGTGCCGGCGGCGCTCCTTGAATTCATGCAGTAGTTCATCGAGAACTTTCGTTTCGGGCACCACCAGAACATCGTGCATGATCTGGCCAATTTGCATTTTTGAGATGCGCGTCGAACTGGTTTGACCGAGATTGCTGAGCCGGAGCCGCATCCAGCGCATGAGATCCTTGTAGTAGAGAACGCCGACAATGTGTTCTGGACCGCGCTGCGGATCGTAGACGGGAACGCGCGAGTGCTGGCCTTCGACTACGCGGACCAAGGCCTCATCCAGGGTGAGATCCGAGGGCACAGAAAAGATGTCAGGGCGGGCGACCATTACTTCGCGCACCGTAATGCTATCGAGTTCAATCGCGCTGTGAATCATCTCCTCCTGAAATTCCGGAATCTGGCCAAATTGGCGGCTGGCAGTGACGATCAGTTTGAGTTCGTCAGGCGAATGAACAGCGCCGCCGCGGCGGCTAAGTTGTGCCCCGAAGAGGCGCAGGACCATGCCTCCGGAGCGGCGCATAAAGAAAAGAACAGGTCGAGTGACGGCAAGGAATGCCTCCATGGGCGCGGCGACGGCCAGCGCGATTTGCTCGGCACGCTGCAACGCGAGCGTTTTGGGCACAAGTTCGCCAAGCAGCACGTGCATGTAGGTGATCAGGCTGAAGGCGATCGCGATTGCGATGGTATGGGCATAAATCGCCATGTGCGGAACACGGTGAACGAACTGCATGCCTTCCACCAGCCGGGCTACCATGGGCTCGCCGATCCAGCCCAGAGTCAGGCTGACCATGGTGATGCCAAGCTGCACTCCATTGACGACTTCGTCCAGATTCTGGTGCAGGCGTTGGACGATGCGGGCGCCAATGCGTCCGCTGGCGATCAGTTGCTGGATGCGCGTATCGCGGATGCTGACCAGCGCGAATTCGGCCGCGGCAAAGAACGCGTTGGCTGCCACCAGCAGCAGAATCAGCAACACCCGAAGCAGAACGAAGGCAACCATGCAAGGGAATTCTAACCCAGGGAATCAGACATCGAGCTTTGAAGGTCAGACCTCGGGCGTGCAGCTCAGAGACTTGGACCACCGCCAATGACTCGCGGGTTTTTAGAGCGACGGTTAAGGAACGAACAAAGTCCCATGTAGCACCCAGATTTAGCACTCAACCGAGCTGGCTGAATGCTAATCGCCGACCCGCAGGGCTGGGGTCCAACGACTAAGGTCCGAAGTCCGAGGTCCATAATTTCGGTGCCTGGGATCACAAAAACCTCTCTCCAGATACGCTATCCTTTTGAAATAGGGATGGTCTAAGTAAAAGGCAGCGGGCAAGTTCCTGCCGGTTTTCTTCAAGCCCAGGTCGCGAAAAACGTCTTTTTCGCATCAAAATCTCGAGTCATACGTTCGAATTCAGGAACAAACACAATCTGGGGCACGTACAGGAGATTGGGAACGCGGGAGCCGCTGGGTCAGTGCAGTGAATAGACGCGGACCAGACGTATCAGTTCCCGAACGCAGCACATTGAGGAGGCTTTGTGAACGGCAACGGCAATCATAAGAAAAAACGGCGCAGAGTCTGGATATGGAGCGGCGTCGCAATCGCCCTCGTGCTGTTGATTGCAGGAGGAGTCATCGCCGCCACCCGCGGCGGCACCAAGATCGACCCCAGCAAGCTGGCCAAGGTCGAACGTGGCGACCTGGCCAAGAGCGTGGTGGCCACGGGAAAGGTCACTCCGATCACCAAGGTCGAAGTGAAATCCAAGGCCAGCGGCATTGTGAAGAAGCTGTTTGTCGATTACGGCGATCGCGTGAAGCAGGGCCAATTACTCGCGCAGCTGGATAAGGCCGAGATTCAGGCCCAGGTCGATCAGTCGCGTGCGGCTCTGGAAGCAGCTGAGGCCAACCTGAAAAGTGCGCAGGCCGATTATCAGCGCGCCAAAGTCGACGCCGAGGGCCCGGATGTGCCGCTGTTGAAGCGCGCCTACGACCGCACGCTGGCTGAGGCGAAAGACGGAGTAGTTTCGGCCTCGCAACTCGATGACGCGGACAAGAATTATCAAATGTCGCTCAACAAGCAGAACGTGGCCAAAGCACAAGTCACGGTGCTCAACGCCAAAATTGCGCAGGCGCAAGCCCAGGTCGCGGAAGATCAGGCGAATCTGAAGCAACTGGAAGAGCAGCTCAGCTATACCGATATCGTTTCGCCCATCGATGGCATCGTGCTCTCGCGCGACGTAGAAATCGGCGACGCGGTGAGCTCGATTCTCGTGCTGGGATCGTCGGCAACTCTGGTGATGACCCTCGGCGATACCAGCGAAGTCTATGTCAAAGGAAAAGTGGACGAGAGCGATATCGGCAAGGTCTATCTGGGTCAGCCAGCGCGGATTAAAGTCGAGTCCTTCAAGGACAAAACCTTCAGTGGCAAGGTGACCAAGATTTCGCCCATGGGCGTGGAGAAGGACAACGTCACCACCTTCGAAGTCCGCGTATCGATTCAGAATCCCGGCGGCGAATTGAAAGCGGAAATGACGGCCAACGCGGAAATCATTCAGGACGAACACAAGAACGTGCTGCAGATTCCGGAAGGCGCGATCATCTACGACAAAGATAAAAAATCTTACGTCGATATTCCCGATCCCAAGGGCAAAGACGGCATGGACAAGATCGCGATCAACATCGGAATTTCCAACGGAGCGAAAACCGAAGTCCTCAGCGGCTTGAAAGAAGGACAGGAAGTCGTCTTACAGTAACGAGGTTAGACGTCAGATCTCGGCCAAATCTGCCTTCGAGGTTTGAGTTGCTTCGATCTAAATCTGTCGCCTTTTGACTGAGATTTGAGGTCCGAGGTCCGTTTCCATGACTCTCACCGAAATTCTTCGCCAGGCAATCGCCACCTTTCGGGCGCACAAGATGCGAACCTTCCTCACCATGTTTGGCATTGTCTGGGGAATCTCATCGGTGATTTTGCTGGTGGGGCTGGGCCGCGGGTTTGTCGTCGATCAGAAAAAACATATGGAGACGCTGGGCAAGGACCTCGTCATCATGTGGGGCGGGCGAACCAGCTTGCAGGTCGGGGGCAGGGCAGCAGGACGCGAAATTCAGCTCAACGTCGAAGACGCCGAACTCATTCGCGACGAGTGCTATCTGATCAAGAATGTCAGCCCCGAATTGCGCCGAACGATTCCGGAAGTCAGTCAGTTCAATTCGGCCAATCGTGGCGTGGTGGGCATGTGGCCGTCCTACCAGGTTTTCCGTTCGCTGAAACTTTCTGAAGGCCGCCTCATTACCGACGAGGACGAAAAGGAAGGACGGCGCGTGCTCGTGCTGGGATCGAAAGCTTACCGGCAACTGTTTCCCGGTCAGCCGGCGATCGGTGCTACCGTTCTCGTTGAGAGCATGCCCTACTCGGTCATTGGCGTCTTGGAAGAAAAGAAGCAGAATTCCAATTACAGCGGTCCCGACAACGATTATCTGTTCGCCCCCTATTCCGCAATTTCGCGCGACGTTCCTCCTCCAGACAAACCGGGCGCGGGCATTACGCGCGGATATCTCGACGATATTGTCTTCGAAGTTGTGGATCCGGAAAAGCATGAAGCCGCGGTCTTGCAAGTCCGGCGCACGATCGCGCGCGTGCGCCATTTCGACGCGCTCGATAAAGACGCCCTCTTCATCTGGGACACCATGGATGGCGCCAAAGAACTGGCAAAGATTTTTGATGTGGTCACATTGTTTTTCGGCTGTGTGGCGATTGTCACGCTCTGCCTGGGCGGGATCGGCGTCATGAACATCATGCTGGTTTCCGTCACCGAGCGGACACGTGAGATCGGGACGCGCAAAGCCATGGGAGCAACCAAGCGCGACATCCTGCGGCAGTTTTTCGCCGAATCCGCCATGCTGACCATCGTCAGCGGCGTTCTCGGACTCACATTCGGCGTGGGTACGTGCCTGGCGATGACAGCCGTGCCGCTGCCTGACTTCGTGCCGCACCCGATTATTTCGCCAATTTCCATTGTCGCTTCGATTTTCACTCTTTCGTTGATTACCGTGACGGCGGGCATGTATCCGGCCCGGCGCGCGGCCGATATGACACCTGTGGAGTCGCTTCGCTATGAATAACACTCAGAATTTTCGCTCAAGTACCGTGTCCAGACGGACTTCGTTCGGCCTCTCAACCATCGTGGCGCTGATCGTAGTCTTCGCAACCTCAGCCGCGTTTGCCTCGAGCCCCCAGGGTACGTTCGACCGTACATTGCAAGTGAACGGTCCCGTGGACCTGGACGTGTCCACCCATTCCGGCGATGTCACCGTACGCGCCGGCGCGTCAGGGTCGGTTCAAATTCACGCCAAGATTTTCGTCGGCAATCATTGGTTTGCCGG
>JASHPL010000292.1 GCA_030038125.1 Candidatus Sulfotelmatobacter sp.
AACGAACTTAACCCTCTGGATCGAGAAACCGCCAACGATTCTCTCGGTTCATCTCGCGCCGAACCACTGGTGGGAGAGTTCGAGAACATGTGTCACGGCATTTGATTCAAGTCGATTCCGACCGCGACCATCTTGAGCCAATCATGGACTCTCAGCGTCATCGCAAAGCCATCCTCAAGGAAGTCTTTCATAACGACGGGACGCGGCACGCCACTTGACACGGCGAAGCGGAAACTGGCAGACTTTGTTGCCGCGTAATTCGCCTTCCGTTTTCGTCCCAAATCCCTTGATTGACGCGGCTTGTATCGTCGAAGGAGGTTCCCGTGTCTACCATGATTCGAAACCTGTTAGCCTCCACACTTTGTCTCGTGATCGTTCTTGTTCTTGTCATCGCAGTTGCACCGGCAGCATTTGCCATCGGGCCGTATGTGATCGGATCATCGAACACAGTTACGGCCGACCCCACCGTTCCGCGGCCCGCGACTACACCTTGCGTGGTCACGCTGTTTACCGACTACACGTTCGATAACAATTACAATCTGAATCCGTTCAGCTACACGCCGCCGGAGGATTGTCCCGGCCCGTGGGCCAAAGTAGTTCTGGAGGTCGATATTTCAGTGACCGCCGGAAACCAGTTCGACCGCACGGCGAACATTTGGATGGGAGGAACGAATATTTTTTTCGGAACGACCTCCGAGCCGGGAGCGACGCTTGCCCCGTCGTGGCATGTGGAGAGCGATCTCACCGATTACTCGCCTCTATTTACGGTGGCGCAGACGGGATCAATTTACCTGGGCAATACCGTCAACAGCACCTACACCAGCATCCAGTCGGCCACGGCCACACTCGAGTTTTATCCGCTGAAGAAATGGCAGCCCGCGCCCGTGACGGCGAACTTCGTCCTGCCGCTTTCGTCCGGACCTCTGGGAGGCACGGTGACTCTGAATACGGGTACAGATACGCTGGCAGGGACGTTCACGCTGCCGAAGAATATCGAGCGGGCCTACCTCGACGTTTACTCGCAAAGCCAGATCGGCGACGAATTCTGGTACACCTGCGTGCCGAACGATGTAGCGACTGAGTTGCAGAGCTGTGGCAATACAGGCTTCCGCGAGACCGAAATCACGATTGACGGCCAGCCGGCGGGAGTAGCGCCCGTATCGCCGTGGATCTTCACCGGCGGTATCGATCCGTTTCTGTGGTTTCCGATCCCGGGAGTGCAGACTCTGAATTTCGTTCCTTACCGCGTTGACCTCACGCCTTTCGCCGGAGTGCTCAGCAACGGCCAAGAACACACGGTCTCGGTAAGCGTGTTCAATGCGAACTATTACTTCTCCGATACGGCGACGCTTCTGCTTTATCTGGATCCCGACGCCAAGGAAGTTACCGGTGAGATAACGAAAAATACGCTCGCGGCGGCTCCCACGCCGGTCGTTAGCGAAAACCTGAAGGTCAATGGCGCGAACATCACCGGAACTGTGGATGTGACGTCGAAGCGCAACTTTGTCATCAGCGGATATGTGAATACGTCTCACGGGCGGGTGACGACGACGCTGGCACAAAACTTGCAATTCGCCAACGATCAGACGTTCAATATCAACTCCACGACGTATGTGCAGGATATCCAGGTCAACACCAATGCTTTTTCGACGACCACGGTGTCGAGACCGGATGGACCCTCCACGACATATATGCGGTATTTCCAATTCCCCGCGACGATTGACTACGACGAGTTCACGGAATCGAACGGCAACGTCGCGGCGACTACGAAAGTTTCGCAAAATTATCAGGATCAGCGCCTGACCACGTCCGGTTTCCGGCCGGCTGCTTTCAGCCAGGTCACGAACGCGGGGCAATACCAGGACACACTCAACTACGTCACGTTTGTGAACTCCAACCAGTCGGCAAACCAGCATTACAGCGCCGCGGATTCGAGCGGATATTTCTATTTCTGCGATGTGCAGGACGCCAACAACGAGCTGACGAAATTCAGCCCGACCTGCGCGAAGTAGAGAGGCTGGAGCCGGGTGAAAATCGTTCGGGCTGCCGACGGGCGGCCCTTCTTATTTCTTCTGGAGTTTTTGAGCTGCTGATGCTGGGCGGTCAACGGGCTGTTACCACCGAACTGCGCAAACTGTGGCCCTGACTCAAGGCCCGTATTGGCGCATACCGGCTCGAAGCGTACGGTAGACCGCGACGAGGATGCGCCCAATCTGGGCGTCGGTATAAACTGATCAGCGCGTAATACTTGCGGCCGTGAAGTCCCAGAGCTGCCAATCGTCACCGGGGCGTGGCCGTCCGTAGGCCGTACCTCCTTCGGGAGTGGATACGAGCATGCCTGGGTCGATCGGGCCCAACAAAAGCTGTTGACAGCCAGACCTGTAAGCCCAATTCATTCGCAAGGATTTCTGTCTAGTGCGAGGGCCATCGAGACACACTGACCGTGGACTCCTTCGAGCTTTTACAAACGTCTGCAACATTAATGACTGATGGAATGACCTCTTATTCCCGATCAGAACACTTTCGTCAGGCGGTTGAAGCCCTGAAGCGCAAGGATATAATTGCGGTCGCAAACAAATGGCCCTCAGCGCCGGCACAAAATTCGGTCCTTACCAAATCGAATCACCGCTGGGTGAGGGCGGAATGGGTGAGGTCTACCGCGCCCGCGACGTTCGGCTTGATCGCGCAGTCGCGATCAAAGTTCTCGCCTCGCATCTTTCGTCATCGTTCGAACTGAAGCAGCGCATGGAGCGCGAAGCCCGGGCAATCTCCGCTCTAAATCACCCGCAGATCTGCCATCTCTACGACATCGGATCCCAGGACGGGACCGATTACCTGGTGATGGAGCTTCTCGAAGGCGAGACGCTCGCCGAACGTTTGCGGAAAGGCGCGATGCCGCTGAATGAGGTCCTAGAGATTGCAATTGCCATTGCGGAGGCGCTGACGGTCGCCCATCGACATGGCATTGTGCATCGCGATCTTAAACCAGGCAACATCATGCTCACCCGGACGGGCGCGAAGCTGATGGATTTTGGTTTGGCGAAAACTACAACT
>JASHPL010000293.1 GCA_030038125.1 Candidatus Sulfotelmatobacter sp.
TTCCTCGGCCAGCGTTTGACGGCAAGTGTACGGAAGTCTCGGAGCCAGACGACGGATAGCGTCAAGTTGACGGATAAGCACGGCTGGCGTCGTTGCCGACGCCTGACGAATTTGATCGAAAGCCAATTTGGCGAGGCGTTCAAGCCGTACTGGCGGCATCCATACCCGGAGCCGGCCGCTCGTGTCGAACCAATTTCCTTCAAGCGGAGGGCGCTCAGCCAGAGTGAGTAGCGCTTCAGCGAGCCAGTCGACGGACGCAACCCCCGTGAAAGTATCGTTGACTGCGGGCGACAGCGCACGGATGGCGATCTCAACCACCTGAGCGATGCCGAACTCGCTATCTTGCGTGAGGGTGCGGTGACGACCAATGTGAACTCCACGATCAATCGCCATCTCGACCGCGGCGACTTTATCCGGCGGGGTGATTGCCGCGAGGGCCTCGCCGCGGAACACGAACTGGCCCGGACGGAATTTGAGCACGATCAGGGCGTCCGCCGCTCGCGCAGCTGCAACCAGCTCACCATGATCGACGTGCTGCAGGTACCCGCTTTTCTGCGACGACACCGTCGAGCCAGTTTCGGCCTGGCGCAGGATCGCATCGTCGTCGGGCAAGGGACCGGTGCCCTCACCCGGCCCGGACGCGTGAGCGCTGCCAGCAGCGACATACAAATCGTCGACGATCGCACCGATCATGTCAGGATTCTGGATCGATTTCGCGACGCGATGGCTGTAGTAGACCAGGAAACCAAAGCTGATCACGACCAGGACCCAACTCGTGATCAATGAGATCTGGGGAATGAACGACGATTGCGGATCCTGGTGCGTGACGAGAAAAACCAGGCAGATATACACGAACGTGGCCATGAACAGCCCGATCGTGACTTGTGTAACCCAGTCCTGCAGGAAGCGATAGAGCAGGCGCGGCCCAAACAGGGTCGAGACCATTGACAGCACCAGCAACGCAACCGAGAAAATCAGTGCTAGTACGGTCGCGACAGCGCCCATCATCGCGCCCAGGATGGCACGCGCGTCGTCGATGCTCCCCATGGTCAACCAGGAGGGAATGTGAATGATCCCATACTTATCAAGGATGTCCGGGATCAGCGTGATCGCAAACAGCGCAACTGCAGCGAGCGACAACTTCAGGGGGATTCGCCAGAGATTAATGTCGCGTTGCGAACGGAGCTTCTTAGGGAGCCGCGCGAACATCCGCTGCGAGCTTAATTCTTGTTGAGGTCTCGGAGCCAACGCAACAACTCCTTTGCAATTGTGGCCAGCCTGGCAATCGACCGACGGCTGCCTGAGTCATCTTAAATCCTTCAGGTTCGGTTCAACTCTCATGGTCCGAAGAGCAGTCGTTCCAATACAGGTCCAAGAGATAAAGCAGGAAGATAGCTCAGTGCCGCCATGATGACGAGGCAGACAGCCAGAAGAACAGCGAATGGGAGAGAGTGGGTAGGCAGAGTTCCTGACGTAGCAGGAGTATTTCTCTGACGGGCAAAACAAATTGCCATTCCCAATGCAGGAATGGCTAAGCCAAACCTCCCGGCTAGCATCGCCACGACGGTGGTCAGGTTGTAAAAGGGCGTGTTCGCATTCAGGCTAGCAAAGTTTAGCCCGTTATTGGCAAAGCAGGAAGTGTAGGCGAACAGAATTCCGGTGAAGCCGTGAGGCCCGGTGTTCACCGTAAGTCCCGACAATCCCGCCTTTGTACTCACGGCAATTGCTGTAAGAGGGAGAATGCAGACGGGTGCAGCCAAAGCGTAGAGCATGATCATTTTATTTTCTGGCGGCCCGATCTTCTTGCCCAGGTATTCTGGTGTCCGCCCAACCATGAGTCCCGCCAGGAACACTGCGATTGCAGTGGCCATAACCATGCTGTAGAGACCGCTGCCAAGTCCACCAAAAATCAGTTCACCGAGCAACATGTTCGCGAGCAGCACCATGCCGCCCAACAACGAATAGCTGTCGGGCATGGAGTTGTATGAGCCCGTAGCCGTGTTGGAAGTCACCACCGCGGTCAGCGTGGAACTGCCGATGCCGAAGCGCACCTCCTTGCCCTCCATGTTGCCCCCGGCTTGAAGTCGGCCATGTTTCAAGTCAACGTTTCGGAATGCGGAATTTCCTCGCTGCTCAAAGTGATGAACGAACACGAGACCCAAGCAGAAGAAAAGGACCATCACCCAGTAGAAGAGCCAGCCCTGCCGAGGTTGGCCAACCATCCGGCCGAACGTATTGGTCAAGGCCGCAGGTATGAGAACAATTGCCAGCATCTCGAGAAAGTTTGAGAGAGGGGTGGGATTCTCGTAGGGATGAGCTCCATTGGCGTTAAAGAATCCGCCACCATTCGTGCCGAGATTCTTGATGATTTCCAGCGCAGCGACGGGCCCTTGAGGTATGACTTGTCGGCCACCTTCGACGGTAGTTGCGACCGAATAGTGGTTGAAATTCAAAGGGACGCCTTGCCACACCAGCAACAAGGCTCCAATCAACGCGCCTGGCAACAAGATCCAGACTAAGGAACGGGTTAAATCAACCCAGAAATTGCCTAGAGTATCCGACAATTCCCTGGACATGCCACGAATGAAGGCAACGCCAACCGCCAATCCGGCAGCTCCGGCCAGAAAGTTCTGGGCGCAGAGTCCTGCCATCTGACTGAAATAGGTCATCGTGTTTTCGCCTGCATACGCCTGCCACGTGGTCGTAGTCGAGAAGCTGATGGCCGTGTTCAGAGCCAGGTCCGGAGACAAGGGAGTGGTGTGGTATCGAGGAAAGAACCAAGGGAGAAACTGCTGTGTTCTGAGGATGCAATACAACAGAATCGTGCCCACAAGACCAAAGAGCACAAAGCAGACGGCGTATTCTCTGCCGGTCATCTCTCGATCAGGATCAACGAATGTAATCCGGTAGATGGTTCGCTCGACCGGAAGGCAGACTCGATCGAGTTTGGTCGGCTTCCGGGAGAAGACCCGTTCCATGTATCCGCCCAACGGCTTCACCAGGGCAGTTACGATGATGAGAAACAGCAAGTATTGAGCCGCGCTGTAGAAATCGGGCATGCCTTGGTAACGCTTAGTCCTTTGTCCTCAAGATCACCAGCAGCTTCCCTGTCCGCAACACACTGATTCCATCACAGAAGAGCATAAAGGGCACATAAAGAAAATCGATCGCTTTGCCTGGTTGAGATCGTTACGAAATTTTTATGAACTCTTTGCGCAAACTTTACGTGGTTTCGTTTTCAATGTAACCGCCGCAACAGTCATCACGAGTGCTTCACGGGAGGTCGTAACTTGGTTGCGATTACGGCAGTGATACTACTGTCTACGCTAGCCACGGCATTCTACGTGCGATTCCTCGTCGCGATCTGCAAACAAAGCAAGGGCCAACGTATTTTTCACCTCATACGTCTCAGATCTGACTCGGGCGAATACGCAGCCCCGGCGGATCGGGCGATGGAAGTCCCATCCCTTCGAGTCGCTTAAGAGCCCGGCATTCCCCATCTTTCGTCCTGTCAGCTCCACGTCGAGCCTCAACAAAAACAAGCAATAACCGAGAGCTTTATCTCGGCTGGAGGAGACGAACATGCGTTCTCTGTTTTCTGTAGTTACGACCGTTGTAGTACTGACCATCTGTTCGGCAATGGGGCAGTCGACGTTTGGGAGCATTGTGGGTGTCGTGCATGATAAGACGCAGGCTGTGGTGCCTGGCGCGACCGTCAAGATACAGAGCCTGGAAGACAACAGCGTACGCTCCACCGGTGCGGATCAGAACGGATCGTTCGAATTTCTGAACTTGAAGCCAGGAAAGTATTCGGTCTCGATCCAGGCAGACGGGTTTGCTGACTTCCAGATCGCAGCAACCGAATTGGCCGCCCGCCAGGCATTAAGGATCGACGCCACACTTCAAGTCAAAAGCCAGTCGCAGACGGTCGAGGTCTCCGACACCGTTGCGGTCATCAACACCGAGAATGCGACGATCAGCGACTCCGTCGGGAACCAGCAGATCACCGAGCTTCCTTTGAATAGCCGTGCCACGACGACCAGCCCATTGAGCGCTCTGTCGATTTCACCCAATGTGCAGCAGGATAGTTCGGGAAACGTTGCTCTGGGTGGAGCAAGTTCCTCGATGGTCAACTTTTCGGTGGATGGAATTTCTACGGCCAACGTTCGGCAGAATGGGGCATTACAAGACGCGTATCCGTCGCAGGAGGGCATCTCGGAAGTAAGAGTGACTTCGTTCAACAACAGCGCCGAATTCGCGCAAGTGGGCGATGTGACCTTTACGACCAAGA
>JASHPL010000294.1 GCA_030038125.1 Candidatus Sulfotelmatobacter sp.
CCGTGGTCTTGCCCGTACCCGCGTCGTACACGATGACCCCGGCCGCCTTATCCAGTTCGTGGCGATGAGCCGAAGCGTAGGCATGGGAGCCGATGAGTCCTTCCTCTTCTCCGGAAAAAAGAACGAAGCGAATGGTGCGCCGCGGCTTCACACCCGAGGCTTTGATCGCGCGCAGAGCATCGACTACCAGAGCGGCATTACAGCCGTTATCGAGCGCGCCGGTACCCAGTTCCCACGAATCGAGGTGCGCACCGAGAATTACGAATTCGTCCGGTTGCTCGCTGCCTTTGATTTCGGCAACCACGTTCGCCGAGCGGATCGGCCCGCCGACCTGGTTAGGAATGGAAAGGTCGGCCCACACCATGTTTCCTCCGGCCAGCAACCGCGCCATCCGCTCGCCGTCTTCCCGGGCGACGATGACCATGGGAAGCTTATCGATCTCACCGTTGGCTGAGTTCGTATGCCGGTAAAGAATGTCATGCTCGCGGGTTGCCATGAAGGCAATCGCCTTCGCCTTCCCTTTCACCGCCAGATCGACGATCGGCGGAGCCTTGGCATACTCGGCGAAGAGGTCGTCCCACGTCTTGAGGACGGTCGTGTGCACAAGCAGAATCTTGCCCCCGATGTTGCCCGCTTTTTGAAAATCGGCTTCCGTTCCCTCGCCGACGTCCACAACCGGTACATGCTTTGCCGGCGCGAGCGCGGGAGCCCACGCGATCGAGACGCAGTGGACGGGGAATACCGAAAGCACAGTTCCACCCACCTTCCCGCCGCCGATCTCATAGGAAGTCGTGGCGGTCATAGTGGTTGCGCCTTCCGCCCACGAAGTCTGAATCGTGAAACCCTCGGCGTGAACGCTGTCTGCACCCGCGGCGGTGAAAGCCTGCGTGCCCCACTCGATGGCGTGTTGCATCGCCAGCGTGCCCGGGACGCGTCCTCCGATTTCGTCTGTCAGATTGTGCAGATTCGTTTCTAGCGAGGAAGGCTGCAATGCTGCCTGAATGACCTGGTTTTCAGAATTGGTGTCGACGGCTGGAGTGGCGGCAAGCGAAGCATAGGAAAAAGTAAAGATCAGAATAGACAGCAAAGGCTTTCGGGTTCCCATAGCGCTGCATTAGAAATGAATTTCAGGAAAAGCGCAAAAAGCGCGGCAGATGATGCCTCGTGCATTTGTTCGAGGGCTCGAGCCGCCTGCAGATTGAATTAAATCTCCGCTAAGAACGGGGTTCGGGATTTCGAGTGGTAGATGCGCATTGCCACTCCGGGTGACACAACCCATTCGGCGCTTTTCCCAACCACGGCCGCGACCCGTAATCCGGACCGAATGGGATCGACCGGCTTCCCCGTCCGACGTGCAGCATGCTCAAGTCGATAAGAGAGCATGTTTCCCGCCCCCAGCGATACGAACCTTGGGTGCCACGCTAATGGAAAAAGTTGCAACCGGGAAAGAGCAGAGGTCGCGTCGCGCTGCGCTTGGCCCTCGTATTCGCGGTGCTTTCCCTCCTGTGCGTTCGTGGTCTAGGTGTTTGACGAAGGGATACATCTTCGTCGAAACGGACGAATTGGAAATGCCTGTGTATTAAATAGTTGTCAGACTCCTGTGATTTCAATCACATCGACCTGTGAACCCACGCTCCGACAGCCGCAATCCCCTTCCGTATGCTCGACATATCTCAGGACCACTCCGGTGGTAGCCGTAAGAATCTGGAAATGGGGGAAGTCAATGGAACGGAAGTTTAAGACCATGGACGCCAACGAGGCGGTCGCCCACGTCGCTTACCGCGTCAGCGAGGTCATTGCCATTTATCCCATCACCCCTTCGTCGCCGATGGGGGAATGGGCGGACCAGTGGGCGTCTGAAGCGATTCCCAACGCCTGGGGGAGCATTCCGCATGTCATTGAAATGCAGAGTGAGGGAGGAGCCGCGGGTGCCGTCCACGGCGCGCTGCAGACCGGATCGCTGGCCACCACTTTTACGGCGTCGCAGGGATTGCTGTTGATGATCCCCAACATGAACAAGATCGCCGGCGAACTTACGCCCACAGCGTTTCACGTTTCCGCGCGCACAGTCGCGACCCACGCGCTCTCGATTTTCGGCGACCACTCCGACGTGATGTTCTGCCGAACTACCGGTTTTGCCATGCTCTGCTCGAACTCGGTGCAGGAAGCCATGGATCTGGCGCTGATCGCACACGCGTCGTCGTTTGAGACGCGAATTCCGTTCTTGCATTTCTTTGACGGATTCCGCACCTCGCACGAAGTCAACAAGATTGAAATGCTCACCGATGACGACATTCGAGCCCTGATCAACATGGACCGCGTCATCGAACAGCGCCAGCGCGCCCTCTCGCCCGATCACCCGGTGCTTCGCGGCACGGCGCAGAATCCCGACGTTTTCTTTCAGATTCGCGAAACGGCCAATCCCTTCTATGAGGCCGCTCCGGCAAAAGTGCAGGCGGTCATGAATAAGTTCGCTGAGGTCGCGGGACGCCAGTATCACTTGTTCGATTATGTCGGTGCGCCCGATGCCGAGCGCGTGATCGTCATGATGGGATCCGGCGCCGAGGTTGCGCATGAAGCGGTTGAGTATTTGAACGCCCATGACGAGAAAGTCGGCCTGCTGAAAGTTCGGTTGTATCGCCCGTTCTGCATCAAGTCGTTTGTCGAAGCCCTTCCCCCCACGGTTCGCCAGATCGCCGTTCTCGATCGCACAAAAGAATCGGGCGCGATCGGCGAACCGCTCTACATGGATGTAGTGAACGCGCTCCATGTAGTCCCAACCGCACACCGGGCCGCGGAGGCCGTCGACCAGGGAACGGATAAGCACGCGAGAGGCAAAGGCATCCGCCGCTCCACAATCGTCGGCGGACGCTACGGTCTCTCGTCCAAAGAATTCACTCCCGCGATGGTTAAGGCGGTCTATGACAATCTGAAGCACAGAAAACCCAAAGATCGTTTCACCATCGGCATCAATGACGACCTCAACCACACCAGCCTCGATTATGATGCGCACTTCTCGACTGAACCCGACAGCGTCGTCCGGGCGCTGTTTTACGGGCTCGGAGCCGATGGCACCGTCGGTGCGAACAAGAATTCGATCAAGATCATTGGCGAGAACACCGACAATTACGCTCAGGGCTACTTCGTCTACGACTCGAAAAAATCCGGCGCGATGACCGTTTCCCATTTGCGCTTCGGCCCGCAGCCAATCCGTTCCAGCTATCTGGTTTCGAAGGCCAACTTCGTCGCCTGCCATCAATGGATCTTCCTCGAGCGCTACGACATGCTCAGCGCGCTCGTCCCCGGCGGCGTCTTTCTGCTCAACAGCCCTTACGGCAAAGACGAAGTCTGGGATCATTTGCCGCGCGTGGTGCAGCAACAGTTGATCGATAAGAAAGCTAAATTCTTCGTGATCGACGCCTACCAGGTCGCACGCGACTCTGGCATGGGCTCGCGCATGAACGTCATCATGCAAGTTTGCTTCTTCGCGATTTCGAAAGTATTGCCGCGCGAGGAAGCGATCGAGGCTATTCGCGCCTCGATCCGCCACACCTACGGGCGCAAGGGCGAAGAAGTCGTACAAAAGAATATGCGCGCCGTGGACGAAACCCTCGCGCATCTGTTCGAAGTCAAAGTTCCGGAGGCCGCAACCAGCCAAATCGAAATTCCGGAAGTCTTTCCCGGAGCCACGCAATTCGAGCGCGATGTGCTCGGTGCTATTTATGCCGGCCGTGGCGATGAATTGCCCGTCAGCGCTTTTTCCTGTGACGGCACTTTTCCCACTGCCACGTCGCGCTGGGAGAAACGTAACCTGGCGCTGGAAATTCCGCAGTGGGACAGCAAAATCTGCATCCAGTGCGGCAAGTGCGCCATGGTGTGCCCGCATGCCGTCATCCGCATCAAGGTGTACGACTCGAAGCAGCTGGAAGGCGCCCCCGCCACCTTCAAATCCTGCGAAGCTCGCGACAAGGAATTTCACGGCATGAAGTACACCATCCAGGTCGCTCCCGAGGATTGCACAGGATGCGGGGTCTGCGTCGATATCTGCCCGGTCAAGAACAAGAGCGAGGCGCGGCTGAAGGCCATCAACATGGTGCCGCAGCCGCCATTGCGGGCGCCTGAAAGCGAGAATTGGGACTTTTTCCTCAAGATTCCCGATCTCGATCGCAGAAAGATCAAGGTCACCAACATTCGCCAGCAGCAGATTCAGGAGCCGCTGTTCGAATTCTCCGGCGCCTGCTCGGGATGCGGCGAAACGCCTTATCTCAAGCTGGTTTCACAGCTTTTCGGCGATCGCGCCATCGTCGCCAATGCCACCGGCTGCTCCTCGATCTACGGCGGCAATCTGCCCACGACTCCGTGGGCCAAGAACGCCGATGGGCGCGGCCCGGCGTGGTCCAATTCGCTGTTTGAAGACAATGCCGAGTTCGGCCTCGGATTTCGCATCTCGATCGATAAGCAGACTGAGTTTGCCCGCGAGTTGCTCAAGCGAGTCGACGGATCCATCGGTGATGAACTCGTTTCGGCCATCCTCGATGCCAATCAGAAAGATGAAGCCGATATCTTCGAACAGCGCCAGCGCGTCGATATTCTGAAAGAACGTCTGCAGAAGCTCAATTCTCCGGAAGCGAAGCAACTCCTGGCCCTTGCCGACATGCTCGTAAAAAAATCGGTCTGGATCGTTGGCGGAGATGGCTGGGCGTACGACATCGGCTATGGCGGGCTCGATCACGTGCTGGCCAGCGGACGTAACGTGAATATTCTCGTGCTCGACACCGAGGTTTATTCCAACACCGGTGGTCAAGCGTCCAAATCAACTCCGCGCGGCGCCGTCGCCAAATTTGCCGCCGGCGGAAAACAGGGTCCCAAGAAAGATCTCGGCATGATGGCGATGAGCTACGGCCACGTCTATGTCGCCAGCGTCGCCATGGGTGCAAAGGACGAGCACACGCTCAAAGCATTTCTCGAAGCCGAAGCCTACGACGGGCCCAGCATCATCATCGCTTACTCGTCTTGCATCGCCCATGGCGTGGATATGACCACGGCGATGAGCGATCAGAAGGTCGCGATCGAGTCCGGCCAGTGGCTGCTCTATCGATTCAATCCTGAGCGCACCGCGGTGGGCGAGAATCCTCTGGTGCTCGATTCCCGGGCTCCCACGCGCAAGGTGCAGGAATATCTGCTGCAGCAGACGCGTTTCAAGATGCTGACCAAGAGCAATCCGGAGGAGGCTGAGCGTTTGTGGAAGCTGGCGCAGCAGGATGTCGAGCGCCGTTATCGCACCTACGAATACATGGCTGCTCGCAAGGAAATCGGAACCAAAGAAGAAACGGCAGCGAAGTCGGCTCCCGCAGAAAAACCGACCCCCGCGGGAGCGACCAAATGAGGAGTAATTCATGATCGATCTCACTACCACATATCTTGGCCTCAGGTTGCGCTCTCCTCTGGTCGTCTCCGCTTCGCCACTCTCGCGAGAGGTTGACGGTATTCGTCATCTTGAGGACGCCGGGGCTGCGGCCGTGGTCCTGTATTCACTTTTCGAGGAACAATTGCGGCAAGAAGAAATCGATCTCGAATATCACCTTGCCGCCGGGACGGAAAGCTTTGCCGAATCGCTCACTTATTTCCCGCAGCCCAGCGAATTTCAAACCGGTCCCGAGGGATACCTCGATCACATCCGTAAGGCCAAATCCGCGACCTCCATTCCCATCATCGCCAGCCTGAACGGGTCAACTCTTGGCGGATGGACAAAGTTCGCCGCAGATATCCAACGCGCCGGCGCCGACGCCATCGAGTGCAACATCTACTCCATTCCCACGGATCCCGAGCTCTCTGCCGCAAAAATTGAAGACAGCTATCTCGATATCCTGCGAGCTGTGAAATCGACGGTCACGATTCCCGTAGCAGTGAAGTTGAGCCCCTTTTTCAGCAATCTCGCCAACGTGGCTCACCGTCTCGATGCGGTGGGCGCGGACGCCCTGGTTCTGTTCAATCGCTTTTACCAGCCGGATATCGATTTGGAAGGATTGGAAATTCGCCCCAACGTTCTGCTGAGCACGCCGCAGGCGCTGCGTCTTCCGCTCACTTGGATTGGAATTCTCCATGGCCGCGTCAAAGCCAATCTGGCTGCGACCGGCGGAGTGCACAACGCCGAGGATGTCATCAAACTGCTCATGGTCGGAGCCAACGTCACCATGATGTGCTCCGCCCTCATGCGGCATGGAGTCAACCATCTGCGCCATGTGGAACGCGAACTGCGTGACTGGATGGAAGAGCACGAATACGAATCCGTGGCGCAGATGCTGGGCAGCATGAGCCAAGTCAAGTGCCCTGACCCCGCAGGCTTCGAGCGCGCCCAGTACATGCGCGCCGTAAAAGGCATGCAACACATTCACATGGCAGGCTGGCGATGATCAGTCACATGGTGAGGAAGCAGGTTTGGGAAGGGGCACGGCTTTCAGCCATGCAGGAAGACGGGAAATTAAGAAACGGGCTTTAGCCCCGAGGGCATATGACGACCATGCGCGCGACCATTTGCGATCTGCACTTGAATAACCCTGCCGCAGTGATGCCGGAGCATCTGAGTTCGGTCACAGCTGCGACGGGCAGCGCCGCCAAAGCTCGCCGGGAACGCCATCGCGCACTGATCATTCCCCGCGAACACGGCGCCTGGGGACTGCTCCTGGTTCCAATGATCACCGGAGCCGGTGTCGCCTTCCGTCAATGCAGTCACATCTTCCCGCTGATTTTGTTGTCGGCCGCGGCTCTTGCCTTGTTCTGGTTGAGAACACCCGCCGAAAGTCTGCTGGGGACTTCCGCCATGCGCGCGCAAACCAGTGAAGAAGCTCGCACCGTGAAGCTGGCCATCGCAGTATTAGGAGGGACCGCAACTCTGGCGCTCTGCGCGTTGCTTTGGGCCGGAAGGAATGCCGACCTCTGGCCGCTGGGAGCAGCCGTCGCCGTCGCTTTCATTGCCCAGGCGCTGCTCAAGAAATTAGGCCGTCGCGCCCGCATGCTGTCTCAGATCGTCGGCACCATCGGACTCACCGCCTCCGCTCCCGCGGCATACTACGTGATCACCGGCACCTTCGACCTCACTGCCTGGATGGTCTGGCTCGCCAATATTCTGTTCGCCGGAGACCAGATCCACTATGTGCAACTCCGTCTGCACACCGCTAAGCTCGAAGGCTTGCGGTCCAAAATCGCTCAAGGCTGGAGGTTCGCCCTCGGGCAGGGCCTGATGACCACTATCCTGACTCTCGCCTGCATGTCGCGCCTGATGCCGGCGTTCGTCTCGTTGGCATTTGCTCCGCTGCTGTTTCGCGGATGGTTCTATTTCGTCCAGGAACCGAGTCCGCTGATCGTTCGTCGCCTCGGCTGGAACGAATTGAAACACGCAACAGCTTTCTGTGTCCTCTTCATCGCCACTTACACCCTAGCGCGCTAACCTGTTGGCAAATGCGTGTGCCTGGTTTGGCGTGATCGGGCGGAGCTGCCCTCGGAAGCCCGCCGAGCGAGGTTGCGCGCTATGCTGCCGCATCGGCTTCTTTCCGTATCAGTCGCCTCAGGGTTCTCCCCAATACGGGTCGGTGGACAACCGTAACCTCCTCAGGTGGCGGGCGCGCATCAGAATGAAATCATGCGAGGCCGGTTGAAGTCCGCACTTGCGGGACTGATGTTCGCGCAGGCTTTATGCGCCTTACCGGTCGACCAGCCGGCTGGAGCATCGACCACAGCGGGCCGGCCAGCCGCTAAATCCAACCCGACACCCAGAGGCACTTCGCCTCAAACCGTGACTGTTCTCACCTGGTCCATGCGATTTACGAGCGGGCTGGCTTCCCTTATGTGTATGCGACCTCCGATGATCTTTATGATGGGGTGTCGAGGTTTCGCCGGGTTTTTCACCCGCAGACTGGCGACTTGATTGTTTGGCAGGGGCATGTCGGGATTGTCGTCCGACCGTCCCGCCATGTGTTCTTCAGCTTCCTGAGCAAGGGCCCGAAAACCGACAACTACCGCTCTGCTTACTGGATGGGCCGGGGAGAACCGCGCTTCTATCGCTACGTCAAGAACTAATCTTGCGTTTGCCCTCGGCGTTGCTTTGCTTTGACTCTCTGTAGGAACCTCTCAGCGTAGAAACAACTCCATGTAGACATCGGCTCTCGCGTATTCCGAAGGCACGATTTTGTCCGGAGCCAAATGTCGAAATCCCATCGATTCATACAAGCGGATCGCAGGCGTCAGCTCATGGTTGGTCTCCAGATACAGTCTTCGCGCTCCGAGGGCACGTCCGGCTTCGATTACTGCGCGAAGCAATCGACGTCCGATGCCAGAGCCCTGGAAGGCTGGGGTCACCGCCATTTTCGCAACTTCAAATTCCTTTTCGCTCATACGACGAAGGGCACAGCACCCAACACAGCGCCCATCTACGACCGCAAAAAATATCTTTCCACCTCCATCCAAGATTGTGCGCTTCGGGTTCGCAAGAACAACAGCTTCCTTCGGCTCGATGCGAAAATAGCGCTCGATCCACTCTTCATTTAAAGTCCTGAAATCAACCTCATCGCCTGGCTGAAACTCACGAATTGTGACTTCGGACATCGTGGCCTGCGGCTTTTCCTGCAAGTGCATATTGAGAACCCCCAGAAAAATGTCCCCTCCACCCTCTTCTTCGCAAACATACGTCTGGAATTAGCCATATGTCCAATATCTCAATGGTTTATATTAGGACGAATTGAATATGGATACTGGAATCGAACTCAGGCATTTCCGATACTTTCTGGCGGTTGCCGAAACGCTGCATTTCGGTCGGGCGGCCGAAAAACTCGGAATGGCCCAGCCGCCACTCAGCCAACAAATCAAGAACCTGGAACGCATCCTTGGATATGCGTTGTTTGATCGCACCACGCGCGGAGTCAAGCTCACTCCGGTCGGCCACTTTTTGGCGGCGCGAGCGCTGAACACTCTGGCCAAAATTCAGGACGATCTGGAAATGACGCGCCGATTGGGATCGGGCAAAGAAGGAGTCCTTGCCGTTGGATTCAGCGGGTCGGTCATGCTGACCGCTCTGCCAAAAGCAATTAAAGCTCACCGGCGCATGTATCCGAACGTTGAACTCCGCTTGCGCGAACTTGTGACCGCCGAACAGATTCCTGCTCTGCTCGACGGGAGCCTTGCGGTCGGATTCCTCCGCGACGCTGAACCGCGAGATGGACTCTATTTGGAATCTATTCTTCGTGAGCGTTATATCGCAGTTCTGCCCTCGCATCACAAACTCGTGAGACAAAAAACAATCTCTCCTCTCGATCTGAAACACGAACCGTTCGTTCTATTTGCTCGCAGGATGGGGAGTCTCGCCTTCGATCGGACAATCGCTTGCTGCAATGACGCGGGCTTTCGGCCAACCATCGTGCAGGAGGCTCCGCAATGGCCAACCGCGCTGCGCTTGGTCGCCGCAGGACTGGGAGTCTCAATAGCTCCCGCATGTGTGGGTAATCTGATGATGCCCGGAGTCACGTACCGAAAGCTGGGGTCTCGGCACTCGAGTTCGGTCGACATTGGCTTCAAGTTCGGCCTTCAGAATCCGGCTGCCGACGCGTTCCTCGAGATCGTTCGGCGTGTGCTCAAGAAAGGCAGAGTTAACTGAGCAATGCCGGTGGGTGTTCGGCCCGATTCGCGCTTCTTGCGACAGGCTTGGAATTTTTCTTACCACCCAATTCTGCCGGTTGGATGCGCATTCAGACATGGTCCTACACTTTGTATGTACAGCTATGTACATGGAATGTTCCTGAAGGAACATATATAAAAATTACATAGCAGCAGAATCAATGAGTTAGGGAAGAATAACGGCCGCGCCATTGATGGCGTCATTCTTCACCGCCAGCAGCGCCTCGTTGGCTTGGTCCAGGGAATACGTCGTGACCGTGGGCTGCATACCAATCTCAGCAGCCAGGGCAAGAAAGTCACGCGCGTCTGCGCGCGTCATATTGGCTACACTGCGCAGCTGACGCTCGCCCCACAGCAGGCGGTCGTAATCGAATTGCGGCATGCGATCGAGATGGATCGCGTTGATCGCCACCACGCCTCCCTTGCGCAGGCTTGCCAGCGCGGTGACGACGACGTCACCCGACGGAGCGAAGGTGACGGCGCGGTCGAGTTCAACCGGCGGCTTCTCCGTTTCGCTTCCCACCCACGTCGCGCCGAGCGACGCCGCCAGTTTGCGATGCGATTCTCCTCGCGTGGAGACGTAGACGTCGCATTTCCACGCGTGCAGCACCGCGATCGCCAGATGAGCCGACGCGCCGAATCCAAACAGGCCGACACGCTCGCCGCGTTCGACACCGGCAACACGCAGGCTGCGAAAGCCAATGATGCCCGCGCAGAGCAGCGGAGCGGCGTGCAGGTTGTCAAGCGCAGTAGGGAGCGGAAATACGAAATCTGCGCGAGCCAGCACGTACTCCGCATAGCCGCCAGGGACCGAGTAGCCAGTAAAAGTTGGCGAGTCACAAAGATTTTCCTCGCCGCGTTTGCAGTAAGGGCAAGTGCCATCCGTGCCCCCGAGCCAGCAGACACCGACGCGCGAAGCCAGCGCGATGGTCTCGGTGGACCCATCTACGACGTCGCCTACGATCTGATGACCGGGGATTATTTGCGGATGTTTTGGCGGCAACTCTCCTTCCACGATGTGCAGATCGGTGCGGCATACGCCGCAAGCCCGCACGCGCAGAAGAACGTAGCCAGGTTTCGTCTCGGGCTTCGCGACGTCAAGAATCTGCAGAGGGCGCTGCGCCACTGGTTTGGGCGATTTGAGCACGGCAGCTTTCATGACCAGTGAGCATTATGATGCCAGTTTTCAGGACGAGGGTGCGTCGGGCTCTGTTTAGCTAGTGAATACGGGAATGGCAAGCGCAGAGATGAGGAGGACGCTTACCGGCTCACAACGCCTTATCCACGCCAGAGACAGGGTCGGCAATTGCCATTGATCCCGATTCCCAATGTTTCGCGCGGGAAACCGCTTCCTCCCAATGCGCGCGCAGCGAGCGAGCATGCGACAGCGGCATCTGCGGATCGAAGCGCCGGTTCTTCGCGGTCGAGTCGGCGTCGAGCGGGTCGTGCCAGAAGCGTACCGCGAGAGCGGCCAGGCGCGCGGCACCGTACGCGGTAGTCTCTGTTGATGACGGTCGAACCACGGGCACACCGAGGATGTCGGCCTGAAACTGCATCAGGCTATCATTGGCTGCCGCGCCACCATCTACGCGCAGTTCATGCACTTCCTGGCCGCAATCTTTCCGCATGGCATCGAGCAGATCGGCCACTTGGTAAGCAATGCTCTCGACCGCGGCGCGAGCCAGATGACCGGCGGTTGTGCCGCGA
>JASHPL010000295.1 GCA_030038125.1 Candidatus Sulfotelmatobacter sp.
TCAGAATTTTCTGTGCCTCCGGCCCGTACGACCACAACTCGTTGCCATCCGGATTGCCACGTGTTCCATGGACTCGAAAAATCGGATTGAATGTTCCCCACTCGAACCAGCGTATAAACAATTCGCGAAACGCTGGATCGCTCGGGCTGCCGAAGACAAATCCGCCAATATCTGTCGTCCAATAGGGAATTCCAGACAGCTCGAAATTCAGCCCGGCGGGAATCTGCCGCCTGAAACTGAGCCAATCGGAATTGATGTCACCGGACCACGCGGTCACTGCGTTTCTCTGTGAACCGGCAAATGCCGACCGCGACAGGATAAACACGCGCTTCTGATCCGAAACGCTCCGTTGCCCGGCATACACGCCGCCTATATCGAGAAGAGGATAATCATTCACATATCGGTCACCGCTTCCCGCTGCGACCTTGTGCCCGAGCAAAATGTTCTCTTCTTGACCCTCGGTCTCTGGTTCCGTGGTATCCATCCACCACGCGTCGAGTCCAATGCTGAACAAAGCCTTGTTCACCTGATCCCAATAAAATCTCCGCGCCTCTGGATTGGTCGCGTCATACACCGCCATTCGATTGGCGTGAAACGGAGGCTTGGCGAATTTGAATTTATCGACGAACCATCCCCGCTTATCCATATAGTCGTAGTTCGTCGAGCCCGGCTCGAAGAACGGCCAGATTGAAATCATCAGATGGAAATGATCGGCATGAAGCTGATCGACCATGCCCCTTGGATCGGGATAACTCTTGTTGAAAACGAACTCGCCCTTGCGATTCCACCAGAACCAATCCTGCACAATGTTGTCTGCGGGAATGTGCAGGTCACGATATTTCTTCGCGACCGCCAGAATTTCCTCTTGCGATTTGTAGCGATTCTTGCATTGCCAGAATCCATAGGCCCATTTTCCGAACAGCGGAGCCTGTCCCGTCAACTCGCGATAACCGGCGATGACTTTGTCCAGTTCCGGTCCATAAAGGAAGTAGTAGTCGATCGCATCTGCCACTTCTGAGCTGATGTACAGATAGTTGGCGAAACGATTATCGAACCGGCTGCGCGACTCATTGTTCCAGAAGATTCCATATCCTTTGCTGGAAACCAGCAGCGGCACGGAAATATTTGAATTATCCTGTGAGATATCCACCGACTCACCGCGATAATTCCACACACCCGCCTGATGTTGACCTAAACCGTAAAAACCTTCGTGTGAGCCGTAAATGTTGACGAAGGCCTCGGCACGATACGTTTCTTCGCCGTTGATCTTCACCGGCATCAACCACCGGTTCGCGTCTTCAACCAGCTGCTTGCCATCGAGTTCACGATAAGTGATTGCCCCGTCGATCTTGGCAACGACCACTTTCAATCTTGTGGTTGTGATCGTTACATTATCGGGGTCCTCCTCCATAGACCATTGCGGCATATCCCAGGTGGTCTTTCTGACAACGAAATTCGGATGCTCCAAAAAGCTGGACGACGGAGAATACAAAACGTGAATGATCGAATCGCCGCAGATTTGAATTTTTAGGAAGCCGGTGTCTTGCCTAAATACGACTGCATCTTCCCGGCGCTCGACTCCGGTAACTTCATTTCGCGGTCTCCATTGCGCTTCAAGGCTCGCAACCAATCCGGCAAGTTCTAGCAAGAGAACAAAACAGCGTAGAAAATCGATTATAGTAACCCGGAGCTTAAGCATCATGGGCCTCTGGCCAGTCATCCTACTCGTGCGGAGAGCACTGAAAAAGCAGAATCTGCGGATAGAATTTGAATTGTTTCTCGAATGAAACGCAGGCTCCACAGCGGGAGATACGTGTGCATCACTCTTGAAGTCCCGGCAATTTCAGGTAGCGCCGCGCATTTCCGTAGCAGATGTCTTCGATCATCCGTCCGAGCAGCGCATCATCATCGGGCAATTCGCCGCGCGCGACATCCTGCCCAACCAAGTCGCACAAAATGCGCCGAAAATATTCATGTCTCGGATACGACATAAACGAACGCGAATCCGTCACCATGCCCACGAATCGCGACAACAGCCCAGCGTTCGACAATGCATCGATTTGTGCGGTGATTCCCTGCTTTTGATCGAGAAACCACCATGCGCTTCCATATTGAATTTTTCCCGGTTCGTCTCCGCTTTGGAAGCTTCCGATTAGCGTAGCAAAAGCAAACGTGTCCACGGGATTGGCGTTGTATAGGATCATTCGCGGCAAGGCATTCTCTTTCACGAGCTGATCGAGATATGTTGCAAGCCGGCGAGTCTGAGGGTAATCACCGATAGCATCGAATCCGGAATCCGCGCCGATTTGCTCCCCAGCCGCCGTGTTGACGTTGCGGAGGGCGCCGAGATGCAGCTGCTTCGTCCATCCCTTCTCGGCATCAAGCCGTCCAAAGAACAGCATCATGAACGATGCGAATTGCTCCCGCTCGTCTTCCTGAATCGATCTCCCTTCCCGCGCTTTGGAAAAAATCCTCTCGGCCACTGGTTCCGAACAGGGTTCGCCGAAGCAATGATCCAGCCCGTGATCCGACAACCGGCATCCCATCGAATGAAAGTAATCGTGACGTTTTCTCAAGGCCGCAAGCAGTGAATTGAAATGGCGAATTTCAACATTGGCAACCTCCTCCAACTTGTCGATCCACGACACAAACTCCTGCGTTCCTATCGCCAGCGCCCGATCGGGGCGAAACGCTGGATACACACGCGTTTCCAGATTCGCATTCGCGAGCACGCGATGGTGGCGAAGATCGTCAACCGGATCATCGGTCGTGCAAACCGCCCGAACCTGAAATTTGCGGAGAATTTCGTGCGCGGTCAGCTTCTCCAAAATCGCATTCGCCCGCTCCCAAACCGAGGCCGCCGAGCTTTCATCCAACAGCTCCTCAATACCGAAATAGCGCTTTAATTCCAAATGCGTCCAATGGTAAAGCGGATTACGCAACGTGTAACGAACGGTTCGCGCCCAGGCGAGAAATTTTTCATACGGACTCGCATCTCCCGTGCAGTAGTGCTCCGCCACGCCGTTGGCTCGCATCGCACGCCACTTGTAGTGATCTCCCTCCAGCCAGATTTCAAACAGATTCGCGAATCGCCGATTCTCCGCAATATCCTTCGCACTCAGATGGCAGTGATAATCCAGAATTGGCCGCGGGGCGGCAAACTGCCGGTACAGCCGGCGCGCCACATCGTTCGCGAGCAGGAAATCGTCGTCGAGAAAGCTTTTCATTCGCGTACGCTCGAAAATTACGATCTGCCAGGAGCCTTCAGCCCGGAATCATAGCAGGCTTGACGGAATAGCCTCGCGCGATGTCTAGTGATGCTCTATCTCGTGAACTCACATCCCATCCCGGCCGCCTCTGCTGAAAACACCGCAGGCGCAGGCAATGCCGGCCATAGGCGCTGGGTCATCTGCGCACTTCTCTTCTTCGCGACCACTGTAAATTACATGGACCGTCAGGTCATCGGACTGCTCAAACCGACTCTGCAACTGCAATTCGGCTGGACCGAAATCGGCTACAGCAACATTGTCTTTTCTTTTCAGCTTGCCTACGGCGTCGGCCTGCTTTTCATCGGGAAACTGATCGATTGGATCGGAACGCGCAAGGGCTTCACACTCGCTGTTTTTATCTGGAGTGTCGCAGCCAGCGCTCATGCTGCCGCAAGTTCGATCTTCCAGTTTGCCGCCGCTCGCTTCGGCTTGGGACTGGGCGAGGCGGGTAGCTTCCCGGCATCCATCAAGGCGGTCGCCGAGTGGTTTCCGAAGCGCGAACGTGCCCTTGCTACCGGCATCTTTAACTCGGGCGCGAATGTTGGTGCTCTCGGGACTCCGCTGATCGTACCCTGGATCACGTATCACTTCGGCTGGCGTGCGGCGTTTATCGTTACGGGTTCAATCGGCCTGCTGTGGATTGTCGCCTGGCTGCTTCTTTACGATTGTCCGCAAGAAACCCAGAGCATCTCGCCCTCTGAGTTGGCCTATATCCAAAGCGATTCCCCGGACATCAACATCGAAATTCCTCTTCGAACTTTGATTCGACTGCGTCAGGCGTGGGCGGTCGGGTTGGGAAAATTTTTCACCGATCCCATCTGGTACGTGTACTTGTTCTGGATGCCGGATTTCCTCAGCCGCAATCTGAAGTTGAACCTGCAAGCCATGGCGCTGCCTCTGTTCGTCATCTACAGTGGTGCCAGCGTGGGGAGCATCGCCGGCGGATGGATTTCCTCTTCACTCCTAAAGCACGGTTGGGCGCTGAATTCGAGTCGCAAAATCGCTTTGCTTATCTGCGCCCTGGCCGTCACTCCGATCATGCTTGCTGCTCGCACCTCTAACGCCTGGTTTGCTGTTGCGCTCGTTGCCCTTGCTGCCGGCGCCCATCAGGGATGGTCGGCCAATATCCTTACGCTCGCTTCCGACATGTTTCCCCGCAGCGCGGTAGCTTCGGTCATAGCTTTTTCCACGCTGCTGGGCACGATCAGCGGAATGTTCATCGCTAAGGTCGTCGGCTATACGCTGCAGCGTACCGGTTCTTATTTTCCAGTGTTTCTGATTGCGGGCCTCGCATACCTCGTCGCGCTCGCGTTCGTCCAGGCCTTGGCCCCTCGTCTGAAACCTTCTTTGCAATGATGGAAAGGCAGAAATTCATTGCTTATGATTCGCGCAGTGCGCTCATTGTCAAGCTGCGCCAGCAACCGGGATCTTCTTCATGAACTCAGCAAAATCCGTGATTGCGATCTCTGGCTCCTCCAGATCCGGATGCCAGACCTTCTCCCATTCAAACGTGTAGCAACCCGTATATCCGAACGCTTGCAGCGCCTCCACCTGCCTGCGTACCGGCACATCGCCACGCCCCGTCAGCACATACCGCCGACCATTTGCGGTTGGCACCGAATCTTTCAAGTGCGTGTGCCGAATCCACTTTCCCAATTTCTGTACCGTAAATTCAGGTTGCTCTTTGCCCTCGACGAACGTATGGTGTGCATCCCAAAGTAACGCCACATGCGGCGAATCTGCTTTCGTCAGAATCTCACTCAAAGTCGGCGAATCGGTGAAGTCTCCGTGCGACTCGAGAATCACCGTCACTCCACGATCGCTTGCATAGACTCCTAACTCCTGCAGTCCGGACGCGACTCGCTCCACAACCTGCTCCTTCGGCCCCTCGATGTTGTTTCCAAAAACGCGCACGTACGGAGCTCCGAGCGTCGCCGCCAGATCAATGAATCGCTGCGCATCCGCGATCTGCTGCCTTCGTTTTTCCGGGTCCGCGTCGTGCAGATGCGCCGAACTGCTCACGCATGCAATTTTCAGGTGATGTGCGGCGACTTCGCGCTTCGACTGCGCAAGGCGGCTGGGCTGAAATTCAGGACGCGTGGGCAGATCCATGTTCCCCTGCAAGCCGCGCAATTCGATCGCTGCGAAGTCGTGCCCCTGGGCGAAATCCAGAATCTTATTCCACTCCCAGCCTGGGCAGCCCAGCGTCGAGAATCCGACGATTCGTTTTTGGCTGGCCGCACCGAGTCCCGCCCGCAATGCTGCCAGTGTGAATGCGGTCGCCTGAAGAAATTCGCGCCGAGTGAAATTCATTCCTCACCTCTACAAGGACTTTCACAATGGTAGCAAGCCAGGCGCAACTGTGACTCATTTCAAATTTCTCGCCGGTCCTCTACAGGGAGCGACGATTTTTCGATACACTCGCTTGCATGGGCTACAAGCCCCTGGAACTCGACGGGAAAGTTGCAGTCGTGGTTGGCGGCAGTTCGGGAATCGGCAAGACTCTCGCACTGGGTTTGGCGCGAGCCGGCGCGGACGTGGTGGCCAGCGCCCGGCGCAAAGAACTCGTCGCTGCCCTTGCCGATGAGATCGAATCTCTCGGCCGCCGTTCGTTGCGTGTCACTTGTGACGTAGACCGTCGAGAATCCCTCGAGCATCTCCTGAGCTCTTGCCAAGAGACCTTTGGCAAGGTCGACATCCTCGTCAACGCCGCCGGCATTAGCAAACGCGCTCCCACGCTCGATTTTTCTGAGTCCGACTGGAACAGGATTCTCGAGACGAACCTCACCGGTACTTTCAGATCGTGCCAGATTTTCGGCCGTCACATGATCGAGCGCGGCTACGGACGCATCATCAACATCGCATCGATGGGAACGTTCCTCGCGCTTTTCGAAGTTGCGGCCTATAGCGCCAGCAAAGCAGGATTAGCGTCGCTCACAAAATCCCTGGCAATTGAGTGGGCAGGTTATGGAATCTGCGTCAACGCAATCGCGCCAGGATACTTCCGCACTCCCCTGAGCGAGAAGTTTCTGGTCGGTACCGGCCGCGGCCAGGAAGTACTCCTACGCACACCCATGAAACGCTTTGGGGAATTGGAAGAACTGGTCGGAGCGGCGATCTTCCTCGCATCCGACGCCTCGAGCTTTGTCACGGGGACAATTCTACCCGTAGATGGAGGGGTTCTCGCGAGTGGCGTCAATCAATGACGTGCCGGACGATCAGCCGAAAAGAACGGGTCTCGTGAGTAATTCGCCGAGACACAGAAAAAAATCGGCACGCTTCCGATAGTTGGAATTCAACCCCCCGGTTTTGCCCGCAACGTGGCAGAAGAACGTGTACGCCCTGCCCGGCTCTGGTCCTGCTAGACTCAAATTTAGAGGGCAGAGAAGTGCAAGCAGTCTACATCCTGTCGGCGGTGCGGACACCCATCGGAAAATTCGGCGGCTCGCTGTCGCCGCTGACGGCGGCAGATATGGGCGTGATCGTGGCAAAAGATGCGATGGCGCGGGCCGGAGTGCGTCCCGAGCAGATTGAGGAGACGATTTTCGGCAACGCCCGGCAGGCTGGCGGGGGGCCAAATCCGGCACGGCAGATCTCAGTGCGCAGCGGAGTTCCGCAGGAAGTCCCCGCATTTACGGTCAATAAGGCATGCGCCTCAGGAATGAAGGCAATTGCGCTGGCGTATCAGGCGATCGCGCTCGGCGAGTCGAGTTGCATTCTGGCCGGGGGCACGGAGTCAATGTCGCGCGTACCATATCTGCTCGATAAAGCTCGCTGGGGATATCGGCTGGGGAACCAGGAACTGGTGGACGGCATGTATCGCGACGGTTTTTTTTGTCCCCTAGCCCAGATGGTCATGGGCCAGACTGCCGAGTCGCTGGCGGGCGAATATAAGATTTCGCGCTCCGAGCAGGATGAGTATGCGCTGACGTCGCAAGCCCGCGCAGCACGGGCAATTGCCGCGGGACGATTCCACGACGAGATTGCTCCCGTCGTTATCGAAGGCAAAAAAGGGACCGTGACCTTCGCCTGCGACGAACATCCCTTCCCGGATGCCAGAATGGAGAAGCTGGAAAAACTTCCTCCGGTATTCTCGCAAGCCGGAACCATCACCGCCGGCAATTCCTCGGGCATCACCGACGGCGCTGCCGCAGTAGTGGTCGCCAGCGAGCATTTTCTCAAGCAAAACAGTCTGAAGCCATTGGCGCGAATCGTCGCGATTTCTTCCGTGGGTGTGGATCCTCGCGGCATGGGGATGGGTCCGGTTCCAGCTTTGCAGAAACTTGAGGACAAGCACAACCTTCGCTTGCACGATTTCGGGCTCGTCGAGTTGAATGAGGCCTTCGCAGCACAGGTGCTGGCGTGCGACCGCGTGCTGAATTTCAACCGTGACCGGCTCAACGTGAACGGAGGCGCTATCGCGCTGGGACACCCCATTGGGTGTACCGGTACGCGCATTACGGTGACGCTGCTTCATGAGATGCTCAAGCGCAACACCAAACGCGGCGTCGCAACCTTGTGCGTGAGCGGAGGCATGGGCATGGCGCTGGCGCTGGAGAACGCAGTGTAAGCGAGATTTGGTCATTGCCCCGCTATTTTCTATCTCACAGGAGGGGGCGGTCGTTGCGATTTCCTTCGAAACTATTCCAGGATCATTGCGCCGGTGAGGTCGGCGATCTGGTCAATGTGGTGATCGGTACACCATTCCTGCAGCTCGTCGACGATCTTCTCAGTAGCACAGGGATCCCAAAAACTGGCGGTTCCGATCTGCACAGCGCTTGCGCCTGCCAACATGAACTCGACTACATCTGACGCAGTCGAGATGCCACCCATGCCCATGACTGGAATCTTTACCGCGTGGGCGGCATCGTAGACCATCCGCAACGCGATCGGCTTAATCGCGGGACCGGAAAGCCCGGCCGTGACGTTCGCGATGCGCGGCTTGCGCGTCTCGGGATCGATCGCCATCGCGACGAATGTATTGATCAGCGATAAAGCATCAGCGCCCGATTCCTGCGCCACGTAGGCCATTTGCGCGATGCTGGTAACGTTCGGGGAAAGCTTAACGATCAACGGTCGTTGCGCCACGCGCTTTGCGGTGGTTACCAGTTCATCGAGCGTGCGCGGATCGCTGCCGAATTGAAGCCCTCCCTGCTGCGTATTGGGGCAGGACACGTTCAGCTCGTAGGCGGTAATGCCTTCGCCCTCGTTGAGAATTTCGATGGTGCGCTCGTAATCTTCGCGCGTATAGCCGAAAACATTGGCGATCACAACGATGTTTTTGATCTCGCGGAGTCGCGGCAGTTTTTCTGCAAGAAAGGCTGGCGCTCCGATGTTCTGCAAACCGATCGCGTTCAGCATGCCGGCGGCGGTCTCCCACAACCGTGGCGGAGGATTGCCGATCATAGATTCTTTCGACAATCCCTTGACTACGATGCCGCCCAGTCTTGGCAAGTGAACCACATCTTCGAATTCCACGCCGTAAGCGAAGGTGCCGCTGGCGGCAAGAATTGGGTTCTTGAATGAAATCCCGGCGACATTGACACTGAGATCGGGAGAGCTGCCGGAAGTCGTGGCAGTCATGGGTTGCTGCCTCCTGAATCTGCGCTGGAGTTCGCAGTCCGGTGTGGAGGCGCGAGCGCCTCGGTTAGTACCCGGCCCACGGAATGCGTAGGGGCATTTACTCCTAACAAGGACGCCAGTGTCGGAGCAAGATCGACCGGCTCGACGCTGGTGCGATAGATTCCGGGCTGAAAAGGCAATCCAAAAAAAGCCAGCGGCACATGCGTGTCGTAATTGTAAGGCGAAACGTGATCGGTGCCCTTGCCCTGTCCGATGGTGTAAATGTCCGGAACACCTATGACGTACCAGCTTCCCTCCGGGGAGTAGCTATTCAGATATTTCCGTCCGAGAGCCGCATTTGGCACGTCGCCAAGAGCGAGTTGTGATTTCGTGTAGTAACCGCGTAGGCCAGCATGTTTCATAGCCTCGCCGACCGCTTGCTCGGCATCGTGCTCGGAAACTTGGAGGGCGGCGAACGCGTCCTGATGAAGCCAGACCAGGGGATAATCCATTTTCACAAACGATCCCGCATGCCCGTGCGCGAACTGTGTCGCGATTGCGGTGTCGATTTCCGATTCGATTTTTCCAATATCGAGATTGGCGGCAGGAATGTGCAACTTCTGCGCCTGCTCGGGAAGCGGGGAAACACCGTGATCGGCCGAAAGCGCGACCCAGACATCGGCTAAGCCGATCTGATGGCCGATAAAATCGAAGAAGTCGGCGAGGTCGCGGTCGAGATCGAGCGCCATCTGCTGCATCTCGGGTGAATCTGGCCCCACTTGATGCCCGAGTATATCGTTGGGCGAGAGGCTGATGGAAAGCAGATCGGTGTCTGGGCCACGACCGATGTTTTCATAGACAATGAGTTGCCGGGCGAAAGCCAATTCATATTCATTGCCAAATGAGGTTGAGCCAACCACCTCGTAAAATCCGGCTTCCGAGCCATCTTTCCGCTTGCGAGGTGCGGTCGAGCGAAGCAGCGCGCCTTGTGCATCCTTCCATTCGCGATTCCAGTACTTCGAGATTTGAGTCGCATTGAAATCCTGCACCCAGCGCGGCAGATCGTCGCGATAGTAGGTGGAGGTGATCCAATATCCGCTTTGCGGGTCGGTCCAGTAGGCTGTATCCGCGCCAAACCCACCGGGCAGAATTGCCGCGCGATCTTTCAGCGAGATGGCAAAGACTCGGGATTTGCCTTGCGTGGCCAGCTTGAGCTCGTCGCCCAGAGTGTCGGCCATCAAATTGTGCGGCGACGCGCCCTCTTTCTCTCCCGCAATGCCGACCAGCTTCGTTCCGCTGTCCTCAACCGAGGTGACCATGCGGCTCGTGGCGGGGTCGAGCCATTCATTGGCGATAATGCCGTGGCCGTTCGTGTAGGCGCCGGTGAATAGCGTAGAGTGGCCTGGCGCAGTGCGGGTATTGGCATAATTGTAATTACAGTCAGAGAAGTATGCCCCGTGGTCAAGGAGCAGGCGAAAGCCGGCATCGCCGAACTGGTCGCGATAGCGCTCGAGATAGTCTCCACGAAACTGATCGACGACGATCACCACCACCAGCTTGGGGCGCCCATTATAGGCGGACGCGAAACTCGCAATCGCGCAATTGACGATGAACAGTATCCCTGCTAAGAAAAATAAGAGGGGACGATTGGGACCGGATCGTGAAAACGATCTCATCGCAACGTAGTTTACACAGGTCGCGGAAATCCACCAAAGGGTTGCCCGTGGGGGATGTCGGTTAGCGCAAGCTTAGAACTCCACCCCCGCGCAAGGGGCGTCGAAGGCATAAAGCGCACGCTGAACACGTGCATTTTCCCGCTCTTTTTCGATAAAGTAATGAGTCGCTATGCTTGACCTGAGCTTCGTCCGCGAAAATCTAAGCCGCGTAGAGGAAATGCTGCGCCAGCGCGGGATGGATCCGGCCGCCGTGCTCAAAGACTTTCGCGAGGTCGACATCCTGCGTCGCCACGCCATCACCGAAGCAGAAACCAAGAAAGCGCAGCGCAATAAGGCTACCGAAGAAATTGCTCGTTTGAAAAAGGCTGGCCAGGATGCCAGCGCCGCTATGGCACAGACCAAGGAACTCCGCGAGCAAATTCAATCGCTGGAAAAGACGGCCAACGATCTGGACGCGCGATTGCGGCAGATCCTGGCTGGCATTCCGAACATGCCGCATACCAGCGTTCCGGGTGGGCTCAGCGCCGAGCAGAATGTCGAAGTCCGACGTTGGGGCACGCCGCCGAACTTCAATTTCACCCCCAAGCCGCATTGGGACCTCGGACCAGAGCTCGGCATTCTTGATCTGGAACGTGCCGTCAAGCTGACCGGCGCGCGTTTCGCCGTTTACTGGGATCTGGGCGCGAAGCTGGAGCGCGCACTTGCTAATTTCATGCTCGATCTGCACACGCGCGAGCACGGATATACGGAAGTGCTCCCCCCCTATCTGGTGAATTCTGATTCGATGTATGGCACAGGGCAGTTGCCCAAATTCGCCGACGATTTATTTCGTGTGCCGCACGGCGATAGAGATTTGTGGCTCATCTCGACGGCGGAGGTTCCGGTCACAAACTTGTACCGCGACGAAGTAATCGAGCAATCCCGCCTACCGATTTCGCTCACGGCTTATACCCCGTGCTTTCGCAGCGAAGCGGGATCGTATGGGAAAGATGTGCGCGGAATCATCCGCCAGCATCAATTTCAGAAGGTGGAACTGGTCAAGTTCTCGCGTCCGGAGAGTTCGTACGAGGAACATGAGAAGCTCACACGCGATGCCGAGGAGGTCTTGCAAAAACTAGGCCTGCATTATCGCGTGATGGTGCTGTCGACAGGAGATATGAGTTCTGCGTCGGCAAAGACGTATGATATTGAGGTTTGGCTGCCGGGCCAGCAGTTATACCGGGAAATCTCGTCGTGCTCGAATTTCGAAACGTACCAGGCGCGGCGGGCAAACATTCGCTATCGCCCCGAGGGCAAGAACAAGGCGGAACTGCTACATACTCTGAACGGCAGCGGACTCGCCGTTGGCCGCACCTGGGTCGCGATCGTTGAAAATTATCAGCAGGCCGACGGAAGCGTCTTGATTCCCGAGGCCCTTCGGCCATATATCGGAGCAGATCGAATCACGAAGAAGAGCTTTTAGCGGGTTAGTTCGTTGGCAGGCACGATGAAGGAGCGGGAGTTGCAACCAGCAAATTCGACGACTGCCGATGCGAACGCGCCCTTGCCTATGAATGCAGTCTGGCGAACTATTCGCGGATACGTTCTGTGGCAACATGAGCGCGGCACCCTGCATTACGACATTATGGTCACGCTGATCCTGCTTTTCATTTTTCTCTCCCCGCGCGTGATCGACTACAATGACAAACCCATCCCGCGCAATCCGCATCCGACTGAAGTAGCGGTTACGACCGATGCCGACGGCCATGTTTTTTATCAGGTAAGCGCCACTGACATCACCGCAGGAGACGACCACTCGATTCGCGAGCAGTTGCTGCGCATTATTGAGCCAATCTCGGGAGCGGTTTCGATCGTCAGATACGAAACTGTCACCGACCGCAAGGGGCGATTGCAAAGTTATAAAGTACTGGTGAAGCGAGAATAAACGCCATAGGATGTCGGAAGACAACTCGAATGAAAGGCAGCTCGATGCTCTTCCCAATCGCTCTGGCTTTGCTGGTTCTGCACTTCGGTGCGGCTGCACGACAAGCTCCCGCAAGTCCGGCGCTCGATTCCGTTCTCAGGAAAATGGACGACGTAGCGGCCAAATTCACCAGCGCGCAGGCCGACTTTGAGTGGGATCGCTACGAAAAAGTGATCGACGAGGTAGACGACGTACAGACCGGCGTCATCTACTATCGCCGAGCGGGAAAAGATATCGAGATGATGGCCGACATCAGAAAGGACGGCCCGAGTCTCACGGAACTAAAGTCTGAGCCGAAATATGTGCTCTTCAGCGATGCCAAGATCCAGATGTACCAGCCCAAACCCAACCAAGTCACGGTCTACGACTTGGGCCAACATAGCTCGGAGTTTGAGAGCTATCTGGGGCTGGGATTTGGCGCAAGCGGTCAGGAACTGGTCAAGCAGTTCGACGTGACTTACCTCGGCCCGGAAACCGTTCAAGGAGTCGCCACCGCCAAGTTGCAGTTGATTCCGAAATCGGAGCGCGTCCGCAATAACTTTAAGCAGATTTTTTTGTGGATCGATCTTGAGCGCGGCGTCTCGGTTCAGCAAAAATTGGTTGAGCCGCAGGATGATTATCGTCTAGCTAAGTACAACGCGATCCGCATAAACGAAAAGGTCAACAACGATGTCTTTCGCCTGAAGACCAACAATAAAACGCAAATTATTTCACCACGAGGTTAAGTTATTGAATCTAAATGGTAAGAAGTATGCCGGGAAGGGCATGGGGGACGATATACTGGGCGCACCTCAGTTGGGCTAATGCATGGCTAAAGTTTTTACCATCACGGTTCCTCCGAAGCTTGGAAATAAGCGGCGCGAACGCACTTCCGATCCGCGCTACGTCGAAGGCCAACGCGTGCTCGTGGAGGCGATGAAATATCTGGTGCAGATCGACCCGGTAACCAACCGGGCCGCCATCGAATTGATCTCCGAGCACGTTCGCACCCGCTTCCGTATGAGCGATTCGCCCTTGGCATAGAAGATTGCTCGCTTTTCTAGCCGCATCAAAGGTCTAAACCCGTTCTTCCTCTGGAGCACAGTTCTCCGCCACACAAGCTTCGCCGGTCGCTAGGAAACGGAGGAATAACCTACCTCGGATGCCTTGCTTGCCTTCAACCGTCCGGTAGCCCAAGAGAACGCTCCGGCGGCAAAGAAAATCACTACGGGATAGCATTCCAGGGTGTAGCGCGGCTCGGGATTCTCCATTGTCCCTAGAAACAGCGAGCGGAGCACAATAAAGAGAAGGAGCAGTCCCAGTAACTGAATGTGGCGAACGCGGACAAGTCCTATAACGGCCATTCCGACATAGATTAGATTGATAATTCCGAAGACAATGCTGACCGTCAGCCAGCGGGGATTGTCGTTGAATTCCCACCATCGCGGATCGGACGGGAATAGTTCGGTCCTAGGGCGCAGCCACATATCGACGATTCGCAAACCAGGCAGCCAAAGATAGTATCGCAATGGCGTGGAGCGAATCCGCTGCGCCGCGAGAGCTGCGAAGCGCGCGTCGAGTTCCTCAGACATATCGTAATCGTGGTTGTAGTCGGCGAAAAGCTGGCGAGTCTGGTCGCGCTGCTGGGCAGAATCGAAAGCCCGGCTGGGCAGCTTCGAAAAGTCGATCTCCTCTCCCGGAACGTTCCAGTAAATATCCTCGACGGAGACATACTCTGCAATCCAGGTTTTGACCCAGCGATTGAAACCTGGCATCAGAGGCTCATCGGAGTCGTTGGCGTAACGCGGTGCCAGAGGTTGGAATCGATGCAGCGAGTGCAGGTTGCGAACAGTCCACGGAACCAGAGGTGCAGTAGCGCCCAGTGCGACAAGAACTCCTGCCCATATGATCGAGCGTGGAGTATGCAGCGTGATTTTGGCCTTTATCAGGGTTTGTCCAAGCAGCCAGAGCAGATATCCGCCGACGGCCATAAGCAAAATGCCGCCGTCCGGCCGCAGAAGCATGCTTCCCCCGATGGACAAGCCGCAACCGAGCCAGATGAGGCTCGCGGATCCGGCGGATGAATGGGCTGAAGCAATTTCGCAATTGTCAGAGCCGGGGCGGGCAGAAACCGCCGAGCTTTTGCCGAGTGGCTCCTCGACGCCCAGATCGGGGAGCGGACGGTCGTCCGTAGGCGCAGTCGGGATGACAGGGTGTTGTGAATTCGCGATAAGTCCCGAAATTGCGAGATCGAGGGCAAGGGCGGTAAAGAAAGCTTCGAGAGTTTCGGTCAGTGCGGTAGCCGCGTAGTTGGCAAGAAACGGGCAGACCCCGGTGAGAAAAAAAGCCCATTCGGCGGCGCGGCCGGAAAGCAGGCGGCGCGCCATATCAGCCGTGAGAAAGCAAGTTCCAATGTCAAAGAGCACCTGCGCGAACAAAACTGCGCGAAAATTGCCGATTCCAAAAACATAGAAAATTGCAGCCAGAAGCGCAGGATAGCCGGGCAGGCGCGAGAGTGTGGGCATGATTCGGCCGGAGTTGGTCACGGCATAAACGCCATGCTGCATCCAGTTTTCGGCGATGTTAGCGTAGAGCCGCGAATCGTCCACAACGGCGGGGAATCCCCAGACGAAGGAAAAGCGCAGCGCAAGCGCCACCAGCGTGACCAGGAGGAAAAACCGGCGATGCTTTCCTATGAGTTCGCGCATTGCCCTGATATGAGCGAATATAGCGCGTTTCGAGCGATCCCAGAGGCGAGAATCTGCATCTTAGGAGCCGACGCCCCTGCCTCACCCTGCTTGGTCGAGAATTGACCGTGTGCCATCGGCGGCATACGATAAAAGTTCCGTTTCTCCTCATGCCCGAGCCAGTTTTTTACGATCCGCGACGAGCTCGTTGGAGACGCCTGCGCCGCCTGTTTGACGTGGCGGCCGTGGTGGTTTCCACCCTGATCATGTTTTTCGTCTACACTGCGGTCCGCGACGAGCCGCTACCTGAACTGCTGTTTTTTCCCCAGAAGCGCAACTTCAAAGCTCTGAAAGAAAGTGAAAAACAGAAAGCCCGCGACCGCCTGAAAAAGATCGCTGCCCACTCGCACCGCAAGTCCAAGCTCGCTGCTTCTCAAGTCAAGTTGAATCAGGAGGAGGGAATCCGTGCTGCTTTTTACGTGCCCTGGGATGCGGCCAGTTTCTCCTCCTTGCGCAGCTTTGCCCGACAGATTGACATACTTTATCCCGACTGGCTGCATGTGCTTACTGCCGACGGACGAGTACAGGGGATCGACGATCAGACAGGCAAGTTTTTTGACGTGGTGCAGGGCAATAGCGTCCGGCAAGTCGATGATCGAGTGATGCCGTTCCTCAATACGGAAGACCCCAGCATGGAAGTCTTCCCGATGGTGAATAATTTCGACGGCGCCAGCTGGGTCGGTGATATTGTCAATTTCCTCAACGATCCGGATGCCCGCGCGTCTTTCCGTGGCCAAGCCGAGCAGTTTCTCGCCTCGGGACGCTATCACGGCCTGATGATCGACTTCGAGGCTTTTCCCCCGAGCGGTCAGCCCGGGTACTTGGCTTTACTCAATGACTTATCGGCAGACCTTCACGCGCACGGGATGAAGCTGTACGTTTCGGTGCCCCCCCATAACAGCGAATACGACTACGGCGCCGTGGGTGCGGCTGCTGACGGCGTGGTGCTGATGAATTATGACGAACACTACCCCAACGCGGCTTCGGGGCCGGTTGCTTCCCAGGATTGGTTCGTGCGCAATCTGCAGTTTGCCGAGAACGTCATTCCGCGGGAAAAAATCATCTGTGCCATTGCGAATTACGGCTACGACTGGGTGCTCAAGCCGAAAAAGGGAAAGTTGCCGCCAGGGGAGCATGATTCGACTGTTAGCGTTCAAGACGCTTGGCTCTCCGCGCGCGACTCGGACCAGGACGTCAATTTCGACGACGACGCGATGAATCCCCACTTCAGCTATCTCGACGAAAGAGGCATTCAGCACGATGTGTGGTTTCTCGATGGGGTGACGGCTCTGAACCATATGCGGGCGGCACAGAATCTCGGGATCCAAACCTTCGCGCTGTGGCGGCTGGGCGGAGAAGACCGCTCGCTGTGGCGCGTTTGGGATGTTCCCGGCGATCCCGGCGCGACCGACAAGTTGAAAGATGTTCCACCCGGCGCCGACGTGGACATGGAGGGTCAGGGAGAAATTCTGCGCATCGAAGCCAAGCCATCGCATGGCACGCGCGATCTCGAAGTCGATGCCAACAGCAAGCTGATCACCGATGAAGTGTTTCGGGATCTTCCCGAACCGTATCGCCTGGGACGCTACGGCTATAGCCCGAATAAGGTTGCGATCACGTTCGACGATGGTCCGGATCCCGATTGGACGCCAAAAATTCTCGACGTGCTCAAAGCGAAGCGTGCTACGGCTACCTTTTTCCTGATCGGCATTCAGACCGACAAATTCTCCAGCATCGCCAAGCGGATTTATCGCGAGGGCAATACGATCGGGAATCATACCTTCACTCATCCCGACGTCAGCAACATTTCCAGCGCCTACATGAAAGTGGAATTGAATCTGACAGAGCGCCTTTTCGGCAGCCTTATGGGAATCCGCGCCACGCTGATGCGGCCTCCCTACGCGATCGATGAAGAACCGGACACCGCCGACCAAGTGCGGCCTCTCGAAGTCCCGCAAGAGATGGGCTACATCACCGTCGGGAATCGAATCGATCCTAACGACTGGAAGGACAATCCTCGCCTTTCAGCCGAACAGATCACTTCTTATGTGCTGGCCCATTTGCCACCGTGCCGTCCCGAGGATTTGCGTTGCGGCAATATCGTGTTGCTGCACGACGGCGGAGGCAACCGTTCCGAAACCGTTCGCGCTCTGCCCATGATCATCGATGGCATTCGCGCCCGCGGCTACGAAGTCGCACCCGTCTACGAACTACTGGGTAAAACACGCGCCGACGTGATGGCACCCCTGCCCACGGGCGAGCTCTGGGCCGCGCGCTTCGATCGCTTCGGCTTTTGGATGTTCGATGCCAGCATTATCGGCATTACCTGGATCTTTTTGCTCGGCGACATTCTCATGACCGGGCGCCTGCTATTTATTGGAGCGGCCGCGGTGTACGACCGCGTGCACGAGAAAATTTTCGGCAAGCCTGCGGAGATCGCGTCGTACAAGCCAAAAGTTGCCGTCCTGATTCCGGCCTATAACGAAGAAAAAGTCATTGTGCGCACAGTGCGCGCCGCTCTGAATTCGAATTATCGAAATCTACGGGTGATCGTCATCGATGACGGCTCCCGCGATCGCACCCTTGAAGTCGCACGCGACGCGTTCGCGGTCGAGGAAGCCTCAGGACAGGTGTTGATCCTCACGAAGCCAAATTCCGGCAAGGCCGACGCGCTGAACTATGGAATAGAGCATATCGGCGATGCCGAACTTTTCGTGGGTATTGACGCCGATACCGTGATCGCGCCCGATGCTATTTCGCATCTCGTGCCGCATTTCATCAATCCGAAAGTCGGGGCAATCGCGGGGAATGCTAAAGTCGGCAACCGAGTGAATCTGTGGACACGTTGGCAAGCGCTCGAGTACATCACCAGCCAGAATTTCGAGCGTCGCGC
>JASHPL010000296.1 GCA_030038125.1 Candidatus Sulfotelmatobacter sp.
CCATGCACCGGGTGCGGGATCGACTGGTGCAGCGTCGCACGGCGCTCATCAACGAGATTCGAGGATTCTTGTTGGAACGCGGAATCACCTTCGCGGCCCGGCCCATCCACCTGCGCAAGAGCCTCCCTGGAGTCATCGAAGACGCCGAACAGAATCTAAGCCCGCGTTTGCGCTGGCTGCTGGATCGCATGTGGCAGGAGTGGAAACAGATCGAGACCGAGGTCGAGACGATTACTGAGGAGATTGAACGCATCAGTAATGTTCGACGGGCGCCTGCGGTATTCTCAACGACCTTTGGGAGTTCAGCCCTTCGAGCCGCGAATGGACCTGGATGAGTGGGGCAAACACCGCACCGGTGGATTGTACTGGGCAGCCCGGAGTCTACGGCAGGCTAGGGACGCCGGCAGCCGGGAACGTCCCCGGCGGACGCGAGGGCGCCGCGAGCTGGATTGATCAAAGCGGCAATTTCTGGCTCTTTGGAGGGTATGCCGTCCCTTCGGATGGGTTCGGTGACTATCTCAATGACCTTTGGAGATTTGACCCTTCGTCGATGGAATGGACAACCAAACACACGTTTTGGGCGCACACGATAGAGCGGTTCAGAGCCGTCACCGCCACTCATTCCATACTTGCGGTGCGATGTTGGTTCCAGCTTCTTCCGGATAGCCGCCTCTGTGATCAGTTCGGCGACACCTTCCAGAATCACCACCTCGGCAGCATTTTGCGTGCACGACGCAATTTGGATTCTTTGCCAAGTTGCGTGCCTTTTGAGTCTTCTTGCCGGTGCCAAACCAAAATGCTCCATCGAACCACAGGCCTCCAGATTGGTCTTGCTCTTGCTGATTCCGTAATCGGGAATCTGCGGTCGTTCAGCCGAGAGACAAAAAAGAACAGGGGACAGGAAACCTGAATCCCGGCAGGCTCTTTCCCGTCCCCTTCGAAGTTCAACCGAGCACAAGATACCTCAGGCAGTCCCCGTCAACAATGGCTCGAACGACTGGTTACTTTTGATTCCATCAAATCCCTTTGCGAACGGGCCGGAGATTGACAGCGCATCAGGTTCGGGCTATATTTCACTCCCTTCACGTTTACACTCTCCTGAGAAAGCGCCAGTTTAGCCCCGATCTTTAGCCGCAGCCTCATTCTCGCGATAGTTGATGGCCACTTTGACGCCTTTCTCAGCCAGCTTCAAAGCAATACCTCTTCCTATGCCACGGGAACTGCCAGTAGTCAGGGCATGCTTCTCTTCGAGTGACATTCGACCCTCCTCCGCTCAAGTCTGGTGTCTGAGTTATTGTTTTACCAGTTCAACACGGCGATTCTTGGCGCGTCCTTCGTCGCTGTCTGAGCGGAAAATACGTCTATTAAATGCGTTCAATACAGTGTGCTATTTCGGGAGGTGCTGTCAAGACGCCTTTCGTGCGAGAACTCACAATGGTCGGTATTCGGGTTCTCGGTTCAGGCATCATGAACCAGGGTCCTCTTGCGAGCCGCCAAACGGCTCCACGTACAACTTGGTAAACTTGTATGTACTTTTTAGTTAACTTGCGGGGACACGGGCGCACGCGGGGTTCTCGATCCCTTGCGGCGGAGCGAACCGTCGTGGTGAAAGCGAGTGCGATCGGCGTGCGCGCGGGAGCGCGAGTGGGAGCGACACGCGTGCGCACGGGGAGTGGGGGAACTTGAGTTTAATCGCATGGTTAAGGAAGCAACACCGTCGGCGTGATGAAGAAAAGCCGCGAAAAGCCGGAGAGCTTTCCCAGCAACTCCAGCAGCGGCTTCAGACATTAACGAACTGGGTTGGCAGATGCCAGTTGCATCTCACTGCGGTGCTGTTCGAGCTGTTTCAGCCTCGATTCCAGCGCTGCTTCCTTCGCCGCTCGCCTTTGCAGTTCCCCCCGCAGGGCGGAGATTTCCCGCTGTTGCTGCTTGACCTCCCGCTGTTGCTGCTTGACCGCCTCAATCAGCAGCGCCGTCAGACGGCTGTAGTCCACGCCGCGAGCATCTTTCCCGTTCTTTTCATAGCTCACAACTTCCGGAACCACTTCTCCTACTTCCTCGGCGATCACCCCGATCTCATGTTTGCCAGAATCCTTCAGATCATAAGAGACGCCCCGTAACTGTTCGACCTTGCTCAATGCGTTGTGCAGCTGCTGGATGTTGGTTTTCCAGCGGCGGGAGCTGTAGGTATTCCAACCGTCGGCAATTGCAGGACCGCCGCCTTGCAATACGGTCAAAATGTTAGTGGGGCTGGGCACATCGATCCCCACAAGAACGTTGGCGGTGCCGTTATAGACGGCAGACGAACCTAATACCAGCGCGTTGCTTTCAAGCACGTCGGCAAAAGCCCCGATGGCCGTGGAATTGGTGAGAGCGGGGGCGCTTGGGTCCGGCCCCGCACCAAAGCCTAAGGCGGTGTTGTAGTTGCCGGTGGTGTTGTGGGAGAGCGCGGATGCCCCGCTGGCCGTGTTGTCGTTGCCCGTGGTGTTGGAGTAGAGCGCGTCCGCCCCGCTGGCCGTGTTACTGGAGCTCGTGGTGTTGGAGTAGAGCGCGTCGGCCCCGCTGGCGGTGTTGTCGTTGCCCGTGGTGTTGGAGGTGAGCGCGTCGGCCCCGCTGGCGGTGTTGTCGAGCCCCGTGGTGTTGGAGGTGAGCGCGAAGTAGCCGCTGGCGGTGTTGTCGTAGCCTGTGGTGTTGCCGAGCGCGGCGTAGCCGCTGGCAGTGTTGTTGTAGCCTGTGGTGTTGCCGCTGAGCGCGTACACGCCGCTGGCGGTGTTTTGGTAGCCCGTGGTGTTATTCTCGAGCGCGTTCGACCCAGTGGCCGTGTTGACGGCGCCCGTGGTGTTGGCTAAGAGCGCCAGGTCGCCGCTAGCAGTGTTGCCTTCCCCGGTGGTGTTGGAGGCGAGCGCGAGGTAGCCGCTGGCCGTGTTGAAGTAGCCCTTGGTGTTGGAGTAGAGCGCCAAGTAGCCGCTGGCGGTGTTGTCTTCGCCTGTCATGGTGGCATTCCCGGCGAAGCCCAGGAACGCATTCTTATTGACGAACGAGCCCAAGGCGAACAGGTTGCTTCCAATCTGGTAGCTGCTTCCTGTCACCACGCCCGTCGCGCTCAGGTTGCCGTTCACCGTCTGATTGCCGGTGAACGTGTTCGCAGCCGCTAACTGGGCAAATGCGCTGGCTGCTTTGCCACCCAGTAGACTCGCGTCGAGGTTTGGCACTTCCGTAGTCGACGTAACTTTAAGTGGAGCCGTACCTGTTGTGACCGTCGAGATCAGTTGACTGGCCGTAAGGTCGCCTGTCACTGTCTCATTGCCGGTTACAGTTGGAAATGTCTGTCCACTGGCAAAGGTGATGACGCCACTGCTCGCGATGTGCAGTCCGGTTTCGGCGGGAGTGGCCGTGCCTGAAGCATAGAGCAGGTTCAACGTGCCCATGGCGGTTGACCTATCGTTGTTCAATGGCTCGGCTTGCCACTGGAAGGTCTGTGGCACCGCCTTCGCGGTGCTGCTGTTAAATACCGAGGCTACAAAATCCTGCGGACGTGAGTTGAAGCCTGCGCTGGCTGCAGCCGTGCCCAGAGCAGGCAGGTTCAGCTTGCCGACGACATTGACCGCCGTTGTCCCGGTTTGGGTCAAAAGCGAGTTCTGCATGTTGGTTGCGGTGGTAAATAGCGGGATTGTGTCCACCGTGCCGCCCGTAGTGGTTACGTCGGATGATGTGGCGGGGCTGACCGATGCTGCCTCGCTCCCACCCGTCGCACTGGCGGCATTGGCCGTTGGCGGTGCTGCCAGCACGAATGCTGACGGCGGAAGTCCGCCCACGGTCTGTGCATCTCCGGCTTTCAGTGCATAAGGCACGCTGAGAAGCATCACGCGGGGCTGTTCCTCCTGCGCTTGCACCTGCACCCCCAGCCAGCGAGCCTCGCCGGAAGCAAACAGATCGGCGGGCAAGCCTTGGCTGCTCGTGGATCCAAGCATGACGGTGTAACGCCCGGCTTTGTTGGGAGTCACATTCTGGGTTTCCATCCACAGCGGAGCACCGCCCTCCTGATCCTTGTACAGATAGAACGTCATGCCGGTGATTTCGGTTAGCGGCTTGCCGTTAACATCGGTCAGCACACCGCTGAACTGCACGAGCGGCGGAACGACCACGTCGTTATTCGTGGCCACATTCTGCTGCGCCTGGCTCGAGAGGCCAACGCACAACAGCATCATGATCAAGACCGACGCCTCTGCATGAACCCGATTCATAACATCCTCCCCTCGAACCGCCGAAGCAATCGCCCCTGTGACAAGCTCTATTCGTAAAGCGGAGCCCGGGCGTCTGGAACCGGCCCGAGTTCCTGTCTTCTAATCATGAAATCGGAAAAGGAGGGCAAAAGACGACACCGGTTCCGAACAAATTTCTTGGTCGAATTAGCCGATAACGAACGAAGTTATGGTTGAGCAGCCGGAATTCACAGGGACCGTAAACCCACCTGTGGTGTGCACCAGAGTCACGAGATACGGCCTCCCTTGTGCGAATTGCAAAATCTACTATTCCGCCGATCTCACCGCCTGCCCAATTTGTCACTGCGAGGAACGCGTGTCGCCCACCCTGCCAGGGACTCGTTCTGTCGTCCGCCACTAAGTTCCCAAAATCCTGGCATCAACAACTAATTCGATCAAGAAATTGTTCGCAACCTTTGTCGTGTTTTGCCTGTCATTTTCGATTTCATGATTAGAAGGGCAGAATTGGGGGCCTCCTGAGAACCTCTCAATGCCCGAAGTTCTTAGCTCCCAATTTAAGTCCAAGGAGATGATCATGAAACCCTACGAAAATTATGTGAAGTTGCTCAGTTACGGCCCTTGTATTGCCCTAATTGGATCTTTGCTGATCGGGTCGCCGCAGTGCCTTGCTCAAGATGCTGAATCCAGTCCGAGCGAGCCGATGCGTTTGACGGTCGCTCCGCACAGCTCTTCGCGGATCGCGATGAAAACTCTGCCCAAAGCAGTCTGCGTGCTACATGGGGACGGTGATAGTGACACCTCGCACCCCTTCAAACTGTTCTCCGATGATGATGGGATGATCCGATTCAATGTCAATCCATCACAAGAAGCAGATGAGGTCGCGGGGTTTGCAGTGGACTGTACCGCGGATGGCCAATCCCGCACGTTCGAATTGGAGCTTCGACCGAGCTCTACTCCCAGCTTAGACATGCCAGCTCCGGCTGCGGAGATACGCACGACGAAAACGACCGACATCATTCGTCCGGCACTTACGAAAGCGGAGGCTCTGCAACTCTCGGACGAAGAACTCGCCATGCGTCAGTATCCGCTGCGACCCAATCCCGAGGGGGCGCCCGCCGCTTTTGCTGAGTGGCTGGAGATGGTGACCCATCCTGCGCGGCGAGTCGATGCTCGACAGGCAGCGCACACGGAACTTCGCGCCGGCACCGAGGCAAGTGGCACCGGTTGGAGCGGATTCGACTTGGAAAACGCGCCCAACGAGCACCCGGTGTCCAGCTACGATATGGTCCAGGGTTTCTGGTACGTCCCGCAGGTGACGAACCCCATTTTAGATCAAACCACATACTCTGTTCTCTGGGTTGGACTCGATGGCGATAACAACATATGCCCCAACTACTGTCCAGCAAAAGGCAAGTACAGCGATCTGTGGCAGGCCGGGACCGGTCAACAAATCACGAGCAGCATCGCCTTCTACTGGAAGGGGATACCCATCTACTTCACCTTCTCGTACTACTTTGCGTGGACTGAACTGATTCCCGGTCAGAACATCGAGGTAGTGCCGAACGTCAACGTGTCCCCCGGCGACCTAATGTATGTCGCTGCATGGGTCGGCAATCCGAATCAAGCTGCATCCCTTTCGGGGGCTGACGGCATGGCGTATTTCGAAGACCTGACCCAGAGCGAGTTTACGCCCGTCTCCACTCCTCGGGGCAAAGTGAACATCCTGGGGTACCAAGCGGAATGGATCATGGAGCGGCCCTACGAAAATAATGGGTTGCCGGATCTGGCGGACTACGGCTACGCCTACATGTACGAACCAAACGCCCAGCAAGTCGACGGCGCCTGGATTAGCTATGACCAAAATAACAGCGTGCAGATTCTCATGTACGAGGACCCTAATGCCACAGGCGATCTTCTTTCGGCGGCATTTTCCGAGGGTCCCGATACAATTTACTATGTGTGGTACAACTCGAATTGAGGTTGCCGGGACCGGGGTGGGGAAACGACGCCCGGTTCCGGTTTTCTTCTTGAGAAGTTGCTGACCCTAACGGTGATAACCATGCGATTTTGGTGCTGTTGGCGCAATCGGTTGCACATGCCCTTAAGAGCGGGCCGCCAAGAAAACTCGGAGCGTCGATATTTGAGTTGTTCGGATTTTGGTTGCCCAAAGCAATTCGCTCGTGCTGCCCAGCTGACTCAGAAGCCGTAGGAGACGCCGAGCGCAAACATATCAGTGATTGTCTTTGTGGCGACGAGGTAGAAGTCGGCGTTGCTGGTGTTTTGCCGACGAATGACGCCGCCGACGTTGCGAACCTGGCTTCGCGCCACAAAACCGGCGGAAACAGCGGGTCTAAACAAGCTTCGCCGCTCGTGCACCAGATTGATTTTCCCATGGAAGGCATTGAAGCCATCTCCCCACAGATTGCTGAGGCCTGCCGTAGTGCCATCCTGATGGACACTTCGCGTGTACCCGAACTCGATGCGGTTGAAAGCCCCCGCCGTCACCGAGATTTGGTGAAAACCGCCGATCACACTTCCGGCGTTGAGATAGTGATAGGCGAAAATCGGTCTACCGATGCTGTGATCACGAGAGGGCACGGCATAGGCGAGCGGCGTGACGAATATTCCGTCTTGTCCCTCCCAGTTGAGGCTTTGGGCGGAAGCCCGGATTGCTGCGCCAGGACTCATCAGAAGCAAAACGGCGATCGCCATAAAAGCAGCGATCCGCTTAAGACAAGTGAGAACGCTGCGGACAGTGAGAGTGATCCGCTGGACCATGCAGTACACTGTGGGCTCTCCCTTCCGACGAAGTGGGCACGGTGAGAGGTTTCGGTCTATGGCAACCGACTGGAATCGGTGTTCGCGTTTACGCGCCAGAGCTTGATGGTGCCGTCCTCGCTCCCCGAAGCAAGCCTTTGTCCCGCGGAATCGAAAGCAACCGTATAGACAGAGTGATCGTAACCGGCCAGAGTCTGCACCTCGCGGCCTGATTCCATGTCCAAAATCTTGACAGTCCTATCCCAGCTGCCGGAAGCGAGCCATCTGCCGTCGGGACTAAACGACAGGCTGGTGACAGCTCCCTTGTGTCCAGTCAAAGTGTGGACTTCGCGGCCACTTTCGACGTCCCAAACTTTGACGCTTTTGTCGGCGCTCGCTGAAGCGAGCCAGTGTCCGTCCATTCCACAGACCCAGCAAGAACCCCGGCGCATCGTCAGTTTCCGGCATTGGCTGGTGTGCACAGGAAAGCAGCAACCCAATGCTCGCGAACAGCAGAACTAAAGACAGCAATCTTTGTGATCTCATCGCTCACCCCGAACCGCGGCGATAGTATCACGTAAGTGTCGTAAGCAGATGGGATGAGAAGAGCCGGTCTCCGGACGGGATGCGGA
>JASHPL010000297.1 GCA_030038125.1 Candidatus Sulfotelmatobacter sp.
ATAGCCCGCAGCGGAGAGCATAGGGTAAACGACATTTTTCAGGAATGGGCTGACGAAACGCATGCGCGCGCGACCAGTCTACCGTTTGCGGAAGTATATTCGGAGAGTCACTTCAAGCAAGTAGCGGCTTGATCCCCTGCAATCACAAAATTTCGCAGATCGTTTTTCCGTAGACAGATGCTAGAATGTCGGTCGAACTCTCCAGCTGAAATTACAGATCTCCCCGCCCGACGAACCAGCCTCTTCGATGCGGGATGTTGAGCCATATATCGCGGCGCAAGCCCGCAGGGCGGAAGTGTGTGGGCACTTGCGCGGTGCGTGCGACGCGTGAATAAAGGCGGCCAGTTCTCAAGGAGCAGGAATGGAATCCGGACCCCTAATACCGGCGAATAGCCCGATCATCCGCGACATCCAGTCGCCACAAAATTTCGATTTGGGCAGGTTTTCGGGATCGCATGTCTATTCCCAGCTTCCCGCTCGGGAGTCGGCGCTTGGTGAGTACGTGCGGGTGCTCATCAAGCGGAAGTGGCTGGTACTGGCGTGCCTGGCCACGATCTTTTCCGTGGTTGCCATCGCGACCTTGAGAATGACGCCGATTTACGAAGCTGGAGGAACCATCGAGATCGAAAAGCCAGACAATAGCCTGAATTTCCAGAACTCGGCGACTTTCAGTCTCGATTACTTCGATCCTACCGAATTGGAGACAGAGCTTAAGATTCTGCAGAGCGACCTTCTGGCTCTGCAGGTCATCCACGAACTCAATCTCGACCGCTCGCAGGAATTTGGCGCAACCCCCTCCCCGACTGCTCCCTCGCTGGAGCTTACTCCCGACCCGATGCAGGTCGATCCGGCGAGGGCCTCCGCGGTGCTTGGCGGGTTCAAGTCCAGTTTACGGGTTGCGCTCGTCCCCAATTCTCGCATTATTGAGGTGCATTATCGCAGTGCCGACCCGAAAATGGCCTCCAACGTCGTAAACACTTTGATGCAGACCTATGTCGAGAACAATTTCAAGGCGCGTTTCAATTCCACCATGCAGGCGTCGGATTGGCTGCAGAAGCAACTGGTCGACATGCAGATGAAAGTCGAGACGTCGCAGGAAAAGCTGGTTCGCTATCAGAAGGAACACGAAATCCTCGGGATCGACGAAAAACAGAACATCATCACCTCCAAGCTGGATGAATTGAACAGGGCGCTCACCGCTGCTGAGAGTGAACGCATGGATAAAGAGGCTCGCTACCGCATGGTCGAATCTGGAGATGCGGATGCGATCGCTTCCAATTCGAGCGGTTCAGCGGACAGCGGTTCGCAGGCCGGATCGACTCTGCTGGAGACTTTGCGTGCCAAACGGGCAGATCTGAAGATTCAGGTTGCCGATTTGAACACACAATTCGGTCCCTCCTATCCAAAGCTCGCGGAATTGAACAATCAGGTGAAGGAGATCGATGGTCAAATTCAAACCGAGAAAAGAAAGATCGTTGACAAGGTGCGCGGGGAATATCTGACAGCGCTACAACGAGAAAACATGTTGCGCGATGCGCTCGAGAAACAGAAGCAGGAGGACAATCAGCTCAACGAGAGTGCAATCGAGTACAACCTGCTGAAGCGCGATTCGGATACATACCGCCAACTCTATGAAGGACTGTTGCAGAAACTCAAGGAGGCAGGTGTCTCCGCAGGACTAAGGTCCAACAATTTTCGGGTTGTAGATGCGGCTCGTCCGCCATCCGCCCCCATCGAACCAAACGTTCCCCGCAACTTGCTTTTCGCCTTTGTTCTGGGCGCGGGTACTGGTGTTGGCTTAGCGTTTCTGCTGGAAGGATTGGATAATACGATCCGCACCACGGAGCAAGCTCAGATGGTCTCCGGCCTGGCCCCGTTGGGAATGATCCCGCTGGGCTCCAAGTCGGCGCGCGAAGGCCCCCATCCCAAGCGCCTTGTTCTTGCGACCTCGAAGGAATCGGTGGAGCTGGTCACGCAGGTGCGGCCGCAGTCGCAGATGGCGGAGTCCTATCGCGCGCTGCGAACATCACTGCTGCTCTCCAATCTTGGTGCGCCCCCCAAGGTCATCATGATCACCAGCGCCTTGCCGCAGGAAGGGAAGACCACAACCAGCATCAATTGCGCTGTGGTTCTGGCACAAAAGGGCGTGCGCGTACTTTTGATTGACGCCGACTTGCGCCGTCCGAGCATTCACAAGACGCTCGGAATGGGTCCGCGATCAGGACTGAGCAATGTCTTGACGGGAAGCACGACCCTCGCCCAAGCGGTCACACGAACCGCAGTGCTTCCCAATCTCTATGTTTTGCCCGCGGGAACTCCTCCGCCCAATCCCGCAGAATTGCTCGCATCGACTAACATGCGGGATGTCTTGGCCGAGTTGCGGCAGGAGTACGATCACATCGTGGTGGACACGCCGCCGACCCTTTCCGTGACGGATGCCGTCGTGCTATCGCCTCGCGTCGATGCCCTCGTGCTTGTCATTCGCTGCGGACAGACTACGAAGCAAGCGCTCCGCCGTGCGCGCGACGTTCTCGCGCAAGTCAATGCCAAGGTGGTCGGTGTTCTGCTGAACGCAGTCGACCTGAGCTCTCCCGACTATTACTACTACTACGAGTATCAGGGCAAATACGCCGGATACTACACCAGTGAGGATGCTCACGACGATGGCGATGACCATGAGGAAAGTGAGGAGATGCCGAGTTCGTCGAGTAGTGCGTAGCAACTAGTTTTCGTTTTCCTGTCAACCATGCAGATTCCTCTTACTCCTGCGCGGAAGCGGATGATTGCGGTGCTGGCCATCGTGCTGGCCGCCGCATACATCACCGAGGCTACGCGGGAATTTGTTGCATCGTTACTGGGCAGCCGGGTGCAATTGAAGAGCCTGAAATATGCGGCTCGTCTCGAGCCGCGGAACGCGGAGTTCCAGAATCACCTGGGACGCTACTACGATCTGGTTGCCCGAGATCCTGCGACCGCAGTCGGATATTATCGAGGCGCAGTTCAATTGAATCCGCATTCCGCTCGCTACTGGTTTGACCTGGCGAGCGCATATCAGGTTCTCGGCAACACGGCCGCACAAGCTGGTGCTCTTGAGCATGCCATCCAGGCCGATGCGATGACCCCGGATGTTGCTTGGGAGGCTGCCAATTTCTACCTGGTTCAGGGTAGCGACGACAAAGCCTTGCGCGAGTTCCGCGTCGTCATGGCCAATGATCCTTCCCTGATACTGACCGCGATGCAAAATTGTTGGCGGATCAAACCCGATGTGGATTTCCTGCTGCGCGAAGTCGTACCTCCGAGCGCCGAAGCGTATTTAACGCTCCTGGATTTACTGGCCGCTAAACAAGATGTCCCGGGCACATTTAAAGTCTGGGATGCTTTAATGGCCTCTCATGAAACTTTTGAGTTGCGACACGTGTATGAGTATTTTAATTTTCTGATTCGACACAAAGAGGTCGATGAAGCCGTGCATGTCTGGCAGCAGGTTGTTCCCGTTTTCAAGCTCTCCGACTATGTGCCTTCCTCGAGCAATCTGATCGTCAATCCCAGGTTCAGTCTCGACATGCTGAACGGTGGGTTCGACTGGCACTATGAGAAGCAGAATGGGGTGTCGCTCACGCTTGATCCGGGCGATTTCCACGCGGGACGCCGTTCTCTGCTGATTGCGTTCGATGGTCCGGGAATCAACGATGCGGGAATATATCAGTACGTTCCAGTACAGCCGAACACAAATTATGTCTTCACCGCTTATTACAAAAACGGAGAACTGGAGGGCGCCGGGGGTCCGCATCTCACCATTCAGGACATGTACAGCTCCACCATCTACTACGACAGCGACGAATTGAAGGAAGCGGGATTCTGGAAGTCAGTCGACGGGGAATTTACGACCAGTGCGGATTGCAAGCTGGTTGTGCTGCATGTCCGCAGGATTCCGGAAGGCAGTCCAATCCGCGGTAGGATATGGACTGATGATTTCCACCTCTACCGCAAGCCGTCCTGATCCGAAGCGAGGACTGCAACATTTCATGCCAGAGAAAAAGAAAATCGAAGCGGACCGGTCGCAATTATCGTTGCAGACGGGAAACATTCTGCTCTACGCGACATTTGGGTTGCTGATGTTTGGTCCGCTGGCATTTGGCGCCGTCGAGCCCTGGTCGATTTATCTAATGGAGATTGGTGCTGTCGTTCTGTCTCTGCTGTGGCTTGCGAAGCAATGGTTCGATGGCGAACTCAGCGTAAGAGGGAATCCGCTCTTTGTGCCGATGGCGGTATTCGGTCTCTTGATCCTGGTGCAGATCTTCTTCCACCGCAGCGCATATCCCCATGACACCATTTCGGAAGCGATGCTGTATGCCGCCTATGGCATGCTGTGCTTCCTCTCCAGTCAGTTGTTGGTGCGCAGTTCGCAAGCCCGCAAACTGGGGGTGACTCTTGCCATTTATGGCTTTACGGTTGCGCTGCTGGCGTTGTTGCAGGGCATTGCCTCGAACGGCAAACTCTACTGGGTTCGACAGCCGCGGCTGGGCGGATGGATTTATGGCCCTTACGTGAACCATAACCATTATGCGGGGCTGATGGAAATGCTCCTCCCCATTCCGCTGGTCATATCGTTCTCGCATCTCGTCCATGAAAGGGAGCGCCTCACGGCTGGTATTGGCGCCGCCGTGATGACCGGTACAGTTTTTCTCTCTGGCTCCCGTGGCGGAATGCTGGCTGTTATCGCGGAATTCATCTTTCTGGCGATCTTGATGGCGCGTCAGAAAAAAGGCTCGCGAGCGGCGGTGGGAGTCGGTGTGTTCGCGATCGTGCTGTTCAGCTTGCTTACTTGGTTGGGTGGAAAAGAGCTCACCACCCGGGTTTTCAGCATCTCCACAGAAACTCGCACGGAGATATCGGGTGGCGTCCGCCTTAACATCGACCGCGACTCGTTCGCGATGTTCCGTCGAAAACCATTGCTGGGTTGGGGGCTGGGAACATTCCCCGTGGTTTACCCGGGATTCCGCTCGTTCTACACCAACTTTTTTGTAAACGAGGCCCACAACGATTACCTGCAGCTACTGACGGAGACTGGAATCGTCGGGGTCGGAGTAATGCTGTGGTTTCTGGTGGCGCTCTACCGCGCGGCCATGAAGAAGATCAGCGGCTGGACCTCCAGCGTCACTGGCTCTGTAACTCTTGCCTGCATTTTGGGCACAACCGGAATTCTGGTGCATAGCTTTGTGGACTTCAATCTGCAAATTCCAGCCAATGCAGCTCTTTTTTATGTGCTTTGCACACTTGCGGCGTCTCCGCCTCTGCTACAACGAGCCCGCAAGCGCAAGCCGGTTACGCCCAGCAACGCAGAAGAGTTATTGCCGGCATCAGAAGTCGTGTAGACGTCTCTCGGCAAGTTCGAGTCACTTTCTTCACGGTACTCAAGAGCCAAGTTGTGAAACTGCGATTGCCATTGCAGCAATAGCAGCGGTTTCCGCTCGCAAGATGGTAGGACCCAGTGACGCACTGTGCCAACCAGCCTTTTGGAAGGACTCGAGTTCATCCGCAGTCCAGCCACCTTCGGGTCCGATGGCCAGTGCGATCTCGTTATCGCGATCGGATGTAAGAAGGTCTCGCAAGGCAGTGCCGCTTTCCGACTCGTCCAGCACAATGCGCAGCGCGGGAATTAGGCTGATTGCCGCCTGTAGCTTGAGAGGCGCAGCGATTTCGGGTGGTGTGGGACGGCGCGACTGTTCTCCTGCCTGGAGGGCGATTTTTCGCCAGCGTTCGACACGCTTCGCCGACGCCCCTGCCAGATGCTTTTCGCTGCGACGCGCGATTACCGGTACGATGCGCGCTACGCCAAGCTCGGTGCATTTCTCGATCGCCCACTCCATGCGATCGAATTTGAAGACCGCCAGAAGCAAAGTGATTTTCGTGAGACTGGTCACGAAAACTTCCGCCCCCAGTTCGAATTCCACCCGGTTGTCTGCAATGGTCACGACGCGGCCGCGACGTACGACGGGTCCAGCGGAAATATCGAATTCCTGGCCGACTCGCGCCCGCAGTACTCGGATTAAGTGAACGGCATGCTCGCCGGTCAGCGCCGCATGAGTGGCTGAGAATTCGTCGGCGATCCATCGACGGCGAGTCATGGCGAGTTATGGTCCCGAGTCGCGACCCCAACGCGGAGCCGCGATCGACGAAGAACGATTCCACTTCCCGGAACGAGAAGCGGGGCCCCCCGTTTGATATCGGATTATCCGAAGATTTCTTTGACCTTGCCCATCAACGACTGCAATAGCGGCTGGTTGTCAATTTTGGAAATGCTTTCGAGTTCCTGGAGAATTTCGCGCTGCCGCTTGTTCAATTTGGACGGAATCTGAACATGAACTTCGACGTAAAGATCACCCTTGCCATGGCCGTTGAGCACAACGAACCCTTTATTGCGAATGCGGAACGTAGTCCCTGGCTGCGTACCTTCGGGAATCTTCAGATT
>JASHPL010000298.1 GCA_030038125.1 Candidatus Sulfotelmatobacter sp.
TGGACAAAAACCTGTTGTACACCATACAACTTTCCACAGAACTTCTTTGATCGAACAGAGTTAGTTCATTTAATCTAACTAGCTACCGAAACAACATTCATTTGCCAGGGGGCGTATGCCAGTTGTGAAGTGGTCTGTGTCCAGTCTGTTGTTTGCCAGCGTTCTTGCCAGCGTCGCTTATTCGGCCACGCCGGACCGAATCACTGGTGCTCTGAACAATGGACAGACAGTCGCGCTTGCGGGCACCGTTTACCGTCAGGCAATTCCGAAATTTGATCAGGGTCCAGCTGATCCTGCGCTGCAATTCGGCTCCATTACCCTCCTGACCCTTCCCTCGGTGGCGCAGCGAAAGGCACTGGCGCAACTGGTGTCCGAGCAGCAGGACCCGCATTCTCCGAATTATCACAAATGGCTGAGGCCGGAGCAGTGGGCCGATCGTTTCGGACTGAGTCTAAACGATGTGGCGAGAATTACGGATTGGCTCCAGTCCGAAGGTTTCAGCAACATCCAGGTAGCGCGTGGACGCAACTGGATAACCTTTAGTGGAACGGCAGCGGAGATCGCCAGTGCGTTTAGGACCGAGATTCACGGTTACAACGTTAATGGTCAGATGCACGTGGCCAACGCGACCGCGCTGAACATTCCAGCCGCACTCGGCGGGATTGTCAGCGGCATTCGCGGTTTGAATGACTTTCACTTGCAACCGCGAGTGATTCACCGCATTCGGCCGAATTACTACAGCTCAAGCTTGCAAGCCGAGTATCTCGCTCCCGGCGACATCGCGACTCTTTATGACATCAACACACTTTACAAGGCGTCGACGCCGATTGACGGGACGGGGCAAAAGCTGGCTATCATCGGCCAAACGGATGTTTATCTCTCCGATATCAACGATTTCCGCACGGGCTTTGGACTTTCTTCCATCGGTTGCACGACCAACGCCAGCGGCGTCATTGCTGCCTGCAGCGACCCGCATCTTCAATACGTAGTTGCGGACAACTTAACTGATCCGCAACAACCGCTAACAACGGGCGATCTGTCCGAGGCGGATCTGGACCTGGAGTGGTCGGGGGCGGTGGCTCGGGGCGCCCAACTTGTTTACGTGAATGCTCCGGCAACATTCAGCGGCAGCAATCTGGTCAGTGGCGGCGTGTGGGAGGCCTGGTATTGGGCGGTCGATAATCGACTCGCTCCCGTCATCAGCGTGAGCTACGGTCTGTGCGAGTTTGGCGACTCCAACATTATGGATCCCATAACTGGAACGGCGGGCGCGGATGAAGTCGAACTCCAGAAGGCGAATTCCTTCGGCATTACATTCATAAATTCCAGCGGAGACACTGGTGCTGCGGAGTGCGACAATCAGACCACCTCCGCCTCAGGCAATCTTGCTGTAGGAGGATACGCAGCCGCTTATCCCGCGAGCAGCCCGGAGGTCACGGGCACTGGGGGCACCTCCATCTCCGTTGCTGACCTTAATAGCGGCTCGTACTGGGGAAAGAACAATGGGACAAATGGCGGCTCAGTGCTTGACCCTCCGGGGTACATTCCGGAGGAAAGCTGGAACGACAACGCGGAATTCGGGGCGTTCTGCGCCACGGACCCAGGCAACCCCTTGTGCAAACAGGGCGGACAAAATCCAGTCCCTGGCTGGATTCCGATCACCAATGCCACGACCGCACAGGCGGATGTCGGAATGTCAGCCAGCGGAGGAGGCTCGAGCAACTGTGCAATGCAGAATTCCAGCTTTACGGCGTGCATGTCCGGATTTCCAAAGCCTGCATGGCAGACGGTGAAAATCTCAGCACAGTCGAACGCCCGGTTTACTCCGGACGTTGCGTTCATCGCGTCTCCGAATTTTCCGGGATACGTCTTCTGCACAGAATTGTCGGAATTGAATCAAGCAGGAACAGGCAGCAGTTGCGCCAGTGGAATCGCCAACTCGGTTGACAAGTACGATTCAATCATTGGAGGAACCTCCGCATCCGCACCGATATTTGCCGGAATCGTAACGCTCCTCAATCAGTCGCTCAACTCGACCGGCCTGGGAAATGTGAACCCGACCCTATACAAGTTGGCAGCAGCGCCATCCAATGGCGTTTTTCACCAGGTGACAAGTGGCAACAACGCTGTGGCCTGCAAGCCAGGCACACCCGGATCACCACAACCGATCGCGCTTGACTGCCCGTCCGGCACCTCGCCCCAAACGATAGGCATGCAAGCTTCGAATACCGATGCAATCACCGGCTACAACCTTGTCACTGGCCTCGGATCGGTGGACGTCGGCAAGCTGGCGTTCGCCTGGGCGGCGGCAACCACCGTGAACTTTTCGCTTTCGGCAAGCGCCCCTAGCCCAGCCAGCATCTCTGCTGGTAACAGCACCACGGCTACGATCACGGTGACACCTCAGAACGGATTCACGGGAACAGTGACTTTCAGTTGTCCAAGCTCGCCCACCGGCGTCACGTGCACCGCGAGCCCGGTTACCGGTGGCAGTGGCACGACCACGCTGACGATTGCCACGCAGGCCAATATTGCGGCCAACGTCGACACTTTAACCGTGACGGGAACCTCTGGAACTGCTTCCAGTTCCACCAGTGTCGCCTTTACGATCACGGCAACAACACAAAGCTTCACGTTGGTTTCCAATCCGACCATCGGCACGCTTTCCGTGAGACATGGATCGAGGGTTCCGATCGATCTTGTGGTCACCAGTAACAATGGATTCGTGACCAGCACCGGTGGAAATTCACAGGCTGTCTTGCCACTAAGTTATAGCTGCTCGGGACTTCCCAGCCAGGCGAACTGCCTGTTCAATCCAAACAGCCCCACGGCGGCGGGTACGGTTAGTTTAACGATCACGACGATAGCCCCGACCGTTGGCAGGCTGCAGCCCTTTATTGACGGGAGCCAACGAATTTTTTATGCGGCTCTTGTGCCTGGTCTATTTGGTCTCATCCTGGTCTCAGGAACGAGAAGGCGATTACTGCGCGGATTACCCGTGTTTGGCCTCGTTGCGGTTCTGGGGTTCTTGACTCTGTGGCTTGGCTCTTGCGGGAGAAGCAACAACAGCAGCAACAGCAACCCTGGCACGCCTGCCGGAAATTACCCCATCACCGTAAATGCGACTACGGGCGGCGCCAAGCCGATCGCAAACAGCTTCAGCTTCATCCTGAATGTGACGAACTAAGCCGCTGGATCCAAGCCAAGAGGACATTTCCGAACGGGAACACGCCTTTCGCTCAGTCGGTTTGTTCTTGCTAAAATCCACATGCAGTAACCCGGCCCAACCCTCGTGCGGCTGGGAGCATCGCAGTAATAGCTTTTTTCGTGAGGTTGTGGTTTGTTCTCATTGCCCGGACGAGAGAGCTCCAGGCTTCAGGCTCTCGCTTATGGATCGCCGACTTGCCACCGCGGAGCACGAGATCGAGTCACTTTGGGGGTTGGGAGGGCTGTCGTGGCGTGAGCTGTTGCGATCCGTCTGGAACGGGATCAATCAGAATGATCTCATTGATCGCGCTTACGAATTAGCCTTCAATTTCCTGCTAGGCGCATTCCCCCTGCTTTTCATCCTCGTCATTGCACTGGGAGCATTTGCCTCGGAAGGCAGCGCCCTTCGGGGAGACTTGTTCTTCTATCTTCGAGTGATGCTCCCGCCCGATGCTTCCCAGTTGGTTCTGAATACACTCACCAGAATCACGCGCGACGCAGGGGGCGAGAAACTCGCGTTTACACTCCTCTTTTCCTGGTATTCCGGCTCGGCCGGAATTACGCAGCTCATGTCCACTCTGAACGCGGCCTATGAAGTGCGGGAAAGGCGGTCATGGATCAAGGTTCGCCTGATTTCGCTATGCCTCACATTAG
>JASHPL010000299.1 GCA_030038125.1 Candidatus Sulfotelmatobacter sp.
ATGTATTTTCTCTGCTCGCTGATGGCGGAGAGCCTCGCACCTTGGTGGAGGAAAGCGTCACCTGGAATCTGTTTCCGATGCTCGGAGTCAATCCCCTATATGGGCGCTTGTTCACAGAGGATGAGGATCGCCCAGGGGGCGAGCACGTGGTTCTGTTGAGCTATCGGCTTTGGCGGGAACGATTCGGCGGCGACCGACAGATTCTCGGCCAGGATATCCGTCTCGATAATCGTATTGCCATCGAAAAATACACAGTCATCGGCATCATGCCCCCCCACTTCTCGTTTCCTGAAAAGAATGCCGACCTATGGATTCCGCGTGCGTTCACTGAGCGACAATTGAGCAGCCACGGAGAGCACTATCTGATGGTATTGGCTCGCCTGAAGAACGGAATCACGTTGGCTCGTACCAACTCTGACTTGCAGGCACTCGCGTATCAAACCCGACAGTTTTATCCTTATGAACGCTCCTTGCGCAGGTTTTTTGGAGAACGGCTCCAGGAAACTTACACGCGGGACTCGCGCCGTGGGTTGCTTCTGTTGATGACCGTCGTAGCCTTCATTCTTTTGATTGCCTGTGCCAACCTTGCTAATTTGCTGCTCGCACGTTCAATCGCTCGACAGCGCGAGATCGGCCTGCGTGCCGCACTCGGCGCAAGCAGCAGCCGACTAATCCGCCAACTGCTAACGGAAAGCGCGTTGTTGGGAATTTGCGGAGGTGTACTAGGAATCGGTCTGGCCTGGACGAGCTTCGATTTTCTAAAGCATCTCATTCCGCCCGATCTCTCGCCTGCGATCTCGCTTTCGATGAACCTCGAGGTATTGGGATTTGTTCTGTTCGTTTCCCTCTTCAGCAGCGTACTCTTCGGTCTCGCGCCGGTCCTTCGGCTTTCGAACAATGATCTGAATACGGTCTTGAGAGAGGGCGCGAGAGGAAGAGTCGGGCCACAGGACAACAAGCTCGGCTCGGCGCTGGTCGCGGGAGAGATCGCGCTGTCTGTGCTGCTTCTCGTCGGAGGTGGATTGTTACTGAAAAGCTTCCTTCGCCTGCGAAGCGTGGACCCCGGATTCCGTTCTGACCATGTGCTGATCATGGGACACTTCGTCAAGAGCCCGCCCGCGAACCCCCGCGAGTTTCGAGAGAGAATGCAGATGTTCGATCGGATGCTGTCCAATGTCCGCGCCCTGCCGGGCGTCAAACACGCGGCGTTCACAAGCCAGTTGCCTCTTGGCTGGGCAGGAGGAAGAGCCGGATTCTATCCTGAGGGGGCCACGCCTGATCCAACTCTTTACGGCGCGAACGATCGTGTCATCACACCGGGCTATTTCGAGGCAATGCGTGTACCTCTGGTCCGTGGACGGTTTTTCGATCAAGGTGATGGTCCGGATGCACCGCCGGTCGTGATTATCAACCAGACGATGGCACGTACCTTCTGGCCGAATCAGGACGCTCTCGGGAGACGCCTAAAATTCGGCGGCGCGGGATCGCCTGGTCCCTGGTCCCAGATTGTCGGAATCGTGGGCGATGTGCGCCAAGTGGATCTGTCTCTTCCTCCTGGACCGGAGATGTACTTCCCGCACTGGCAGGCTCTCGGCAACTACATGACGCCCCACCAACTTGTCGTGGAAAGTGAGGGCAATCCAATCGGCCTCGCGGATGCGCTACGTCATGCGATTCAATCCGTCGATGCAGATCAGCCGACCGACGACATATTTCCTCTGGATGACCTGATTGATGCCGATGTAGCTCCGCACCGGGTGCAGGCTACCCTGGTCGGCAGTCTGGCTCTGCTCGCTCTCGTGATCGCTTCCGTCGGCATTTACGGCGTCATGGCCTACATGGTCTCGCAGCGCACTCAAGAGATGGGCGTCCGCATTGCAGTGGGAGCGCAGCGGAGAGATGTGCTCCTACTGATTCTGTCACGGGGTGCGAAGATCGTGCTCCTTGGCGTCGTTGTCGGCATTTCTGCCGCAGCGGGCTTGACTCGCTTGATGCGAAGCCTATTGTTTGAGGTTCGCCCAGCGGATCCGTCAATTCTCGTTGGCGTTAGCGTGCTGCTCATTATCGTGGCCCTGCTTGCGTGCATTATCCCAGCACGGCGGGCGGCCTGGGTTGACCCAGTGCTGGCATTAAGAGCTGAATGAAGAACCAAGATTCTCGAAGTCTGAGACGAGCCAATCTCAACTTATGTTAGCGCGAGAAAAATCCTGTCCGGGTGCCCGAGCCGCGTTTAGTGTCCGAATTTGCCCTAACGATGTCCTGAAACGGACAGCCGAGACTGACTTATCGTATATTAAGTCGTTTACAATGTGAGGCTTAGTGTTGGCAAGTGTGATGCTCATACCCCGGCAAGGAGGGAGGGCATGTCATTCGTTCGCGATTTGAGAGTCGCAGCTCACTCGTTAATTCGGACTCCAGGGCTCGCGATCGCCGTGATTCTTACACTGGCGCTGGGCATTGGGGCGAACGCCGCGATTTTCACCCTGGTGCGCGGAGTGCTGCTCAAGCCTCTCGTGAATCGCGGCGAGGACCGGCTGATCTATATCCGGCAAAGCGCTCCCGGCATCGGCGACGAAAACGCTACGTTTTCCGTACCCGAGATACAGGACTTGCGCGCCAGGGTGAAAACCCTGAGCGCGTTTGGCGACTTCTCCGAAATAGGCTTCACCATGATCGGCCTCGGTGAGCCGCGCTCGATTCGAGGCGGCGTTGTCGGAGGTACGTATTTCGAGGTTATGGGCCTTCGTCCCGTGCTCGGTCGCCTCATCGGGCCTCAAGACGACGGCGCGCAAGCTGCCGGCGTCGTCGTTCTCACCTACCGTTTCTGGGCGACCGCTTTTCACAAGGATCCTTCGGTTATCGGGAAAACCGTGCGCCTTGGCAGCATCGGGGATCGCTCTGCGACCGTGATTGGCGTCCTAGAGCCGTGTGTCCCATATCCCCAAAATACCGAAATCATCGCCAACGTCGTCACCAGCCCGCATCATCTTTCGGCAACCATGGTCACGGGCCGCGTCCATCGTATGACCGAGCTTTTCGGCCGTCTGGCTCCCGGAGTCACTGTCGATCAGGCTGGCGCTGAGTTGCGCGCCGCGTACTCCGCGATGAAGAAGGAACATCCCGAAGCCTATGCGAAGGAGGCGGATTTTCAGATCGCGGCGAAGTTGCTTCGCGACCAGATCACGTCGGGCGCCCGGACCGTGCTGCTGGTGCTGCTCGCAGCGTCGGGGCTGGTCTTCATCATCGCGTGTTCCAATGTTGCCAATCTGATTCTGGCGCGGACGGTTCGCCGTGAAGGCGAGCTGGCGGTCCGAGTGGCCCTGGGCGCTAGCAAAGGAACGTTGCGCCGCATGCTGTTGGCGGAGAGCCTTCTGCTCTGCAGCGCCGGTGCAGCACTCGGTGTGATCAGCGCACAGCCGATGATGGCCGTTCTGGCGCGCTACGCCGCGCGCTTCTCTGTGCGAGCTCTCGATTTCAGCGTCGACTCCAGCTTTCTTTGGGTGGGAGCCGCGCTGGCTGTCGTCGCCGCGGTGATTCTCGCATTTGTCCCGCGCCTGCCCTCGTCCGGCACGCCCAATGGACTGAGCCCATCCAGCGGAAGTCCACGGATCACCGGCGGCACGAACCGCCGCCAGCGGGTCTTCGCGGTGACACAGATCGCTGCGTCGTTCGTGCTGCTGGCCGGCGCAAGCATGCTGATCACTACGTTGATCGCACTACAAAGGACTCAGACAGGACTGGACACGCAGCACGTCCTCGCTCTCGACGTTCCTGCGATGTCCTATGGAAGGACACCACAGCAGGTGGTCGATTTCTACAAGGAAGCGATGCGTCGGATTGATGCCCTGCCGGACGTGAGTGAGACTGCGTTCGGCGACATCGTTCCCTGGCGCGACGGCGGCTACGGCACTATGCAGTTCTCCAGCGAAGGACGCGTCCATGTCGCAGGGGTAGAGGATCCCCGGGCGCAGTCGCGTACCATTTCTCCAGGATTTTTTGCGGCGCTCGGCGTTCCTATCATTGCCGGACGCGATTTCAATGCGCTCGATAATCAGAATGACAATCAGGAACCGGTCGTAATCGTCAGCGAGAGCCTCGCACAGCGCATGTTCCCCAAACAGGATGCGGTCAATCGGCACGTCTTTTGGACGGATCCCGTGCTGCAGTTCGCTTTGGGGACCGAGCGCGAAAAGGCGCGCTTGATGTCGCCGCACCGCATCATCGGCGTCACCGCCGACATTGACGATGAACACGTCGTTCCGGAACCCACGGTTACGATTTACAGCCCATTTGACGAAGGTACAATTTTTGGCGGTCGTCACTTTATTCATACGAGCGCAGATCCCCACGCGCTGATCCCGCCAGTCACGCGCATTATTCGCGACATGTCCGCCGAACAACCCGTTGAGCACCCCGCCTCGCTCGAAGACATTCGGGCCGAAGTGCTCACGCCGGATCGTTTGAACTCGCTGGTGTTTGGCGTATTCGCAGCTGTCGCGCTGGCGATCGCCGTGGTGGGCGTCGCGGGGGTACTGGCATTTTCGGTGAGCGCGCGGACGCGGGAATTCGGCATCCGCCTGGCCCTGGGATCGGAGCCGAAACGACTTCTCAAAGGCGTGATCGCAGAGGGCGCGGTGATGGCTGCTGTGGGCGTCCTCGCGGGCGCGGCATTCGGGTTCTTGCTGGCGCGTTTGGCGGGCAGGTATTTTCTGGACGTCAAGATGCCGGGCGCATTGGCAGTGTTTGTCTCTGCCTTCGTGCTGATGAGCGTCGCGGTTGTCGCGTCGGTGCTGCCCGCGGCACGAGCGGCACGCGTTAATGTTATGCAAGCGCTGCGCTCCGAGTGACCGCGGCCTGATGCTCAGCCCGTTGCAAACTAGCGGCCTTGCCATCGAGCAGTTCGCGCTTGGCGTTCGCGTGGTGGGAGGGCTAGACTCGCTTAGGATCGTTGCCGGATGATGGGTAAACGCGCGGCGACTACCTCGAGTTGCTGCGCAATGACGGCGGCAACGCAAATCATTTTCTGGAAGTTCTTCTGATTGGCGCAAAGTCCAACCGGGACGGCATTGGAGCCTCGCTCAAACTGACTTCCGAAGGCTTCGTTCACATCGAGCAGGCGAAAGGTGGTACGAGTTACATGTCCGCCAGCGATCCCCGAATTTTCTTTGGTCTCGGCAAACGCACCCGAATCGACTCAGTTGAAATCACCGGGCCGAGCGCTCACGTCGATCATTTAGCGAGCATTCCTATTGACCGGATCATTGCCGTGAAAGAAGGGGTCGGCACGGTTCCGCATCTGTTTCCCAGGGTGGCGAGCCGATAGGATATGAATCTCGAGCGCCGGCGGTTTCTGGGTTCCTCTGTTGTCGTACTCGGCAGCACTCTGCTCGAAGCTCTGACGACCCCTCTCTGGCGCTGGCAAAAATCGCAAACACTCCATGCATCGGTTTCTTCGTCCTCATCATCCGTTTCGGCTGTCACTTTCGTTGATGTTGGCCGCGCAGCTGGCTTGAATATTCCCAATGTCTGGGGCGCGATCGATCACAAGCGATCCATCATTGAGGCAAAGGGCAGCGGGTTGGCCTTCTTCGATTTCGACAACGATGGCTGGCTCGACATCTACCTGACCAATGGAGACCGGCTCAATGCCGATTGGGCTCCGGGGCAGGCGCCAACTTCCCATCTCTACAAAAACAATCGCGATGGAACTTTCACCGACGTTACCGAGAAATCCGGACTGGCTCGCACTGGCTGGCAAACCGGAGTTTGCGTCGGCGATTACGACAACGATGGCTGGGACGACCTTTTCTGCTGTTTCTGGGGACACAACTTTCTGTTTCACAACAACGGCGACGGCACATTCACCGACGTCACTCGCAAAGCCGGTCTCTATAGCGCGCAGGTTCGCTGGGGATCGGGATGCACCTGGCTCGACTACAACCGCGACGGTCATCTCGATTTATTTGTCTGCAACTACATAAAACTGGATCCAGTCACGATTCCTGCTCCCGGTCACGACTCCCTCTGCCAATGGAAAGGAATTCCGGTGATGTGCGGTCCACGCGGGCTCGCAGCTGACACAAACATCCTTTACCACAACAATGGCGATGGGACTTTTAGCGATGTGTCGGAGAAATCCGGCATCCTCAAAGTCGGGCCGCGCTACTCGATCACGCCCGTCTCCTACGACTTCGACAATGACGGATGGCCCGACATTTACGTCGCGGTCGATTCCGAACCCAGCATCCTGCTTCACAACAATCACGACGGCACCTTCAACGAAATCGGGGTGGCCGCCGGATGCGCTTACAGTGATGATGGTCACGAGCAGGCCGGCATGGGTGTCGCCGTAGGTGATTACGATTGCGACGGCTGGCTCGATATTTTCAAGACCAACTTCGCCGACGATACCTGCAACCTTTATCACAACAACGGCGATGGTACGTTCACCGACGAGACGTTTTCCTCAGGCATCGGTATCAACAATCGCTATGTGGCTTGGGGATGTGGCTTCGTCGACTACGATAACGATGGCTGGCCCGACATTATTCAGGTGAATGGGCATGTCTATCCTGAGATTGAAGGGCATGGCATCGGCCAGCAGTTCAAGAATCCGCGGCTGGTTTACAGGAATCTCGGCCACGGTCGATTCCAAGACGTCTCTTCCGAGATGGGCCCGGGCATCGCCGAACGCTTCTCCAGCCGTGGCGCCGCTTTTGGCGATTTCGATAACGACGGTGACATCGACGTTCTGGTTTTGAATCTCAACGATCTGCCGTCCCTTCTTCGCAACGACGGCGGAAACGCACAGAACTGGATCAAACTCAAACTTATCGGAACCAGTTGCAATCGAACGGCGATTGGCGCCCGCGTCCGCGTGGTGGCTGGTAAACACGCCCAGATCGACGAAGTCCACAGCGGTGGGAGCGTCATGTCACAAAGCGACTTGCGGCTTCATTTCGGGCTGGGGAAGTCCGAGGTCGCGGATCTGATTGAAGTGAAGTGGCCAACCACACAGAAGATCGAGAAGTTCACCAACATCAAAGCTAATCAGATCCTGACCATCCGCGAAGGAAGCGGCATTGTCGGCACGATGAAACCAAACTCACGATAATTCATAGAGCACAACCTTCGCTGTCACCGAAGGCCTGGCCAACTTCGCGGGCCTCGACATCGTTCATCGAAGGCGAGCTCGGGGACCCGAAACACTGGGCGCACACTTGGATGACCTTACCTTCAAACCGAAGCACGAGAAGTTCCGGCCATGAACGATTAGAAGATCAAGCGCAGGCTCATCTGGATTTGCCTGGGGCTGCCGATCGTTTTGTTCACGGCACCAAGCCCCGAGGGGCAATTGAAGAAGGAAACATTGGTTTGAGTGCCCGCCGCACATCCAGTGGGCAGCGGCGTAGTTCCAATCACCGGGTCCTGGTTGTAAAAGGCGTTCTGAGAAACATCGTCAATCGGAATATCGAAGCTGGCTGTGTTCGTGACGTTGAAGACATCGAGCGTGTACTTCAGAGAAACACGCTCATCAATTTGCAAGGTCTTTACCAGAGACATATCGAGCCGCCTCTGCCATGCTTGGCGGAAGATGTTGCGCTGACCACTCGTGAAATTGGTCTCGAATGTGTCGCCCGCAGGAATAGCTCCATTCAGATCTCCTGGGCTGAGCAGGGGCAGTGTGAAACATGACGAGAGCAGAGCAAAGGATTT
>JASHPL010000300.1 GCA_030038125.1 Candidatus Sulfotelmatobacter sp.
AACGACTTCAACGGTGTCCTTATCATCGGATGCAGCCAGTGGCGAGACAAAGAGGGACTCGGCCAAGCCCACACCGGCCGCGAAAACAACGGAGCGAGAGAAAAATTGCCTGCGCGTCAACATCGAAACCTCCACAAGCGGCGATTGTGAACCGTATCTAAACCATTGCTGTGAGTTTCGACTTCGCGGTTTCGTCGCGTGGTGGCGTGTCCTCGAAGTTTCACTCGATATCGGAATGTCTTTCCATTGGAAATTCATCGTTCTCCAGTTCGTCACGTGCATTTATTTCCTGTAGAGGTCCGGAAACTCTTCACGGAGATGTTCCACCTTCGGTGCATCATTGATCGCGATGTATGGATTGTAAGGATGCAACTTGGCATAGTCTTGGTGATAGGACTCAGCCCTGTAGAACCCTTTCAGAGGAACGACCTGTGTCACGATCGGGCTAGGTAACGAGCCAGCCCTTTCGAGTTGGGAGATGTATAACTCAGCGATTTGCTTCTGTTCGTCGTTCGCGTAAAAAATAACCGAACGATACTGAGGGCCGGTATCGGGTCCCTGGCGATTCAGCTGTGTGGGGTCATGTGCCACGGAGAAAAAGATCCTGAGAAGCTGTCCATACGAGATCTTCGCGGGATCGTATGTAATCTGGACAGACTCGGCGTGTCCTGTCCATCCGGTTCCCACGACAAGGTACTTAGCAGTCGAGGAAGAACCACCTGAGTACCCTGAAATTGCCGTCTGCACCCCTTTTACATGTTGAAAAACTGCTTGGACCCCCCAAAAACAGCCTCCTGCGACAACTGCAGTTTGCGTTCCTGACGTCGGGGCCAAGGGGGCATCGACCACTGGACTCGGGAGCACCACAGCTGTATTGCCCACAGTATTAGCCGCGTGAACGCTGCTCCAAATCATCATTTCGCACAGAACCACAACAACTGCAATCGTAAGCGAAAACCTATTCATGATTGGGACCCCACCCCCAGATATGATTCGGTCGAAGTCCAAAAGTTACGTCTGGACTTTCGAACGGCCTAGCCTGGACGCTGTAACTCCGAGTCGCACGTGCTCATCTTTGCGCCGCACCTCATCATAAAACGAGTGCTCCTCGCATCTGCCATTTTCCGCATTGGGAGGTTCCCGATACGGTTGCGACACGCTTACTGACTCACCTCGAGCCTATGGTTCGGAGTAAGGGTAGACTGCCTTGCGGAATAGTTTGGCGAGGTCAAATACGAAAACGGAGGGGTCAGGTTGATCGTCTTGGGGCAGGACAAAGGGTGGTCTCAAAACGAATTAGCGTGATTCATGTTTTCAGTCCAGCGGTCAATTCCAGCAGGTTGCCAACCACAACGTCCGGTTCGAACTCCCACGGATCAAACTGAGCGCCGGAATTTCGCTTTACCCATGCTGCTCTCAGCTGTGCAGCCTTGGCGCCTATTACGTCGAAAGGATTGGAGGAAACGAGCCACGTTTCTTCGCGGGCTCGACCGCCTCGACTCATGAGATAGGCGTACACTTCCGGATTCGGCTTGAACGTCTTGATGTCGTCCACGCTGACCACACCTTCAAAATAGGACAGCACTCCTGCGTTGCCAAGCAACGTTCGCAGGCTCTGTTCGACGCCATTTGAGAAGGCCAGCAGCTTACATCCGCACTTCTTTAGGGTTTCGAGCGCAGGCAGCACGTCGGGAAAAACTGGCAGGTTGAGGTAGTCAATCAGTAGTTGCTGATGGGCAGCGTGGACAATTCGACGTCATATACCTTCGCGACAAACTCTAACGCTCGCCTGGTGCACGCATTGAAGTCCTCGTAGCAACGCATGAGTCCTCGCCGGAATGAATACTCCAACTGTTTTTGGCGCCACAAGGTACAGATGGCCGTTCCACGATCTCCGAACCGGGCAACGAGTTGTCTTTCCATTCCGAACGGGTCTACAAGCGTTCCGTACACGTCGAAGCCGAGCACCGTTGACATACCTTGCCGGGATTGTATCAAGGAGCGGGTTCCGACTCGGCAGATTGCGACGTGAAAGAAACGAAATCTAAACCGTGGGACCGCGTAACTTCTGAGTGGCGAGGCACATCAACTTCAACAAGCAAGCGCAGGGCTTTTCACAGGACATTCAGTTGAATTTGGAGCCGGCATCCGGCAATTTACGTTTGATCGGATTGGTCCAAGGCCCTCGACGAGGCGATGTGGCCGGCGCTGCTCTACTGCCCATAAGGCCAAATTAGTCTACGGGTGGCTTTGCGGGCTCAGGTGCTGATATTGGCTGTCTTCGTGGGGGACCGTCGCCGACGTCGATCGATCAGTCAGCGGGCGCCCCGACCTTCGAGACGTTCGAGAAGGGCGGAATGGACGGGCATTTGATGAAGATCACGAATTGAGGAAATTGATTGCCGATAAGCTTCGTCGTAGCAGGGGCACAAGGCCTCTTCGAAACTTTCTGCGGTGACGAGACCACCTGCCCGGATAGGGAAGGTCGATGTGCGGCCCGGACCAGCCAGCCTGCTGTTGGGCCCGTATCACATTTCCACGAATCGATCGGACTACGGTGACGATGACCTTGGGACGCAGCGCTCGAATGGTTCGAACGAGGCGAGCTTCGCCCACGTCACAGGCCCGACGGCGCGCCCGCGAATCCATCCTGTCGACAGGCTGACCACAAAGGTCGACAAGATAGCAACCGAGAGCGCGAAAAGAATCGAGAAAGTCTGTTTTCCTCAAAGCAGGAAAGGCTGTAAGAAACGTTTCCCGGAGCACGCGGTACAGTCCCGAGTCGGCCCGGTAAAAGAAAAGCCCCGAGGCGGGAGCTGATTCTCCGACGAAAAGGATTTGAACTCGCCTGGGGCGGTAACGTTTCCGAAGACGCTCGCGGGAGTCGGCGCGGCTGATCTTGGTTGACACTAACCTTCTTCCGTCTTTTCGCGATTTTATTGTCAACACTTCTCCGTTTCGAGCTCGACAACTGGGGATTCTATCGATCTACACGAGCCTTGACGTCCCAAAGTTGCGACAACAGCTCGATGTGAACCGTGGAGCCTGAACCGCTTTCGGGGGCTGATCTACAAGCCGAGATCGCTTAGTCCAGGATGATTGTCGGGGCGCCTACCCTGTGGCCAATGAAATTTCCTATCGACTTCTCTGATCGAGAGGTCGTTGATCGATGCATACCTGTGGTGCATGACCCCGTTGGCGTCGAACTGCCAGTTCTCGTTCCCGTAGGACCGGTACCATTGGTTGGAATCGTCACGCCATTCGTAAGCAAATCGCACAGCGATCCGATCTCCCGCGAACGCCCAGAGCTCCTTAATCAACCTGTACTCCAGCTCACGGCGCCACTTCCGCTTCAGGAACGCTATGATCTCCTGGCGACCGATGATGAACTCGGCTCGGTTTCTCCAGCGACTGTCCTCGGTGTACGCGAGCGCAACCTGTTCTGGGTTGCGAGTGTTCCAGCCGTCCTCAGCCTTGCGGACTTTCGCGATCGCGGTTTCATGAGTAAATGGCGGTACGAGTTGCTCAGCCACGACTTCGTCTCCAATCGTTGATCGAGATCGTGAGTGCATTCGTAAATCCGGCAGCCCGCTACCATGGGATCTGCAGAATCTCGCACGGAAGCGTCTTGATCTCAGCGGTTCGTCGCTTCGAGCCGCTCCCGAAAATACTCCTTCCAACTTTCTGGCAAGGCAGGCACCCTCAGCAGTCGCTTCGCAGCAGCGATATCCTCACTGCCGTAGTCCTTGGCGACATAAAGCCGAGTGATCCATGGAACCGGCATCGACTCTGGATCACGACTGATCATCGTGATCTCGTCCCCAGCGCCAACCTCACCTTCTCGCAGTACGGCCAGATAGAACCCCGTCCGGCGACTCGCGAGGAACCGCTTTACCATGTCGTCTGCTTCAAATCGTATTCCCAGTTTGAAGCATGGCAGCCTTGGCTGGGTGACGACCACTTCGGC
>JASHPL010000301.1 GCA_030038125.1 Candidatus Sulfotelmatobacter sp.
AAGTCATTACGTAAGTTGATTGACGGTCCACGCCAGTAAACTTAGAATGCATATTCGAATGTCAGATTGCCTCAATTCCCGCCGGATGTGCTGTTGCACCTGTTGTTGTTGTTGTGCATGCGTGCGCTCTGGCGCGGGGAGGCTGCTGACTTAAGAATCTTTTCTTAAATTACCGGCACTCATACCCCACCGCCAGACGATCCTGGCGGTGGGTTTTTTATTGTCCGGAATCTACGAGCGCTATATGGCTGAAACGATCGGAACTGCAAAAGAAACCAAGGCGCAGCGGGCCGAGCGACTGAAGCGCGCCTTCAATCCGTGGGAGGGCCTCGACCAGATCCGTCGCTTTGCTCGTGAAGGTTTCGGCTCCATCCCTCCTGAATGGATCGGCACGTATTTCCGGTGGTGGGGCGTTTATACGCAGGGCGACGGTGCAGGCGTCACTGGGGGCAAGAACGGCGAAGGTCGCGCGATCGAGCGTTTCATGGTGCGCATCCGGATTCCCAACGGTATCGTCAATTCGCGACAACTTCGCGCCATTGCTGATCTCGCCCGCGACCATGCCAAAGGAAGCGCCGATATTACGGTCCGTCAGAATATTCAACTGCACTGGGTCACGATCGAGTCCCTCCCAGAAGTGCTCGAAGGCTTATGGCAAGTCGGTCTGAATACGATGGGGGCTTGCGGCGACGTTGTTCGTAATGTAACGGGATGCCCCGTCGCTGGCGTTGATGCAGATGAGATCCTGGACGCATCGCCACTGGTGCAGGAAGCTACGCGGCTGCTCGCGGGAAACGCCGAGTTCTACAACCTGCCGCGCAAATTCAAGGTTTCTATCGCCGGATGCCGTTCCTGGTGCAGCTATCCCGAAATCAATGACATCGGCCTCACCGCGATTGCTCGAACTATCAACGGCGAGCGCGAAATCGGGTTTTCTCTTCGCGTCGCCGGCGGCCTCTCGGCCGAGCCTTATCTCGGTGCGCGACTGAACGCGTTTGTGCGGAAGGATCAGGTCTTACCTGTTCTTAAAGCGATTGCCGAGCTGTTTCGCGATTCTGAAGTTCTGCGCGAACACCGGGAACGCGCGCGCTTGAAGTTTCTTTTCCTTCGTCACGGGTGGACCACAGAGCGCTTCCTCGCCGAGTTGCACGATCGGCTGGGATTCACGCTCGATCCCGCTGTCGAAGAGCATCCGCCCGATGACGTTTACCGCGACCATGTTGGTATCCACGCTCAGAAACAGCCTGGGCATTCGTATGTCGGCGCGGTCGTTCTGCGAGGCCGCATCAGCGCGGAGCAGATGCTTTCAGCCGCTGATTTGGCCGAGCGTTTCGCCGACGGAAGCCTGCGTCTGACCAGCATGCAGAATCTGCTTATCGTAAACGTCCCGACCATCAATGCCGATTCCCTGGCCAAAGAGCTTGATGGGATTGGCCTGCGCGTCGGAGGTTCTTTCTTCGCGCGCGGCACGATCGCATGCAGCGGCACGGAATTCTGCAAACTCGCCATCACCGAGACTAAGAACTTTTCGCGCTGGCTGGTCGAGGAATTGGAGGAACGGCTTCCCGGCTTCGATCAGCATTTGAAGCTTCATGTGACGGGATGTCCGAACAGCTGCGGCCAGCATTGGATCGCCGATGTTGGCATTGAAGGAAAAAAGATCAAAATCCAAGATCGCATGGCCGATGCGTATTACTTTTGCGTGGGTGGCGCGCTTGGATTGCATCAATCGACTGCTCGTCCGGTTGGATATCGTTGCGCCGCAAGCGAAGTGCCGGATGCCCTCGAGCGCCTGCTCGGGCGATATCTCGCGGATCGCGAGCCGGCGGAGAATTTGCGTCGCTTCTTCGCGCGTCACACCGATGCGGAGTTGAGGCAATTTCTGGCGGGTGCAGTTATGGATCCAGTGGTTCGTGATTTGCCATCCACGCAAAGCATGGCGCAAGCAGGAGGTATCGGTGACTAACTTATTTCCAATGTTTCTGAAACTTGAAGGCAAGCCGGTTCTCGTGGTCGGCGCCGGCAACGTCGGCGAGCTTAAGATCGCCGGGTTGCTCGAAACTGGAGCGCAGATCCGTGTGATTGCGCTGGAAGCTACCACCGCGGTCCGCGAGTGGGCGCGCGAAGGAAATATCGAGCTTGAACTACGAGGCTTCCTACCGAACGATTTAGATGGGGCCTTTCTGGCCATTGTTGCCACGTCCTCGCGACTTCTGAATGAGCGCATCTACCAGGAAGCGCAGCGTCGGCGAGTGCTCTGCAATGTCGTCGACGTTCCCGATCTCTGCGACTTTTTCTATCCCGCAGTCGTGCGCCGTGGTGATTTGCAGATCGCGGTCTCTACCGCCGGACAAAGCCCATCGCTGGCGCAGAAAATTCGCCAGCAACTCGAAAGGCAGTTTGGCCCCGGCTATGGAGAGTGGGTTGCAGAGCTCGGCGAAACACGAAGACGGATTCTCGCGAGCGATCTCGGCCAGGAACGCAAGCTGGATTTGTTGCATTCGCTGGCCAGCAGGGAAGCGGTGGAAGCGGCGATTGCAGGCAACGCAGAGCTCGCTACAGGAGCGAGCCGATGAGAGGAAAGGTCTATCTGGTCGGCGCGGGCCCAGGCGATCCGGAGTTGCTCACGGTCAGAGCCGTGCGCTTGCTGAGCACCGCTGAAGCTGTGCTCTACGACGAGCTGGTGGCTCCCGAAATTCTCCAGCTTATTTCTTCTGCGGCGCAGCGGCACAATGTTGGCAAACGTGCTGGACAGAAGAAAATCTCGCAGCAGGAAATCAATTTTCTGATGGTGGCACTGGCCGATTCGGGAATAAACGTCATTCGCCTGAAAAGCGGCGACCCTCTGATCTTCGGCCGCGCTGGAGAGGAGATCGAAGCCCTGCGCCAGGCTGGTGTTTCGTACGAGATTGTGCCAGGCGTGACTTCGGCTTTCGGCGCAGCCGCAAGTACGGAAATTCCTTTGACGCATCGCCGGAGTGCATCGGCGCTGGTTTTCATCACCGCCCATCAGGCGGCGCAGAGCGATGCCGCCGATTGGAGCAAACTCGCCGCCAGTGGCGCGACCCTGGTCATCTACATGCCCGGACAGGATTACGCCGAACTTGCCCAAAGGCTGCGTGCTGCAGGTCTGAGCGGCGAAACGCCATGCGCTCTGATTTCTCGCGCCACACTGCCCAATCAGCAGGCTCATATCACGACCATCGCTGAGCTGTACCGCGCTCCTCATTTGCCGGCGCCGAGCTTGGTGATTGTGGGCCAAGTGGTTCGCTTCGCATCTTCCGAAAACTTGGTTGCGGAATTCGCCGGATCGTTTTCGTCTGCGGCATTGGATGTAGCCGATTTTCCAGTGAAAGGGAGTTCGCTCGCATGAAGAGCACCGTGAATGTCGAAGATCGTGATGTGACTTTACCCGTAGCCAAGAAGCAAGTCACAGAGCTGCAGGATGCGGCTGAGAGTTGGACCCCGCAACGCACGCTCGCGTGGGCGTTCGAGACCTTTGGCAATTCCGTCGCGATTTCCTCCGCCTTTGGTGCGGAAGGGATGGTTTTGATCGACATGGCATCGCGCCAGCGCAAGAGTTTCCGGCTCTTCACTGTTGACACGGAATTTCTCTTTCCCGAAACCTACAGCTTAATGGATCGCATTGAAGAGAAGTATGGAATCGCAATCGAAAGAATCTATTCCGTGCTTTCGCCGGAAGAACAAGACCGTACGCATGGCGCAGCCTTATGGGCGCACAATCCCGATCTCTGCTGCAATCTGCGGAAGGTGGAACCGCTGCGCCGCAAGCTTGCTGAACTGAGCGCCTGGATTACCAGCATCCGCCGTGATCAGACATCGGCTCGCTCCCATGCGCGGCGCATCGAGTGGGATGCGAAGTTCGGTTTAGTGAAGATTAATCCCATCGTCGATTGGACCTCAAAGCAGGTGTGGCGCTACATCCACGATCACGACGTGCCCTACAACGCACTTCACGATCAGGATTACCCCAGTATCGGCTGCACCCACTGCACGCGCTCGATCGGGCCCGGTGAAGATGCGCGTGCGGGACGTTGGCCGGGATTCTCCAAAACCGAGTGCGGCCTGCATATCATCGAACCTGCACAATCATAAGCGCGATTGCTATCCGGCCTGGCAAAACGCAGTTGAGATCCCTCCCCAATCGTTCACCGGATCTTTTTGTCGAGGGAAGAACATCTCATGCAGGCGCCGAACCGATTCTTCAGCTTTCGATTCGTCGACCAGGAAAGAGATGGTCCGCTCTGAAGCTCCCTGGCATACGACTCGAACCTCGAGATGCGAGACCGCAGCAAAAACACGGCTCGCAACTTCGGGCTGACTCCGCAGATTTTCGCCCACCAGGCAAACCAAGGCTTTGTGATTTTGCCAGCGCACTTCCGCGATGCCGGCGAGATCGGCGGCAATCTTCGGTAAAGCAACGGTCGACCCCACGATGAGCGACAACCGACTAAGAGACGTCCCCATCACATCGATAGAACAACCATGTTCATCGAATGCCGCATACACCGCGCTCAGCACCTCCGAGTTGATGGCTCGAAGAAGAGCTATTTCTACGGCTGCTACTTGCCGTTTCACGGTAATGGCAGTGACAGCGGCGCTGTTTCTCGCGCGTACGCCGATTTCCGTCCCCTCACCTTCCGGACGCAGCGAATTCAGTACGTGCACGGGAATATTTTCACGCCTTGCCGGCGAGAGGGTTGCCGGGTGCAGCACCTTCGCGCCGAAGTGCGCCAATTCTGCCGCCTCGTCAAAACTCATCTTTCGAATTACCTGCGCTTCGGAACACAATTTCGGATCCGCGGTCATGATGCCGTCGACATCCGTCCAGATTTCGATCCGAGCTGCGTTCAATGCTGCACCCACGATCGCAGCGGTGAAATCCGATCCGCCGCGTCCCAGAGTCGTGGGAGTGCCGTCTTCGGTCGCGGCAATGAATCCGCCGAGCACCGGGACCTGCTTCCTTCCGAGCAGGGGAACCAGTGCATCCTGCAGGCGCTGATGGGTGGCTTCCCATAGCGGACTTGCCTGGCCGTAGCGCGCATCCGTAACGATGCATGCGCCGGCTTCGACGTGAGCCGCGTGAGTTCCGCATTCATATAGAGCCGATGCGACGAGTTGGCTCGAAAGGCGTTCGCCGAATCCCAGTAGGTGATCCTGCGCGCGCAGGTCGAAACAGCTCGACATCTCCACGCTGTGAAGCAGAGATTCGAGCGCCTGAAACTCGCGGCGCAGTTCGCGGTCGAGAAGGGGCCGTCGCGCGCCCAGTACGAGTTCGTCGGCTAACTGTTCATGACGAACGTAGATGCTCCTCACCAGGTCCAGAGCCGCGCCCAGCCGGCCTTTCGCGGCCGCAGCACCCGCATCTAGCAGTTGGTCGGTCACCCTCGCCAGTGCGCTGACCACCACCACGGGCTGAGAATGCAGCCTGCTTTGCACGATCGCGACAGCTCGACGAATCGCGTCTGCGTCTTCCAGCGACGTGCCTCCGAACTTCATCACCACGACTTCCTCGCCGCTCTCGAACCTGCTTTTGCCTTCACTCATTGTCGAAAACTCCTTCCTGATCTCAGCGCCCGATTTGGCTGCAATTAAAAAACCCACCGCCAGGTTCGCTTCTGGCGGTGGGCTCGGTAACTTACTTTAGGAGTACTCTACTTCATCCGTTCCCAGCCTCCAGAAGACACGTAATTCGTGTCGACATGCCTGTGTTTGTCGATGTAATTCGCGCCGACTTCTGGAGGGAAACGTTCATAGAATGCGTGTACGGAGGTACGACGATTCGAGTAGGAGCTTACGCCCACGCGGTTTCTAGAGGAAATTCAAAATTCCGATGAGCGAAATCGAAAATTCAGAGCGTGGGACGATCGCCGCCCAGAATGGTGATCCGTTAGGCGTCTGCTTTTTTTCCCGCTCCTGTCATCTGCCGCAGGAGAGTAATGAAGGCTGTGCTGGCTACCGAGAGCGTTCGATCCCGGCGGTAAGCGAGTCCCAGTTCCCGATACAATTCCACGTCCTGAAGATCGATCAGCTTCACCCGCCCAGCGTCCACCTCATCGCGCGCAAATGAAGCGCTAATCAGCGACACGCCGAGATCGGCAGCCACAAAGCTCTTGATCATCCCAATGCTCGGCAACTCCATGCGTACCTGCAATTCGGAGTTGTAGGGGCGAAACAACTTGTCCAGCATCCTGCGCGTGTGGCCGGTTTTCGGGAACAACAAGGGGTATTTCACCGCTTCGCTCACCGGTACGACTTTGTGCTTGGCCAGAGGATTTTTCGGGCTCACCATTAGCAAGAGCTTGTCGCGAAAAATTGGTTGAATTTTTAGACTGGGCGACGTAATGGGCAACGTCAGTACGCCGACTTCGACTTGCCCGTTTTCGAGTTTTTCGACAATCTTGTAACTGAAGTTCCGATAGATGCTGATCTGTACCGGGGGATATCGTCGGCAATACTCGCCAAACACCTCCGGCAAGACATAAAGGCAGGTGGCCTCATTCGCGCCCACTCGCAGTGTGCCGCGCGGCGTGCTGCTGTGGTCCGCAACCGCGACGAGCGACTCCTCGCGTAGCGCCTTCATGCGCTCGGCATACTCGTAGAATACTTGGCCGGCAGGCGTCAGTTTTACCGTCTTTCCCGACCGATCCAGCAGCCGGTCGCCATACTCCTGCTCCAGTTGGCGAATCTGGGCACTCACCGCCGATTGCGAGCGAAATACCTTTTCGCCGGCGCGCGAGAAGCTGCCCTGCCGGGCTACTTCGAGAAAAGTTGTGAGCTGATCAAAGTCCATAAAGCCAAACTAACTTTCTCTTCCGTTGTACGGACTTGCTCATTGACTTTTGCCGCCCGCAGCCTGTGCTGAGGGCTGCAGGCTTGTGCCGCCTCGCGCCTAGATTATAGCCAACTACGCTCATCACTCAGTAAATCCGAGTTCGTTACGGGACACAACTCCTGAAATTTTTATGCCCGCTATCAAATTTCTGAATGGAGCAGCGAGCTCTCGGCACAAACTCGTGGGTCACGGTAAGATGACTGCTCACATGCAATGATCGGACTTTCGGATATTCAGACCGCACTGGCCAGAATTCGAGCGGATATTCGCGTCTCACCCTGCAATCATTCCGAGACTTTTTCCGCGCTGACCAATAATGCCATTTTCCTCAAGCTCGACAACCAGCAGCGTACTGGGGCCTTCAAAGAACGCGGCGCGCTCAACCGCATGCTTACGCTGACAGCCGATGAGCGTGCTCGTGGTGTGATCGCCGCATCCGCCGGCAATCATGCGCAAGGCGTCGCGTACCATGCCGGGCGGCACGGCATCAAAGCACGAATTCTGATGCCCTTGCCCACACCGCTCACTAAAGTTTCAGCAACCCGCGGCTACGGAGCCGAAGTCGTCCTGCATGGGGCGAATTACGACGAGGCCTACGCCCGAGCCGTTGAGAATGCCGGGCAGGATCGTCTCACCCTCATTCATGCTTTTGATGACGATGCAGTCATCGCGGGGCAGGGAACTCTGGGCCTCGAAATTCTCCAGCAGCATCCTGATATCGAGGCAATCGTCGTCCCCATCGGGGGCGGCGGTTTGATCGGCGGAATTGCCTGCGCAGCGAAGGAAACTAAACCCTCTGTACTCATATTCGGGGTTCAGCCCGCCCGGATTCCTTCGATGAAGGCCGCAGTTGCGGAAGGCCGGCCGGTCACGCTGGATTCGGCCAAAACCATCGCCGACGGGATCGCAGTTCGCCGTGCGGGAGAGCGCACGCTTCCCCTGGTCGAGAAGTATGTCGATGACATCGTGACCGTGGAAGAAGAAGAAATCGCCAATGCGATTCTTCTTTTATTGGAGCGCGAAAAAACTCTGGCGGAAGGCGCCGGCGCAGCGGCGCTGGCGGCGATTCTCAACCGCAAATTGCCATTGGCGGCGAAACGGGTTGCGGTTCTGGTGTGCGGCGGCAATATCGATGTTACTTTGCTGGCGCGCATCATCGAGCGCGGTTTGGTCAAAGACGGACGGCTGGTTCGCTTGCGGGTGCATCTGCCCGATTATCCCGGCGCGCTGCATCGCCTCACAGGAATTCTCGCCGACCATCGCGCTAATATCGTTGAAACGGCTTATGACCGCGCGTATCACGGCGTCAATCTGGGTGACACGGCCATCGACATTACCATGGAAACCCGCGGTCCTGAACATATCTCTGAATTGTTGGCCGCACTCGTGGCCGACGGCTACACGCACGAACGAATTCTGTAACGATTCTGTAACGAGCGAACGCTTTACGCGCCTATCAACGTTTCTCGATGACCCTGGGCGCTTGCGACGCTTCAGCGCGTCAAACGCCGCGTTTTCCTTCGATTCCCGAACCGCATTTCATTGGGTAAAACTTTGTAAATCGGCGCGTTCCGAGACTTCCAGCGATGTAAATTAAGCTATTGGGCCTATGAACAGGAAGATCGCCTTATTAACCACGTTGGGTGTGATGGCAGCGCTGTTGTCGTCGGTGCCAATGCGCGCAGGTGACCTCGTGTCTGTGGTTTTTCCGATGGGGAAGCTAGCAGCCGCGCAGAACGCATCGCAGCCCAGCGTCGCTCGGGTGATCGGCACCATCAAGGCGATCAGCGGGAATACTCTGACTGTTGCTCCCAACTCTGGTCCTGAGGTCACTGCCATCGTGCAGCCGACTGCTCGCATTCTGAGGCTCGAGCCGGGAGAAAAGGACATAAAGAATGCGACGCCCATCCAGCTTCAGGATTTGCAAGTGGGAGACACCATTCGCGTGCGTGGGTTCGCAGCCCAGGATGCGAAGACCATTCCGGCATTAGAAGTTCTGGTCATCACTCATTCCGCTGTCGCCGCTGTATCCCAGCAAATCCGCGACGATTGGCAGAAACGCGGGCTGGGGGGGCTGGTGAGTGCGGTCGATTCGGCGAGCGGCACCATCACCATCTCTGTGCTAGGTTCTGGTGGAAAGAAATCAATCGCCGTACATACTTCCAAGAACACGATCTTCCGCCGCTATGCTCCCAACTCGGTCAAGTTTGAAGACGCCAGCCCCAGTTCGATTGCGCAGGTTCAACCGGGCGATCAAATGCGGGCTCGGGGCGAGCGCAGCCCCGACGGCGCCGAATTTACCGCCGACGAAGTTGTCAGCGGCAGCTTCCGAAACATCGCCGGACTCGTCAATTCCGTGGATGCAAGCTCCGGAACTTTGACCATTCAGGATGTTCTGAGCAAGAAAATCGTGCCGGTCAAGATCACTTCTGAATCGCAACTGCATCAGCTTCCGCCGGAAATGGCGCAGCGCATTGCCATGCGCCTGAAAGCCGCTATGACCGGTTCGACGCCTGCGGGGGGCTCCTCCGCTGGCAGCAACCCTCCCGTAGGGACAGCGAGTCCGAATGCGGCCGGTGCAAGTGGGAATTCGGAAGGTCAAGCTGCGGCAGGTGGAACGCATAACGGCATGGGTGGCATGCGTTCCGGCGGAGATCTGCAGCAGTTCTTGAGCCGCATGCCGGCCGTGACGCTCACTGATCTGCATAAAGGCGATGCCGTCATGATGGTTGCGACCGAAGGTTCACCATCCACCCCCAGCACCGCGATCAATCTGCTGAGCGGAGTGGAACCGATTCTTCGCGCAGCCCCCAATGGGAGCGAAGCCATGATGATGAGTCCCTGGAGTTTGGGGGGAATGCCTGCCGGAGGAGATGCTGGAAGTCAATAGTCGCACCGTTGCTGTTTTTTTGTGAACTCTAGCCGTAATTTCTTGACCTCGGAGGCACGTAGACATAGAGGAAAGCCAACGGAAGTGGCCTTTCGCGGAGCCCGCTTATGGCTGTGTGAGGATTGAGGCTGCATAGAACGCCTTCGCTTATTTTTCTTATATTCACACTGACTGCGTATCTCCGTCGTGAGAAGTCCGGTAGAGTGGGAACTAGTAGAGAATGAAGTTCGTCCTATATTCGTGTCTCTTCGTCGCGTTCGTGTCCCTCGCGGCTGTCATAGGCGTGGCGCAGACCTCCGCCGGATCGCTTCGGGGACAAGTCACGGATCCTTCCGGCGCAGCCATCACCGGAGCGACGGTAGTGCTGACTCCGTCCAGCGGTGCGCCTCTCACGGCGCAAACGACCTCACAAGGCATGTACGAGTTCAAATCCCTGCCCGCGGGCATGTACTCGATGACGGTCGCCGCGCAGGGCTTTACCCTCTATGAGAACGACAGCGTGGCAGTTGGAAATCAGCCTCTCCGGCTTAACGTGTCGATGACGATCGCTGTGGAGACGCAGAAGGTTCAAGTCTCGGAAACAGCGCCTACCATCGACGTGACTCCCGAGAATAATGCCGGCGCCATCACCATCTCGGGGAAAGAACTCGAATCGCTCCCCGACGATCCCGACGAACTCGAATCGGATTTGCAGGCCCTCGCCGGACCGTCCGCCGGCCCGAATGGCGGACAGATGTACATCGACGGCTTTACCGCGGGCCAGCTTCCGCCCAAATCGTCGATCCGAGAGATTCGCATCAATCAAAACCCGTTCTCATCGGAATATGACAAGCTGGGCTACGGACGCATTGAAATCTTCACCAAGCCCGGAACCGATCAATGGCACGGGCAATTCATGGCGGACGGGAATGATTCCACGTTCAACTCGCCGAATCCTTACGCCGGAGTTGAGCCGCCCTACTATACGACACAGTTCAACGGCAGCATCGGCGGTCCCATTCGCAAAAACGCCTCTTTCTTTTTCAACATCGATCGACGCGACATCAATCAGCTTTCTCCGGTAAACGCCATCGATCCCACAACCGGCGACACGTTTGCCAGTTCCATCGCCAATCCGCGGCAGCGGACCAACGTTGGCCCACGCGTGGATTGGGCCCTGACTCCCAACAACACGCTGACTATGCGCTATCAGTATTACCGCGACACAGAAAGCGGCAACCTCACCAATCAGCTCTACCTTCCCGCTCAAGCCTATTACACAAAAAGCACGGAAGACACCGTGCAAATCAGCGATACGCAGTTATTCGGAACGAAGATCGTCAACGAGATGCGTTTCCAATACAACCGCGACAATAATGTCCAGACACCAACCGCGACGAACCCGGCGGTTCAGGTGCTGGGCGATTTCACGGGCGGGGGCAACGCAGAAGGGAACCTCAACGATTTACAGAACAATTACGAAATGCAGAACTACACCTCGCTGATTCATGGAAATCACACCATGAAATTCGGCGGACGCTTCCGGGCCACGCAGGACACCGATTTTTCCACTGCGGCTTTCAATGGCACCTTCGTTTTCTCGCACTTTGCTGCGTTTCAGACCTCAACGCCGAGCCAGTTGTCCATCACCATCGGTTCGCCGAACGCGGCCGTCAACTATTACGATTTCGAGCCGTATTTTCAGGATGACTGGCGGGTGAGGCCGAATATCACGCTTAGTTTTGGTCTCCGCTTCGAGACACAGAATGCCATTCACGATCACGCCGCCTGGGCCCCACGTTTCGGATTTGCCTGGGGGGTGGGCGGCAGAACCGGAACACCGAAGTTCGTGATCCGCGGCGGCTCTGGCATTTTCTATGATCGCTTTCAGATCGACCAAATCCTGCAAGCGGATCGTTTGAACGGCATCACGCAAACCGCGTTCGTCGTTTATAACCCGACATGTTTTCCGGGATTGGACCAGCCGCTCACCGTTCCTTTGTCCAGCTGCGGCACACCCATATCGACGATTTACCAGATCAGTCCGCGTCTGCACGCTCCGGGTACTTTGCAAAGTGCGATAAGTGTGGAGCGTCAGGTCACCAAATCGGCGACCATGGCCGTTACGTACTTGAATTCTCGTGGCTTCGATCAATTCATTACGATTAATGCAAGCGCGCCCTATCCCGGCACGCCGTGTTACCCGAATTGCCCCGTTCCGGCGCAGAATATCTATCGCTACGTGTCTGAAGCCAATTTCAAGCAGAATCAGCTCATCGTCAACTCCAACGTCAGAGTCGGATCAAAGCTGCAATTGTTCACGTATTACACCCTGAATTACGCCAGCAGCGACACCTCCGGGGTATCCAGCTTTCCATCGAACTCCTATGACATCAGCCAGGATTGGGGCCGTGCTTCGTTCGATGTGCGCCACAGGCTATTTCTGGGTGGCAGCCTCGGCTTGCCGTATCTTATTCGCTTGAGCCCATTTATGATCGTCAGCTCAGGTTATCCTTTCACTATTAACGCCCCCTTTGATTTGAATGGAGACGCGCAATACAACGATCGTCCCTCTCTAATTTCGAGCGCGACCTGCCCATTGGGAACATCGCCTTCCGGTTCCATCTATTGCACTCCTTATGGCACTTTCGACGCCACGGCGACGACAGGAAGGCTTCTGCCCATCAATTCCGAAACTGGCCCTGGGCACTTCGTGATGAACCTGCGACTTACGAAGACCATCGGCTTTGGCCCGAGCGCAAAAGGGCCGATTGGACAAGGTGAAGGAGGCGGCGGTGGCGGGGGGGGGCATCGCCACGGTCCATTGTTCGGTGGAGGAGGTCCAATGATCACGTCCTCGAGTTCCGAACAGCGCTACAACCTGACTTTTGGACTGAGTTTCCGCAATGCGTTCAACAACGTAAATGTCATCAATCCCAATGGGGTTTTGGGCTCCCGGTTGTTCGATATCTCTAACAATCTTTGGGGATATCCCTATTCCCCTGGAACCACGGAGAACCGGCGATTCGACCTCACCGCACAGTTCACGTTCTGAGCTCCTTTCGCGCGCATCTGATATTCTGGAACCAGCGCATTTGTTACCGCAGGATCCCACAACTAAGGTCCGGAAACCGATTTGACCCCTGTTCTGACCGAAAATCGAATTACTTCCAAGCGAACGATCAGCCGGCGCAGCTTTCTCGGGCTGGCTGGGGGGGTGGGTGCCGCTGCGCTTCTTGGCGATGCCCTCCTGCTGGAGCCCAACCGGCCGCAATTGGTGAGGCAGGAGTTGGCGCTAGCGCGCTGGCCGGCAGCGCTTGACGGATTTACGATCGCCCTGTTGAGCGACTTTCACTACGATCCCGTCTTTTCGGTCCATCCGATTCGTGCCGCGATATCGACCGTCAACGATCTGCATCCGGACATGATTGTGCTCACGGGCGACTTCGTTTCAGAGCCGATGCTGCGCCGGGATTACGAGAGAGCGGCGCTGATGGCTGAACCGTGCTCCCGACTGCTGCGGCAAATGCATGCTCCGCAAGGACTATGGGCGGTTTTAGGCAATCACGACCAAATTACCGATCCTGCGCTCGTCACCAACATTTTGCGCGCCACCGGGATTCCGGTGCTTATGAATCAATCCGTGGCCATCGAACTCAACCAGTCGCGGTTTTGGCTGAGCGGCGTGGATGATGTGCTGCTTGGAGCTCCTGATCTGGTTTCGACTCTGGCCAGTGTTCCCAGCAACGAAGCGACCATCCTGCTGGCGCATGAGCCGGACTACGCGCGGCATGTCTCGCGCTATCCCGTTGATCTCCAGCTCTCAGGACATTCCCACGGCGGCCAGGTACGCCTGCCTTTCTTGCCGCCACTTTACGAGCCGCCATTGGCGAGAAGGTACATTGCCGGCTTGTATCGAGTCGGCCCGCTGACGCTCTACACGAATCGAGGGTTGGGAACGGTTCTCGCTCCCATCCGTTTCGATTGTCCTCCCGAGATCACTTTATTCACGTTGCGGCATGCAGTAAGTTCTTAACACGGTCCCCAAGCGCAAGCTCTCTCAGAGCCACGGTCGTAGGAGCTTTCTGCTAATTGAACTGTTCTTGTGAAATCCGTTGCACTCCTGATACCCTCCTGGTGAAGATGTGTACTGTAACTCGTTGAATCGCAGGCACTAATTAGGCACGATTCTGGAGATCTATTTGCCATTAACGGGCGGGGGAAGCGCGCCGCAACGGCTGGGGGAAAGCCGGAAGCGCGGTGCGACAAGACATGCGCGCGCGTTTGTTCTGTTCGACTTTGATTCTACTGACTGTCCCGGTGATGCTGGATGCGAGCACCACTCCCGCTCCTGCATTTTCGCCTACGATTGAACAGCAGGAGGCCCGGCTTTCGCGCACGCTGACACGAGATTCGCGATTCGTCGATATCCGGCATATCACGGAGCTGGAGAATTGCGAAGAAGTGGAGCCGCCGGTCGCTCTGGCCACGCCCGATCCGCTTTTTGTCGCAAACGGTCACGGCAATCGCGTGCGAGTCAGCTTCATCATTGGCGTGGATGGCCGCGTGCACAGCCCATTAATCCTGGAAAGCGCGGGACTGGCAGGCGATCGGCACGTTCTCGATACCGTGCGCCACTGGCGATATCGTCCTGCAACCTGCAACGGCGTGCCGACCGAGACGGAAGGCAAGATCGAATTTTCCATCCGATGAATCGAAATGCACGAACTGCGTGCGCAATCTGGAGTCACCGCACGCGAGATTCCTCACTCTCTGCTGAATGCGTAGGTTTCGGAAGGACGCCGGTTAAGAATGACATCTCTCCGATGATTGCCCTCGCCCGCTCTGCTGCTAGAATTACCGGAGACCTTTGAGGGATTTTGTGGACGACGGAAAAAAAACACCCAGAAAGTCCGGTTCTCCATCCGACGAGCAGGGTTCCCGAAGCGGGGGTCTGCAACGCCGCTCGGAACGCATCGCCAAGATGGAAGAGTTGTACCGGAAACTGGAACCCGAGTTGCGCGGCAACAAGCCCAATCCAGAAGCAATTTCAGCAGCGCTGGAAGCGGCGCAGCGCCTGGCCGCGGAAGCGGACGCGGAGGAGTCTGTCGACGCGATCGCTCAGGACCTTTCTGACAACGGCAATACGGAAGTATGCCAAGTTTGCGGATACCACAATCGGGCGGGAAACAAGTTCTGCGGCATGTGCGGCATGGCGGCAGGACTCGCTGTCGGGGCGGAAGGCAATCGCGAGAGCGACGAAGGGCAACAAGCTTCGCACGAACTTTCACTGATAAATCCGTTCGCGAATCAGTTGCCGTCGAATCAGAATGCGATCCGGCACTCGCCGCTCGGGCACGCGGGGATGAGTCCCGCTGAGATGATGCCGCCAGCGGAGCATCATCCACGGGGACTCGAGACGCACCACTACCACCATCATTATCATCACCACTATTTTCCGTCGGGCTATGAAGGCGGGATGCCGCGCGGAGGAGGCGATTCCGGGCGCATCG
>JASHPL010000302.1 GCA_030038125.1 Candidatus Sulfotelmatobacter sp.
AATACCTCTGCCGCTCATGAGTTATGGTGGGTCTTCCGTGTTGTTTATGTTCTTGGCGCTGGGGATGGTTATGAACGTTCGTATGCGCCGCTTCGTGAACTAGCCAGAGTGAGCTCGGGGCTGGTTAGAAGTTGGACTGGGGGAGACGGCAGAGACCAGCGGTTTTGCTGCGTTTATTTGGTAACGGCCAGGCGCAGCCACAAATTTCGACCGCCCTCGCGTAAAGAGGGCATTTTCGCCGGCCTTGGACATGGTAAGGGCCGGGCAGGATTGAGCGAGTTGCAAGCCGGGCAGGGAACGGCCCCCCGACCAGTTGGTCTGAGAGTGCGGTCACAAACCCGGCAGAATGCAATCAGTGCAAAGGATTCCCACGCGTGTGCAGCGGACTTGGCTGAGGCCAAAAACCCTCCAGCTGACGTTGTTCTCTCTCTGGGATCATCACGCAACCCTCAATCTTCCCGCGACTTTCCTTATCCGCGCCGCCGAACCCGCCCGATATCGCAATTGAATCGCGGCGGGACCGGAGTAATGGAATGAACAAAGAACTATTCGTCTCCTCCACGCCCCACGAAACGAAAGTCGGGCTGGTGGAAGACGACCTACTCGCCGAGGTTTACCTTGAGCGTGAAAATGAATACACCCTCGCCGGGTCCATCTACAAAGGCCGCGTGACCCGTGTCCTTCCCGGCATGCAATCGGCATTTGTCGACATCGGCCTGGAACGCGACGCCTTCCTCTACGTTTCCGATTTCATGGAACTCGAGGAACACGACGAAGATGTGAACGGGTCCATCCCGACAGACCGTGCTGTGGAAGATATGCGTCCACAACCGGCGCGAACCGAATCCCCAGATGGAAATGCAGAAAGCGCGGGCGCCAGTGAGTCAGTTCAAGATAGCCGTGCCGAAAATCCTGAATTGCCGGAATCCGGAGGGCAAACACCACCGGACTTCCAGCCCATGGCCTCGTCTGAAGCGGGTATGAACCACGACCGCGATCGTGGTAACTGGCGCAGCCGCCGTCGCAGACGTGGCGGACGGCGCGACGGCCGTGATCGTGGAACTGAATCGCGGTTCTCGCGCTCAGCCGAGGGTTCCGATTCTGGCAGAAGCCAACCCTCCGGTCCTCCTCCTGGATACCAGCCCATCATTCTCCCCGGAGAATCGATTTCAAAGTATCAGCGCTGGAATCATCCCGTGGCGCCCGAACCCCAGACATCGCCGAGTGAAGCAGAGTCGTCTTCTGCTGCTCCCCTTGCTGCTGCCTTTCCCGAGGATGAACCGATCTTCGCCTCGGGCCAAGCTGTGGCCGAACCATTGCACGAACAGCATGAAGACCTGAGCTCGCTCCATGAGGAGGCCGAGGTATCCGCAGCCACAGACTGGAATCAGGAACTCCGCCAAACCGATGCTGCGATTCCCGCCCTAGGCTGGCCTGGCGAATCGAAGCCGATTGTCGAGGAAGGAAACGCCACCCAGGAAACTAAGGAAGAGTTCACTCGCGGGTATACACACGAAGGCCGCGTACTGGAAACCAATCTCTCCGCGCAAGTCCCAGCCTTCGCCGCTCCCGGTACGATGGAAGAAGAAACCATCGAAGAAGAAGAAGCCGAGACTGTGCACTACGAATCTTCTTCCGACGAAGGCTACGACGAGTTCGAGGAAGAGACGCAAGCCGCTGCTGGAACTCTGCCGGAAGTGCACGAGGTGGTCTCCGAAATCCACGCCGATTCGCTGGACGAGTCCGGAGCGCGATTGACCTCCGGCGCGAAGCCCGAATCCGAAGTGCATACGGAAGTTGCTTCCACCGAGGCTGACGAAGATAGCGAGGAACTCGAACTCGAGGAAGCCCAAGCCGAAGCCGAAGCCATGCTGGAAGCCGAAGCCCGGGGCAACGGCACGGTGGACGCACGCGCGGAAGTCCGTGCTCCATCGGGAACGGCGGGCTACACACAACGTGCGCCGCGTCCCGCGTGGGAGCGCCGCGGCCAGCGAGGACGCCGGGGTGGTCCGCGCCGTTTCCGCCGCCGCGAATCCCAGCCTGTTCCTCTGATCAGCGATCTTTTGAAGGAGGGCCAGGAAATTCTGGTTCAGATCGCCAAAGAGCCGATTGGCAAAAAGGGCGCCCGCATCACCAGCCACATCGCTTTGCCTGGACGATTTCTCGTCTACATGCCGACGGTCAATCACACCGGCGTTTCGCGCAAGATCGCATCTGAAGAGGAACGCCAGCGCCTGAAGCGGATCATTCAGAGCGAGCGCGAGAATGGACACGGCGGATTCATTGTTCGTACCGCCGCGCAAAATGCCAATGAAGAAGAACTCCGCGCCGATATTCGATTCCTGAAAGGGCTATGGAACGATATTCGCACTCGCGCGGAAAATTCCAAGCCGCCGGCGCTGATCTATCACGATCTCAACGTAGTCGAGCGAGTTTTGCGGGACCAGGTTACCTCCGACTTCAACGTGATCTGGGTCGACAGCGAGCAGGAATATGAGCGCACTCTGCGCTTCTTCAACCGCTTTCAACCGGCGTTGGTGAAGCGCGTCAAGCTCTACACCAAAGAAGCACCTTTGTTCGACCAGTTCGGGCTCACCGAAGAAATGAACAAGGCGCTCAAGTCAAAAGTCTGGCTGAAAAGCGGCGGATACATCGTAATCAATCAGACCGAAGCGCTGGTCGCCATTGATATCAACACCGGCAAATACGTCGGCAAGACGCAGCGGCTCGAAGACACTATTGTCAAGACCAACGTCGATGCGATCAAAGAGATCGTGCGCCAGATTCGCCTGCGCGATCTGGGCGGCATCATCATCATCGATTTCATCGACATGGACGAGCGCCGTAACCGACAGCGCGTCATGCAGGCGCTCGAAGAAGAACTGCGCAAGGATCGCGCGCCGTCAAAGACGTTGCAGTTCAATGATTTCGGCCTCGTCGCTATCACCCGTAAGCGCGTCAAGCAGTCGCTGGAACGCACCATTGGCAGCCCGTGCCCGTATTGCCAGGCCACCGGCTACGTCAAGTCTGTGCCGACCGTCTGCAACGAAATCTACGTCGAGATGCGCAAGATCGCCAGGCATCTTGAACATGAAGATGTCATGCTGCGCGTGCATCCCGAAGTCGCCAAGGAACTGAAGGCGAGCAATGGACGCCTGCTGAACGAACTGGAAGAACTCACGAAGCGGACCATCATTGTGAAGAGCGATCCCTCGCTGCACCAGGAGCAGTTCGACATCAACTAGTTGAGTCCTAAGTTGCGAGTAACCAAAGGCGGACTAAAACACCCGCCTTTTCTGCTTTCTCTATCCGTCACCTCGGACGGCTGCCCAGCCCTTCAACGACGGGGCCAGTCACATCTTTTTCGAAGCCGCGATCCGCATGCTTGGTTCACCAAAGGCTACACATTGCGCGATTGCTGCGACGACCCAGATGTACCACGGAATGGAATCGTGGTAGTGAAATTGCAAAATGACGCACACGACCAACAGCAGGCCTCCCAACATGATTGCCTCCTATCGAGCAAGAGAATCACGACCCTAGCGCTGTGGATTGGAGTCAGTCAGTGAGCAGAGATACAGGTGTTTCGGTGGCTGCGTCGGTGGTTTTCCGAGGGTTGGGGATGGATGACCTCGGTTGCCTCATCCTGGTGGCGTTTTGTGCGACGGGCGGGGATTTTGACTTCACTTGAGGGCGGAGCTATGTCAACATTTTTAGTACACTCTGCTCGACCTGCTTCCAGGCCTGGCTACGTGGATCGATGAGGTCGAAGTGGCCAGCGCCGGAAATTTCGAGGAGTCGAATGTCTTCCTTTTCTTTCCCGGAGTATTTCCGCTTGGCCGTGACATAAGCCTGGCTAAACTCCACGGGAACCTGATTATCCACGGAGCCATGAATCAAAATCTGGCGGGCGTGCGGAATGGAAAGCCGCATCGGGTCGGCTTGGCGGTAGAAGTCTGGGACCTGACTCGGTGCCCCGTGAAGGAAGTCAACCACTGCATCGTTGCTCAGGTGTAGTTCGTATGCGCGCTGCAAATCTATCACGCCAGCGAGTGAAATGACTCGGGTCAAAGTGCGCTCGCGAGCGGCGAGGCAGAGCGCCAGCTGAGCTCCGGCGGAGTGGCCGATCACGAGCATTCTGTGCGCGTCGAGATTGTGAGCACGCGCATTTTCCATCAGGAAGGCATAGGCCCTGCGGATGTCGGCAAAAGTTCCCGGCCAGCCTCCACTGTCATCTCCCACTCTTCGATATTCGACATTAGCCGTGGCAACCCCGAGAGCGGTCAAAGCGGCGCAGAGATGGCTGGCGTGATCGAGATTGTAGCGAGCGCGCCAGAATCCGCCATGAATATTAACGATGATCGGACATGGGGTAGAGTTCTTGTTTCCTGAGGGCAGGCGCAAATCGAGAAATTGATTGCGATGCGACCCGTAGGCGATCCGAGCGTCTGACGGAACAGGTGGAGTAGTAAGAATGTCTTCCGAAGTCATGTCTGGAACGCGTGTGGAGACATTGTAATGGGAGCATCCCGGGGAATTGGTTGGCCCGAATTCGGTCAAAAAGGGATGCGGCGCATTCCGCGGGCCATAGAATTTTTTTTAAAAGTCGTTCCGAATCCTCGATGAGTTGGTTATTCTCTAGGCGGGATGCCGACAGTTGCCCTCAGCGAATTGCTGGGCGCCACGGTGTATGACCCGTCGGGCGCGGCCAGCGGACGTGTGCGCGAGGTCACGCTCGCGCCCCAGGAAGATCGTTCTCGAATCACGTCGCTGATCGTGAAGACAAAGGCCGGAAATCGCATACTGCCGTTTGCGGCCGTCTCGCAGATTAATGGAGGCGTGAGAGCCTCGACCTCGGCCACGGAATGGGGTGCGGCCAACGGAACCGAAGGATTGTTTCTGCTCGAACGCGATCTTCTCGATCAGCAGGTGATCGACATTAACGGCAGAAAAGTGGTTCGGGTCAACGATGTTGATCTGCAGCTCGATTCGCAGAAGATCGCGGGGCAGATGCATCCCGTCCTGCGGGTCCACTCGGTCGATGTTGGGGCGAGAGGCGCGGTGCGCCGGCTTCTACGCGGTATTGCGCCGAAGACAGCCCTACAGGCGCTGGTTGGCCGAATTCCGCCGCGCAATATTCCCTGGAATTTTGTCGATGTGATCGAAACGGATCCTGCCCGGCGGGTCAAGCTCAACATTTCTCACGACGGCCTCGCCAAGCTTCATCCCGCCGACATCGCCGATATTGTCGAAGACCTCGCACCCGACGAGCGGCAAGCGGTGTTTCAGACCCTGGACGAGGAAACCGCCGCCGAGGCATTGGAGGAAGTCGAACCCAAAGTTCAAAAGTCCATTGTCGAATCGCTCGAACCCGGGAAAGCCGCCGATATTGTCGAGGAGATGGATCCCGACGCTGCCGCCGATCTGTTGAACGAGCTGCCGCAAGAGCGCACCGAAGAGATTTTGGTTCAAATGGAGCCCGAAGCCCAGCAGGAGGTGGTGGAACTGCTGGAGCACAAAGAGGAGACCGCGGCCGGCCGGATGACGACCGAATTCCTGGCCTTGCCGGTTGCCGCAACCGTGCAAAATGCCATCGACTCCATGCGCGAGTTCGAGGGCGGAGTGGAGGTCGTAAGCACGATTTATCTGGTGGATTCTCGTGGGACTCTCGTCGGCGCGGTGCCATTAGCTCGGATCGTTCTCGTGCCTCCGTCGACTCCGATGCTGTCGTTGACCCAGGAACCGCTGATCCTGACTCATGAAACTACGCGTGAAAACGAAGTGGCGGAACTGTTCGACAAATATAATTTGCTGACCCTGCCCGTGGTCGATGAGAAGAATAAATTGACCGGGGTAATCACGTCCGACGACGTGATCAGCATGCTCCGGGCGAAACTCTAAGGAGGCTGATCGTGGCCAATACTTTCGGAACAGACATCCTGATTCAGGCTCCGGATCCCAAGAAGGCGGCGGCATTCTATGTGGAATATCTCGGATTTGCGATCACTGATCCCAATCCCAAGATGGTTGGACTTAATGGAAAACACATCAATCTCTTCATTGAGCCCGGCCCAATGCTTGGACCGGTCCTGGAGGTAACGGTTGACGACGTCGAACAGGCCAGAGTCCGACTAGTTCGTCATGGATGCGAGATCATCAAAGATGAACCCCACGTGCCGCGATGTTATGTGAGGGATCCCTTCGGCCTGATTTACAACCTGACCAGTTAGAGGAGGCGTTCCTTCAGTTACGCTGACGTGACGGCAAAGGGCAACACCGAGCCACGATCCACAAGCGCCTAAGTGCGGCGTCCTGCACTTTTCCTTTGGCCAGATTCGCTGGCCCCGTTTATTCTGTTCGGTCTTCGCCCTTGCACCTCACAGAACGCGCGAAGGGCTTGGCGCGCCGTCGCTCCATATGTGTGTGAACCATGCGCATGAGCTTACTGAGACGTTGGAAGACCTGGATCCTGTTGTTTCTCGCAGTTGTCGGGCCGGGATTCATCACCGCAAACGTCGACAATGACGCCGGCGGCATCTACACCTATTCGGCTGCCGGGGCGCAATTTGGACATCTTCTGCTGTGGACCATGATCCCCATCACGCTGGCCCTGATCGTGGTTCAGGAAATGTGCGCCCGCATGGGCGCGGTGACCGGCAAGGGTCTCAGCGATCTCATTCGCGAAGAATTTGGGTTCCGGGTTACGTTCTTCATGATGCTCGGTATTCTGATCACGAATTTCGGCAACGTGGTCACTGAATTCATTGGCATCGCCACCAGCCTCGAATTGTTTGGCTGGGCACGCATCTACACGGTCCCCATATGCGCCGTTATCGTTTGGCTGATTGTGGTCTATGGGCAATACAAAAGCGTGGAGAAAGTCTTTCTCGGAGCGTCGTTTTTCTACGTGACCTACATCATTGCCGGCATTCTGGCGCACCCGTTATGGAGAGATGCGACCATCGCGACATTCAAACCACCCAACATCAGCGCATTCCGCGATCAGGCTTATCTCTACATGGTGATCGGAGTTGTGGGAACTACCATTGCGCCGTGGATGCAGTTTTATCTGCAGTCCTCGATCGTGGAAAAAGGAGTGACGCGACGCGGATACCGGGCTTCGCAGATTGATGTCGTGACCGGCTGCATTTTTACGGATGTCGTGGCGTGGTTCATTATCGTCGCGTGCGCGGCTCAGCTTTATGTGCATGGTTATCGCGACATCAAAAGCGCCGCGGATGCGGCTGGCGCCCTGAAACCCCTGGCGGGACAGTACGCTTATATCTTGTTTGCGGTGGGATTGTTCAACGCCTCACTCTTTGCGGCCTCCATCCTGCCGCTTTCGACCGCCTACACCGTTTGCGAAGGTTTAGGATTTGAGTCCGGCGTGGGATTGAAGTTCGGCGAGGCGCCATTCTTTTATTGGCTATACACGCTGCTCATTATCGCCGGCGGCGTGGTCGTACTTATTCCCGGCCTGCCGTTACTGAAAATTGCGGTGCTTTCGCAGGTCGTGAACGGCGTGGTGCTGCCGTTCGTCCTTATCTTCATGCTCCTGCTGATCAACAAAAAGGATTTGATGGGCGAATATGTGAATAGGCGCTCATTCAATGTCATCGCATGGGTGACCACAGTAGTAATGATCCTGCTAACGATAGCCTGGTTCTGGACCCTGCGATCTGGCTAAAGCAGTTTTCCTGCGGCCAAGTCGCTGACCAGCGTCAAATCCGCCTCCAGGAAGTCGTAGTTCGGCAAATCTTTGCGTTCGGCCCACTGGATATCGCGGAAAATCCGGTTCTCGATTTCGCCTCCGTATTCGCGAACCGCAAAGAAGCGAAGTTCGACCATGCCTCCGTTGGGGTATTCGTGCTGAATACGGGCTACTTCATCGCCGATGCGCGCCACAATCCCAAGTTCTTCTTCCAGCTCTCGGCGCAGCGCATCGCGCGGTTGTTCTCCATCTTCGATTTTGCCGCCGGGAAACTCCCACTTGAGCGGCATGGTCTGATGTCGCGTACGCTGGCAAACCAGCAGCTTGTCAGCCTGCCAGATGAGGGCTGCGACCACGCGCTTCATCGGCTGGAGGTTTCCAGTTTCTTCCCCACCAGGATGGCGCAGTGTTGGACCAGTTCCTGGTGTTCACGCGTGAAAGCTGCCGCGAAATGGCTGTCGATATCAAGTTCGCCGACGACCTCGCCGTAGACGAATATCGGCACTACGATCTCCGATTTGGTTTCGAGCGAGCACGCTAGATACCGCGGATCTCTGCTCACATCGTCGACGACCACGGTCTGGCCGCTGGAGGCTGCGGCGCCGCAAATACCCTGGTTCAGCGGAATGCGCGTGTGGGGAGTCATCGCACCTTCAAAAGCGCCCAGCACCAGTACCGGTGGCTGTGTTCCAGGTTCGAGCATGTAGAAGCCAACCCAGTTGTACTTCAGCATTCGTTCATGCAACAGCTTAACCATTCGTTGCATGAGTTCGCGCGCGGTGGGAGCAGCCTTGGCGAGATCGTTCACTTGCATGCGGACTTCTTCGACCCGATCTGCAACTGGCATGAATGCATCTTAACTCACAGCAATGAATTCGACACTGTGGAAGACGGAACGTCGGTAATTCGCCGGATTCCCTTCGTGTGCGGACAAAGGTCGGGATGAAGCGCAAACGCGAGCGCTTCGAGACCATGAAGCAAAGTGGGAGCGGGCGTGTTGAGAAACTCGTCGCGAATGCAGAAGACGCGACTGTGCTGTGCGGCTGAAGTTCGCTGCCAGCCACGAGTCGCGATCAATTTTTCAAGCGGGACTCGATCAGCCGCCCCGCACCAGGCCGCGATGATAATTTCAGGATCGAGCCGTTCAATATTCTCGACAGGAACTTGTTGTCCCGGGACGCAAAGGAATTCTCCACCGGCGGCTTCGACTAATTCCGCTACCCAACGCTGCGATGCGATGATCGGCTTACCCCATTCCTCGCAGAAAACTCTCGGCTTGGGTGCTCGCGCGGTGCGGGCCCGCACCTGCTCGATGCGAAGCTGCATTGCATCGATCACTTGAGTGCCGCGCTCGGATGATCCCACCGCGCCCGCAATTGTCGCGATATCGGTATAGATATCCGACAGCATCTTGGGCGCAAGGCCGAGGAAACGCGCACCGGACTTTAAAATTTCACTGACGGCTCTTACCTGATATGGCACCGCGGCGATGACGAGGTCAGGATGCGAGGCGATGATCTCCTCGGCATTCGCCGTCCACGAGTCAGCGAGGATGAGGCGAGAACCACGGGCAGCTGCTGGAACGACATCGGCGCAGTATCGAGTGCAGGCGACTACGCGATGCAGTTCTCCAATGGCATCGAGAATAACCGTGGCGCTCGGTTGCAGACAGGCGATTCGGCGCGGGGCATGGGGAGACATTACGAATTAACGAATCCCGTTTGAGTTTTGCCGACATGAGGCAATTGATTGAGTGCTGCTGATAGGGCGTCTAGCGCCAATTGTGCCGCGTGCGTCGAAGCCTGCGGCAATCCGCCAAGGTATTCCACGAGCTGATCGCGGTGCAGAGCGCGAGCTTCGTCGATGCTTTTGCCACGAGCCAATTCGCTCAACGCTGAAGCACAGGCGATCGAGGCCACACATCCTTTGGCTTTGAATCGGATTTCGGCAATTCGTCCGCCATCGATTCTCAAAGTCAGGCGAAGCATATCGCCGCACGCCGGATTCTCGATTTCGGCGGTTGCATCCGGGTGAGTGATTTCGCCCGCATTGCGCGGATGCTCGAAGTGGTCCAGCAATTGCGCGGAATACATGTCTCCATTCTATTGAGGATTGCAAAGGAATGTGGCGTGAACTATTTCGTGGTCCTTCATGCCCTTCGTGGTCAGAAGTCTCTAAACGACAAAGGACGCGAAGGCGCACGAGGTAAGGCTGATAGCACGAGCTACCGGCGGACGCAGCCGTCGGGGAAGTAGACTTTCCAGCCGTGTTCCTGTGCGGTCGCTCGCAAATCCGGACTGGGGTTGATGGCGAACGCATGTCTCGCCATCCCGAGCATTTCGGTATCCCAGCGGGAGTTGCCAAAGGCAGCGTCCA